>NZ_CP012477.1:0-300000 GCF_001281315.1 Arthrobacter sp. ERGS1:01 | reverse complement strand
GCAACATGGCCGTCCGCTGGCAGGGCGCCCTCGCCACCCACACGGGTGGTGCGGAGGCGCCCATCAAGTGCACCGACAATCCTGAGCGCACCGCGGCCCAGCCGTCGCTGTCCCAGATGACGGGCAAGGCCATCGAGCTGCTCAAGGACGGCCCGAAGGGCTTCTTCCTGCAGGTTGAGGGCGCCAGCATCGACAAGCAGGACCACGCCGCCAACCCCTGCGGCCAGATCGGCGAGACCGTTGACCTGGACGAGGCAGTCACCACGGCCCTGGACTTTGCCAAGGCCGACGGCCACACCATGGTGGTGGTGACGGCCGACCACGCCCACAGCAGCCAGATCATCTACCCCGGCAGCACCACGCCGGGCCTCACCCGCAGCCTGACCACGGCGGATGGCGAAACCATGACCATGGCGTACGGCACGGCCGACGAGGGCGCATCCCAGGGGCACACCGGCTCCCAGCTGCGCATTGCCGCCTACGGTCCCGGTGCCGCCAATGTGGTGGGACTGACCGACCAGACGGACTTGTTCTTCACGGTGACCCGGACCCTGGCGCTGGATCCGGCGGCCGTCCTCCCCACGGCCAGCCCGTCGGCAAGCCCTTCACCGAGCACGACGGCGGGAACCTCACCGACCGCCGCAACGCCGTCGTCGTCGGCTCCGGCAACGGCGTCGTCCGCCCCGGCACTCACCCTGCCCGGCAACCAGGCGAGCACGGCCGCAGCGGCTGCAGCCACCGGCGGGAATGACCGCCCGGGTTCACTGGCCGTCACCGGCACCACCGTGGCCGGCTGGGTCCTGGCGGCCATGGCACTGGTGACCGGCGGCGTCATCATGCGCCGCCGCAGGAGCGCCTCGCACGCGCTCTAGGGAAAAGTTGAGGGGGCACATCACCCCTTAAAGCCGTTGAGAGCCCAGATAATCCTGAGATTATCTGGGCTCTCAACGGTGGTGGAGCGGATTAGATCCCTGTGTAGACGGTCTTTCCCCAGGTGTAGAAGTCCAGCGCCGTGCGGCCCTGCTCGCGGAAGGTGTTCGTGGAGGAATCCTTGACGCCGCCAAACGGCACGTTCAAATCAAGGCCCGAGGTGGGCCGGTTGACCTTCACCACTCCGGCCTGCACGCGGGCGGCAAATTCGGTGGAGAACTTCAGGCTGTTGGTGCAGATGCCGGCCGTCAGCCCGTACCGGGAATTGTTGACGGCCGCGAGCCCGGCCTCAAAGTCGGCCACCTCGACGACGGCGACGATCGGCCCGAAGATCTCCTCGGTCACGGCCGGGTCGTCGTCGGACAATCCGGCCAGGACCACGGGGGCGAAGAAGAAGCCGTCAGTGGAATCCGGATCAGCACTGCCGTGCAGGAGCCTGCCACCGCGTTCCACCGCGCCGCGCACGGCGGCGACGTCCTGATTGAACTGGTCGGCGCTGACCACGGCACCCAGGCGCACGCCGGGGGCCAGGCCGTCTCCCGGAACATAGGCGGCGGCCGCGGCCACCAGCTCCGCCAGGAATGCCTCCCGCACGCCGGGGGTCACGTACACCCGCGACGTTGCCGTGCAGGCCTGGCCCGTCAGCCCGAAGGCCCCGGCAGCAACAACCTGCGCTGCCGCGGCGGCGTCGGCGTCGTCCAGGACCAGGACGGCGTTCTTGCCGCCCATTTCAAGCTGGACGCGGGCCCGGCGGGCGTTCAGGATGCTCTGGAGGCCCAGGCCAACCCCCGTGGAGCCGGTGAAGGACAGCCCGGCGATGCGCGGATCGCGGGCCAGTGCGTCACCGACCACCTTGCCCTTGCCGTGGACCACGTTGAAGATGCCCGCGGGCACCCCGGCGTCGTGCAGGGCGCGGGCCAGGTGGGTGGCAGACAGCGGGGTGAGCTCGGCCGGCTTGAGCACCACGGCGTTGCCGGAAATCAGGGCAGGCGCGCTCTTCCAGGCCGGGATCGCGAGCGGGAAGTTCCAGGGCGTGATGAGCGCAAACACGCCCATGGCTTCGCGCCGGGTGGTGATGGTGGTGCCGGGGGTGCCGCTGGGCAGGACGTCCCCCGTGGCCGCCCAGCCGAGCGAACCAAAGAAGCGCAGCACATCCACCGCGCGCTTCACCTCGCCCTTGGCCTCCGCGAGCGTCTTTCCCTCCTCCCGGACCAGGTCCGCCGCCACGGTTGCCTCGCGCTCCTCCAGCAGGCCGGCGGCCGCGATAAGGATGGCGCCGCGGGCGGGGGCGGGCAGTGCGGCCCAGTCCGGCTGCGCCGCGACGGCCGAGGTGATGGCGGCGTCGACCTCCCCGGCACCGCCCCGCGGCGAGTGGGCGGCAACCTGGTCGGGCCGGGCGGGATTCATCCGGGTGGCGTCGGCCCCGCCCAGCCACTGGCCGTTGATGAGGTGCCGGGCAACCGGCGCCTCCAGGGCGGTGGCGTCGGTGGGGGCGGCAAACGTTGTGGAAGTCATGATGGTCCTTAGTCTTTGTGGTTCAAGGAAAGCTAGAGGCTGCGGATGAGGCCGCCGTCGCACCGCAGCGCGACGCCGGTGATGTAGGACGCCGGGGCGCTGCACAGGAAGGCCGCGGCCGCACCGAACTCCTCGGGGTTGCCGTACCGGCGCACGGGGATGGTCTTCAGGGATTCGCGTTCAATGTCGGTCACCGTGACGCCGCGCCGCTTGGCGGCAGCCTGGTCCAGTTCGGCCACCCTGTCGGTGCCGATCCGGCCCGGCAGCAGCAGGTTCACGGTGACGGCATCCAGGGCCACCTCCGCCGCAAGGGTCTTCAAATAAGCGGCGAGCGCGGCCCGGCCGGTGTTGGAGACGGCCAGGTTGGGCAGCGGCGCCACAACTCCGGAGGAGCCAATGGCCAGCACCCTCCCCCAGCGGCGTTCGCGCATCCCGGGCAGCACCAGGGAGACGAGTGCGTGATGCGGGCGCACCAGCGTCTCAAACGCGGAGGCCAGGTCGTCGGCGGTCAGGGCGGCGGCCGCCCCGGGCTTGGGGCCGGGGCCGTTGAGGACCAGGATGTCGATGGGCCCCAGTTCCCGCTCGGTGCGTTCGACGGCGGCGGCAACGCCCTCGGGAGTGCTCAGGTCCGCTTCGATGGCGATGGCGCCCGGGAGTTCGGCCGCTATCTCCTCGGCGCGTTCCCGGCGCCGGCCCGTGATGGCCACCCTGGCGCCCTCGGCGGCGAGTGCCCGGGCGACGGCGAGGCCCAGGCCGCCGGTGGAGGCCGCCACGAATGCGGTTTTCCCGCTGATGCCAAGATCCATCAGATGCTCCCTGCGGTGGTGGCGGCCAGGTTGTCGAGGGCGCGGCCGGCCTCGGCCAGGTGCCGGTTCACGCCGTCGCGGAGGACTTCCGGGAAGGGTGCGGCAGGTGCCCGGACGGAGGATTCCTTGATCAGTCCGCGGTTTTTGAACAGTTCCTTGCGGACGGAAAGGGCGATCTTGGCCTGCTGTTCAAAGTTGATGAGCGGCAGGAAGGGGGTGAGGACGTCACGGGCGGACTCATAGCCGTCCGACTGCCAGGCCCTGACGCAGGCCACGAGTGCCTCCGGGAAGGAAAAGCCCGTCATGGCGCCGGCCGCACCGGCCGCCAGTTCGTCGAGCAGCCCCTGCCCGCCCAGCCCGCCAAAGACGGACACCCGGACGGCCGCGGTGAGCTGGGCGATCGCCACGGAGGTGGGCGGTGCCTCGGCCTTGACGGCCACCACGAAGCTGCACCGGTTGACGACTTCGGCCAGTGCGGCTCCGCCGATTCCAACGCCACTGGCAACTGGGTAGTCCTGGAGCACGATCTGCGCCGCGGTGGCCCGGTGGATGGCTTGCAGGTGGTTGACCACGGCGTCGGCCCCGGCCGAGTTCACCTGGACCATGACGGCCCGGACCCGGGTTCCGGCCACGTCCTGGGCGGCGAGGATCTCTTCAATGGCCGGCCGGGTGGCCAGCGAGCTGATGCCCACCACGAGGGGCAAGGTGGTGGCCTCGACGATGGTTTCAAGCACCAGGCGGCGTTCGCCGGCGGTCAGGGCCAGGGATTCGCCAAAGACGCCCAGCGCCGTCAGGCCGACGGCGCCGGCTGCCTCGTAGTGTTCGGCAAGACCGGCCAGGCTGTCGGCGTCGACGTCCTGGGTGCTGCCGTGGAACGGGGTGGGGATGACTCCCCACACGCCCGCTTCCAGTGATTGTGCCATTGTGTTTCCTTACTTCTGCGGTTGGTACGGGTGCTTATTCGCCGGGCCAGACGGGTGCGCGTTTTTCCTGGAATGCCAGCACGCCTTCGGCCGAATCCTTGCTGTCCAGGGCGTCCATGAGGGCCGGCAGGCGCAGCCCGCGGGCATCGCGGGCGCTCAGGTGGCTGGTGCGGGTGACCATTTGTTTGACGGCGCGGATCGAGGTCGGGGCACAGGCACGGATCGCTTCGAGCCAACGGTCCACGGCGGTGTCCAGCTCCGCGGCGGGGACCACCTCGTTGACGAGGCCCATGGACGCCATCTCAGCGGCGTCGGCTTTTCGGCCCGTCAACAGCATGGACATGGCCTGGGTGTGCGGGATCCGGCGGACCAGCTGGTGGATGCCGCCGTCCAGGGCCAGCCGGCCCACACGGGGTTCGGTCAGGCCGAACTTGGCGTGGTCGGCCGCCACCACGATGTCCGCCCCCAGCACGATCTCCATGCCGCCGCCCAGGGCGTAGCCGTTGACCTTGGCAATGACGGGGACGTCGAGGGTTTCGCGCAGGCTCAGCCCGCCAAAGCCGTTCGGGTCCAGCCCGGCCCAGTACTGCAGGCCAGTCTCCTCCACGGCCGACGCCGTCATGTCGGCGCCGACGCAGAAGGCCCGGGGCCCGGCGCCGGTCACCACCACGGCCCGGATGGAGCGGTCGGCCTCCAGCTGGTCCCAGATCTGGTTCAGTCGCGTGGTGGTTGCCCCGTCGACGGCGTTGAGCACATGCTGGCGGTTGATGACCACGGTGGCCACACCGTTGTCGATGGTCAGTTCCACCTCGTCGATGACGGGCTGTTCAAGTGTCATTTCAGGACTCCCAGGCTCTGCAGGCGGGCGATTGCGTCGTCGTCGAATCCGTTTTCCTTGAGCACCTCGGCGTTGTGCTCCCCCAGGAGGGGTGCACTGCGCCGGATCGATGCCGGGGTGGCGGACAGGCGGATCGGGGCGTTGAGCATCTTGACGGTGCCCACCGTGGGGTGTTCAACCTCCACGATCATGCCGTTGACGCGGGTTTGTTCATCCGCGAGGGTCTGTTCCAGGGTCAGCACGGGGGCGTTGAGCAGGCCCTCGTCCTCGAGCCGGCCGGTCCAGTACGCCGTCGTGTTGGTGGCGAAGCGTTCCCGGAAGATGGCCTGCAGCGCCGGCTTGTTCTCAAACTGCTGTTCAAGGGTGCCGAAACCGGGGCGTTCGGTGAGGTCCTCGTCGAGGCCCAGCGCCCGGGAGATGTGCAGCAGCGGGTCCGCGGTGAAGCCGCCCACCATGCAGATGGCGCCGTCGGTGGTGGTGAAGACCCCGCTGAGCGGCATGGCCCCCAGTTCACCTCGTAGCCCCGGTTCAGTTGCATGCACGCCTCCTGCATCTGCATGTGCAGCATGGAGTCGTACATGGTCACCTCCACCTTTTGCCCGACGCCGGAGACGTCGCGGGTGCGCAGCGCCAGCAGGATGCCCTGCAGCAGGTGCATCCCCGTGGTGTAGTCGCACAGGGTGGTCGGGTAGATCACGGGGGCAACGTCGTCGTCGTTCCGGCGCCACATGACGCCCGAGTATGCCTGCGCGATCGCGTCCTGGCCGCCCTTGTGCGAGTACGGACCCTCGGTGCCGAAGCCGGTGCCGGAGGCCCAGATGATGCTGGGGTTGAACTCCTTCAGGTCCTCGTAGCCGAAGCCCATGCGTTCCATGACGCCGGCACGGAAGTTGCTGACGACGACGTCGGCGTCCTCCATGAGCCGACGCAGCACGGCCTTGCCGTCCTCGGTGCGCGTGTCGACGCTGATGCTGCGCTTGTTGCGGTTGATGGCCAGGAAGATCGGGTTGTCCTGGCCGTCGGCGTCGGGGAAGGAATTGCGGGAGATGTCCCCCGCGCCGGGGCGTTCCACCTTGATGATGTCGGCGCCGTAATCGCCCAGGAGTTGGGTGCAGCTGGGCCCCATGAAGACCTGGGTGAAGTCGATGACCTTGATGCCGGCCAGCGGCTGCGCCGGCCCGGCCAGCTGGGGTGCGATGGTGCGTTCCTCGGCCATGGTACTCATACCGCCACCGCCGCATCGGCGTCGATCGTGGCGTTCGCGGAGGGTATGTCCCCGGGGTCGGCGTTGTGGCGGCGCATGCCGGCCTGGATGTCCAGGGCGGAGACCTCGCGAACCGTCACGCCATCCTGCACGGCGAGTGCCGCGGCAACGCCCACCGCCTGGCCCATGGCCATGCAGGGCGGGATTTCACGCGACATCTTCTGCGCCTCCGGGGTGGCGGAGAAGTGGCGTCCGGCCACCAGCAGCTGGTCCACTTCCTTGGGCAGCAGCGTGCGGTACGGGTAGTAGTAGTCGCGGCCGCGGGCCACGGAATCGGCGAAGTGCCGGCGCGTGGTGACGTCGTCCTTCGTCATGACGTACTCGCCCTGCAGCAGGCGGGTCTGCCGGACGCCCATTTGCGGTGCGACGTCCAGGAT
Organism: Arthrobacter sp. ERGS1:01; assembly: GCF_001281315.1. Lineage (NCBI taxonomy): Bacteria > Bacillati > Actinomycetota > Actinomycetes > Micrococcales > Micrococcaceae > Arthrobacter > Arthrobacter sp. ERGS1:01. Next base: position 293,347 of record NZ_CP012477.1, on the reverse strand, counting down.
GTGGCAATTGGCGAAGCCGGGCAGGTTTTCCTTGACGTACTCCACGGCCTCGCTGATCCGGTCGCGGGCGGCAAATTCGGCCGCGGTCAGGTCCGCCGGGTCGGTGCCGTCGTAGCCGCTCATGTGCGGCGCGTTGCACCAGACAACTCCCTCGATCGGCGTCTTTAGCCACCACAGTTCCCAGGCGCCGCCGAGGAGGCGCTTGATCTTGCGGTTGATGGCGCGGGCCTCCTTGGGGTTGGCCTGTTCAAATCGTTCGGCCACGTCCGTGTCCACTCCGCCGAGGCGGAAGACGAGGGTGGTGATGTAGCTGTCCTTGATGTGGCTGGCGCCGGCCCGGGAGGCGACGTCGATGTCGCCGGTCGTGTCAATGACGACGTCGGCCAGGAACGCCTGCGGCCCGGACTTGGTTTCGCACACCACGCCCTTCATGACGCCGTTGTCCACGATGGGGCGGGAGAACCAGGAGTGCAGGCGGAGGTTGACGCCGGCCTCGCGAACCAGGTCGTTGGAGACCCGCTTCCAGCCGTCGGGGTCGAAGGCGGCGGCGTAACAGATGGGCTTGGGCGTGGTGTGCGAGTGGAAGTCGAAGGTGCCGTAGCGGCCCCACTTGTTCCAGAGTTCCTCGGAGGTCTTGCGGTCCTCGACCGGCGGAACCACGGCCAGGCCCAGTGCCTGCAGGCGCTCCACATACTCGGAGACGATGCCGGTGACGGTGATGTCCGCACCGTTGATCATGTCATCGAGCACCAGCACCATGCCGCCGGAGGCGAGGCCGCCCAGGGATGAGTAGCGTTCCAGCAAGGTTACGGTGGCCCCGGAGCGGGCGGCCGTCACGGCGGCGGCGACGCCGGCGGGGCCGCCGCCGACGACCAGTACCTGGGAGCGGTTGATGACGGGGGCTTTCAGATCGTCCGTGGTGATGCGCAGATCGAGGTGTGTCATGGTTTTTTCCTTACTTTCCGACAAAGATGCCGTTGGCGCGGCGGGCGAGGAGGTAGAAGATGATGCTCAGTACCGACAGCACGGCAACGTAGACCGGGAAGATCCAGTCAAGGTGCTGGGACTGGAGCCAGACGAGCAGATAGGATGCGGTGCCGCCGAAGACTGCCACGCCGATTCCGTAGCCGAGGGAGACCCCCGTGCCACGGCAGCTCTTGGGCATGAGCGAGGTGCTGACGACGTTGTAGAGGGTCATGTTCAGCACCAGGATGACCGAGCCGCCCAGGACCACTGCGGCGAAGCCGAGCATGCCGGGCTTTGTGTAGAGGAGCATCAGGAATACGGAGGGGACGGCGAGCCAGCGGGTCCACAGGAACCAGCGGGACATGGCCTTGCCGTCGGCGAGCTTGCCGATGATCCAGCTGCCGATCACCAGGACCACGCCGAGTGCGGTGGTGACGGCGAAGACTGCGGTGGGGTCTTCCTTGAAGTTGCTGCGGGCGGCGCTGGGCAGGCCCACGTTCCATGCGTAGTTGTAGGCCTGGACTGCGCCGACGATGAAGATGATGGCCAGGACGCTGAGCCAGTGTTTGCCAACCCCGGACCAGACGGCCTTGGTGGTGCTGTTTTCGATTTCTTCCGGGTGCATGGTTTCGGGCAGTGCCCGGCGCAGGTAGACGACGACGATGCCGAAGATGGCGCCGACGATGAACGGCACACGCCATCCCCAGGCGCCCATGGCTGCCCCGCCGATCGTCAGGCTGCACAGGAAGCTGACCAGCGATGCCAGCAGGATGCCGATGTTGACGTAGAAGCCCATGATGCCGGCGACCAGGCCTTCGCGGCCGGCAGGGACCAGTTCCACGGCGTGCGCCGTGGACAGTGGCGCCTCAACACCGGTGGAGATGCCCTGGACGATGCGGCAGGCCACCAGGATGATGCCGGCCCAGGGGCCGATCACGCTGTAGCCGGGGGTGAGGGCGATGACGAGCGTGGTCCCCGCCATCATGGAGATGGAGATCAGCATGACCCGGCGGCGGCCGATCCTGTCGGCGAGGGTGCCGAAGAGGATTCCACCCAGCGGGCGGAAGGCGAATCCGACGGCGAACACGGCCAGCGTGTTCAAGGTTGCGGACAGCGGATCCGCCGAGGGAAAGAAGTTTGGTCCGATGAAGGCGGAGAGGAGGCCGAAGACCATCCAGTCGTACCATTCAAGGGCGTTGCCGAGCCCCAAACCGAGCAACCCCTTGCGAACTTGGGGGGTGAGCCTTTGGGACGACTTATTTGCTGTGACGACGGTGTCTAGCATTTTCTTGTCCTTACTGTGGCGCCCATGGGGGGGGACGCCAGAGGGTATGACGCATCGCGGAATGGGACTGCAGGGGCGGATGCGAAGGTGGCAAGGAAGGATTGAGCCCATTTTTGGGCGCAATAAATGCAGGGGTTAAGGACTTGGGGGCGGCCGGGTGGCCGTTTTACCAGGCGTGCGGTGCGTTAACCCAGATCGCTACGCATACCTCTTCGTAGCTGTTTTTGTACCAGTGCGGAATCTCCGAGGAGTAGGTGATGGAGTCACCCTCGCCGAGTGTGTGGCGGACGCCGTCCAGGAAGACGTCCTTCCGGCCGGAGATGATGTAGCAAAACTCCTCGCCGCTGTGGCTGAAGGGAGTCGAGCTGGTGTCATGGCCGGGCGGCGTCATGATCCATTGGGCTTCGATGCCACCGTTGACCCCCGGCGTAAGCAGTTCGTGAACTGCCCCGCCGACGGATTCGCGGGTGACGCCCTTGAGGTTTTTCCGCTCGGAGCTGCGAACCACCGGGGATTTGGAGGCTTCCTGGCCGATGAAGAACTTGCCGACAGGAATGTCCAGGCCGTGGGCCAGCTGCGCCAGGGTGGTGAAGGAAGGGTTCGCCAGGCCGCGCTCGATCTGGCTCACGATTGCCGGGCTGAGCCCGGTGATTTCCGAGAGGTCCGCGAGGGTCATGCCCTTTTCCTTGCGCATGGCGCGAACCTTGTTGCCGACGGTGGTCAGCAATTCACTCGTTGCCGGGGCGGCGGGAGCGGAAATCTCGGTGGTCATTGGCCTGCCCTTCAGTAGGTGATCCAACTCACACAACTATAGTGAAGATTTTTAGCAAGTCAACGTTTTTCTTGATTATTCTAAATTTCTTCACAGGAATGCTGATTTTGGAGCCCCGGGCCGCCGCTTACGACCGGGTCTAGGACAAGAGCTTGCCGCCCGAGGCTTCCAGGTAGCAGTTGCCGCACAGGGATTCGTAGCGGACGTCCTCGCCGTCGATCGCGACCTGGTCGCCGTCGAACACGATTTCCGAACCAACGCGGCGGGTGTTGAAGACCGCCTTGCGGCCGCAGCGGCAGATGGTCTTCAACTCCTCGAGGGCGTGGGCGATTTCCAGCAGGCGGGCCGCCCCGGGGAAGGCGCGGGTGCGGAAGTCGGTGCGGATGCCGTAGGCGATGACGGGGACGCCGTCGAGCACGGCGATACGGAACAGGTCATCGACCTGGGCGGGCGTGAGGAATTGGGCCTCGTCCACCAGCAGGCAGGCGACGGGCGGCAGCGCCATGTGCTCCAGCAGCGCGTCGGGGTCGTCGCCCGCGGCGTGCGTGGCAAAGACGGCCCGGGCGTCATCCTCGGGCTGGATCAGGAAGTCCACGTTGCGCGTCATGCCGAGCCGGGAGACGATCTCCCCGGCACCCTTGGTGTCGATGCCCGGCTTGGCGAGCAGCACCCGCTGCCCGCGTTCCTCGTAGTTGAACGCCACCTGCAAAAGCCCTGTCGACTTGCCGGAATTCATGGCGCCGAAACGGAAATACAGCTTCGCCAAAACGGTCCTTTCAATAGGTGGTGCACAGTGCGGAAGTTACGGGCCCGTACTCCTAGTGTCCCGATCACCGGCGCAATAGAGTTGAACGATCATCAGCCACTCGTGAAACCTTCACGACTAAGGAAGTGCGCCATGCCCGAGTTCATGGACGTCCACAACAGTATGAAGGGCATTTCTGCCGACGATCTCAAGGCCGCCCACGAGGCCGACCTGGCCATCCAGGGAGAGGAAGGCGTGGTCTTCAAGAACGCCTGGGCCGATCCCGTCAGCGGAAAGGTCTTCTGCCTCTCGGAGGGTCCGTCCGCGGAGGCCGTGCAGCGCGTTCACGAACGCGCCGGCCACACCGCCGACGAAATCCACGAAATCACGACGTCGGTTTAGAGTCCCCAAGCGCTCCCACCGGTGATTGAGCTTGTCGAAACCGGCCTCGCCAAGCCCGATCACCGGCGGAATCGACGTTTTTTGTAGTCCGGCGTAAAGGAGACGCCAAAGGCCGCCCGCGGCCGACGCGTCGGATAGTCCCCAAGCGCTCCCACTGCTCGCAAGCTCGCAGCGGGTCCCTCGCGCTCGTGGGCCCAGCCGGAAAAACGTCGACTCCGCCGGATACGCGTCATTCCAGGCCGAGCTCGTCCTTGCCGAAGACGAACAGGTAGGGAACGCCGGCCTCGGCCTCGATGCGCTCCTTGGCGCCGGTGTTGCGGTCCACGATCACGGCGACGGCCTTGATGTTGCCGCCGGCCTTTCGCACGCCTTCGACGGCGGTCAGTGCGCTGCCGCCGGTGGTGGAGGTGTCCTCGAGGACCACCACGTCGCGCCCGTCAACGCCGGGGCCTTCCACCTGGCGGCCCATGCCGTAGGACTTTTGGGCCTTGCGGACCACGAACGCGTCGACGGCGCGGCCGGCGTCGGCTGCGGCGTGCATGAGGGCGGTGCCCACGGGGTCTGCACCCATGGTCAGGCCGCCGGCGGTCTCAAACTCGATGCCGGCGTCGTCGAGCATGGCCAGCATGACGCGGCCGGCGAGGCGGGAGGCTTCGTGGTGGAGCGTGATGCGGCGAAGGTCGATGTAGTAATCGGCCTCCTTGCCGGAGGAGAGGATCACCTTGCCGCGAACCACGGCCAGTTCCTTGATGAGTTCGAGCAGGCGGGCGCGGTCAGCGGCAAGAGTCTGGGTCATGGCTTCCATTCTAGTGGGACGAGGCATCACGCCCGAAGTGGCCCGCAGGGTTTTCCCTGCGGGCCACTTCGTCCTTCAAAGCGTCTCCGACCGGCGGTTGCGGCCGGTTTCCGGATCAGCCGTCGGCGCCGGCGGGAACCGTGGTGGTGGTGAATCCCTCCAGCTTGTTGGCGGCCAGGGCGTACTTGTTGGTGAACGTGCCGGCGATGGTGACCTTGGAGGTGTCCACCCCGTTGCCCTTCTCCATGGCGAAGATGACCTTGGGTCCGCCGGCGGGCATGATCCCGTCGGGCAGGAACTGTCCCTTGTCCGTGGTCAGCCCGGCAATGTATTGGGCCTTGCTGATGGTGCTGTTCTGCACGTACGACGACGGCAGCGCGTTGGCGATGTCCGTTGCCGAGTGCGTGTTGATCCAGTGCATGGTCGCAACCAGGGCGTCCACCACCTTTTGGGCGGCGTCCTCGTGGTCCTTGACCCAACTGGCGTTGGCCAGGACCCCGGCAGCGGGCCAATCGCCGCCCAGCGCCTTCGTGGCGCCGGACGAGGTGGCCAGGTCCACTGCGGTGTAGCCGAGCTTCTTGCTTTCCAGCGCGCCGACAGTGGGTTGCGTGGTCATGACGCAGTCCGCGGACTTGCGCTGGATTGCGGCGATCGCCGTGGATCCGGCACCCACGGCGAGCGTGTGGTAATCCTTCTTGGTGACCCCGGCCTTGGAGGCGACGAACTGGGTCAGCTCATCGGTGCCTGAACCGAGGTCGGTGACGCCCATGGTCTTGCCCTTGAAGTCCGAGGCCGAGTGGACCCCGCTGTCGGTGCCGCACATGATGCGTTCCCCAGGGGCTCCGGAAAGCTGGACCAGGTTGATGACGTCCTTGCCCTTCGACTGGAAGTCGACGGTGTGGACGTACCAGGCGCCGGCCATGTCGACCTGCCCGGACGCCATGGCGTCCTCGGCACCGACGCCGCCGTTTTGTTCCGTGGAAAGTTCCACGTTGACGCCGTACTTCTTGTAGAAGCCCAACTGCTGGGCGAGCTGGTAGGGCAGGTAAATCTGCTTGTCGATGCCGCCCACCATCATCTTGACGGTTGGCAGCGAGGGATCGGCCGCGTTGCTGCCGCTTCCGGCGGCGCCGCCGCAGGCTGCGAGGCTGAGCGCCATTGCTCCGGTGGCCGCGACGGCGTAGATCTTGTGCTTGATCATGATGCGTTTTCCTTTTGCTTGGTCCCGAACTTTTCGGGCGTTGAAAACCGGGTTGGTGAACGGGCTCAGATGGCCTGGGCCTCGGACTTGCTCGGCGGCCGCCACTTGAGCAGGGAGTGCTCCAGCAGGCTGATGAGGTATTCGGCGCCGAGTGTGATGACGGCGATGATCACCATGCATGCGAACACCGTGTTGGGGTCGAAGGTGCCTTGCGCCTGGCTGATGATCAACCCGATGCCGTGCTGGGCGCCGAGGACCTCGGCGACGAGCGCGCCGATGATGGCGAAGCCGAAGGCGGTGTGCAGGCTGGCAATGATCCAGGTCATGGCCGACGGGATGGTCACGTGCATGGCCACCTGCAGCGGCGAGGCGCCCAGGACGCGAACGTTGGAGATCAGGTTCTGATCCACCTCCCGCACGCCTTGGAAGGCGTTGAAGAAGACCACGAAGAACACCAGGACTGCGGCGAGGAGCACCTTCGGGCCCATGCCCAGGCCGAACGCGACGATGAAGATCGAGCCAAGGACAATCCTCGGGATCGAGTTCACGATCCGGATGTAGGGGCCCACGACCTCCGAAAGGTACTTGTTGGAGCCCAGCAGGATGCCAAGCACGACGCCGGTAAGCGTGCCGAGCAGGAAGCCCAACAACGCCTCCTGCACCGTAATCCACAGGTTTTCCCAGATGGTGCCGAAGGCCGTGCCGTCCGTGAAGAGCTTGACCAGGGAGTTCCAGACCTCCGTGGGCTGGCCAAAGAAGAACTTGTCCACCCAGCCGGCCATGGTGAACCATTGCCAGCCGCCAAGCACGACGACGGCGAGCAGGATCCGTCCGGCCCAGATCCACGCCCTGCGGCGTGAAACAGTGCGCCGGGCCGCAACCTTGAGTGCGGCGGCTTGTTCGTGGACGGGGATTGTGTGGTGCGTTATGGAGGTCATGACGGTGCTCCTGCGCTCTGCTTGTAGGCCCGGGTGACCTCGTCCTTCAGGGATGCCCAGATCTGGCCCTGGAGTTCCAGGAAGCGTTCCTCGTGCCGAATTTGCTGGACGTCGCCGCGGGGCCGGGGCAGGTCGATGTCGAACACGTCCTTGACGGAGCCCGGGCTGCTGGTCATGATGACCACCTTGTCGGCGAGCGCCACGGCCTCGTCGAGGTCGTGGGTGATGAACAGGACGGACGGGCGCAGGCCCTCCCAGAGCTGGAGCAGCTCGTTTTGCATGATCGCCTTGGTCTGCACGTCGAGGGCGCCGAAAGGTTCGTCCATGAGCAGGATCCGCGGGTTGTTGATGAGTGCCGCAGCCATGGCGACGCGTTTGCGCATGCCGCCGGAGAGCTGGTGCGGGTAGCGGTCCTCGAAGCCGGCCAGGCCCACGCGCCGCAGCCAGTCCATGGCCAGTTCGGTGGCCTCCCGCTTGGGTGTGCCGAGCAGCACCGGCCCGATCAGCACATTGTTGAGGACTGTTTTCCAGGGGAACAAGGCATCCGCCTGGAACATGTAGCTGACGCCGTTGGTGATGCCGTCGACGATTTGTCCGCCCACGCCCACCGATCCGGCACTGGGCCGTTCCAGCCCGGACACCTGGGCGAGCGTGGTTGACTTGCCGCAGCCCGTGGGCCCGACGATCGCACAAAACTGGCCGGGCTCCACCGTGAGCGTCACGTCGTTGATGGCGGTGAATGTCTCGCCTTTTGGCGTGAGATAGCGCTTGGTCAGGCCGCGGAGTTCGATCCGTGCCGCGTCCTCGGCTCCCTCACGGGCCGTTGGCGTGCGGCTCTTTCCATGTAATACTGACACCGTTGTCACTGGTTCCCTTCCTAGGTCACTTTCGCCGCCGTGAGTTCGATCACATAAGCTATGACGAGCTTAGAAAGCGATGTGCAGTGCCAGAAGACTTCAGTAAGTTGTGCAAATTAACCGCGAATGTGCACGTTTTGTGCGTTTTCAGCAACGGCGCCCAATGCCCCGGAATCCGGCTCCCGTGACCCGGCTCGCGCAGCTTCGCGCCCGGCGCGGCCGGCACCGTTCCCTGACCCTGACCACGCAGATCCTGCTGGGCATCCTGTCCCTGCTGGTGCTCGCCGTCGTCCTGGGCGGGTTCCTCTTCACCATGCTGAGCAACCAGACCCTGGACCGGCAGTACCAGCTGCGTGCGTTGGGCATCGCCACCACCACCGCAGCGATGCCGCAGATCCGTGAGGATCTGGCGGCCGGCGATCCGCGGCATCTCATCGAGGGTTTGGCGGCCCAGGTCATGGCGGCGGCCAAGCCCGCCTATGTGGTGGTGACGGACCGCAACGGCATCCGGTTCTCCCACCCCAACCCGGCGCTGGTGGGGAAGAAGCTGGAGGAGCCGGTGGCCGTTTTGGACGGGCAGACGCACCTTGGCTTCGACCCGGGGAGCCTGGGCCGTTCGGCCAATGCGAAGGCGCCGATCTTTGGTGCGGACGGCTCCGTGATCGGCCAGGTGTCGGTGGGCATCCTGGACACGAAGGAACAGGACGAGCAGCTCCAGAACATTTGGCTCATCACGGGGTTTTCGGCGCTGGTGCTGCTGCTGAGCGTGGCGGGCTCCCTGCTGCTCTCACGACGGATCAAGCGGGTCACCTTCAACCTCGAGCCGGCGGAGATCGCGTTCCTGCTCCAGGAGCGCGAGGCCCTGCTGCACGGCATCCGGGAGGCCGTGGTGGGCCTGGACGACGACGGCCGCGTCACGGTCATCAACGAGGAGGCCCGGCGCCTGCTCCAGGTGGAGGGCACGGCGCTGGGCACGCCCGTGACGGACCTTGTTCCGGCGGGCCGGCTGCGCGACCTGCTCACCGGAACCCTGGGCGGCGCCGACCAGGTGGCGCTGACCCAGGATGCGCTGCTGGTGGTCAACCGCATGCCCGTGGCCATCGGCGGCCGGAGCATCGGCTCGGTGGTGACGTTGCGCGACCGCACGGAAATCGAGGGGCTGGTGCGGGATCTGCACTCCGTCCAGGGGTTGATGGAGGCCATGCGCGCCCTGGAGCACGAGTACGCCAACCGGCTGCACGTGGTGGACGGGCTGCTGGAACTTGGCGACGTGGAGCAGGCCAGAACCTATGTGTCCCAAATTTCCGCTGAATCCCGCTCCCTGGGTGAGGGGCTGCGGTCCCGGATCGCCCCGCCCGAACTGGCTGCACTCTTGCTGGCCAAGATCACGGTGGCGGGCGAGCAGGACGTGCTGATCGAGGTCACGGACGAATCCCGCCTGGAACACCCCATGGTGGACCAGGCCGAACTGCTCACGATCGTCGGCAACCTGCTGGACAACGCCGTCGACGCCCTGGCCAACACACCCCGGCCGCGCACCGTGAGCGTGCAGCTTGACGACGCCGACGGCGTTTTCATTGCGGTGCGCGACAACGGACCCGGGGTGCCGGCCGACAAGATCGACGCCGTCGTCGTGGACGGTTACTCCACGAAGGACACCCGCCCGGGCATGCGCCGAGGAATTGGGCTGGCCCTGGTGCGGCGGATCGTGCACCGGGCCGGGGGCACTCTCGACGTGTTCCCGGGTCCGGGCGGTAACTTTGAGGTGTGGCTGCCGGGAACGGCGGACACGTCCGGAACAGACATGAGGGACGCGCAGTGATCAAGACATTGGTGGTCGACGATGACTTCCGAGTGGCCCGCATCCATGCGGCACGGGTGGCCAAGGTGGACGGTTTTGAATGCGTTGGCGAGGTTTACAGTGCCGCCGCCGCACGGGAGGCGATCGCCCGGCTGTCCCCCGACCTGCTCCTGCTGGACGTGCACCTGCCCGACGAGGACGGGCTGTCGCTGCTGCGATCCCTGCAGGCGGCCGGCACCGAGATTGACTGCATCATCATTACTGCGGCGCGCGACCTCGCCACGGTCAGGTCGGCCATGAGCAGCGGCGCCGTGTACTACCTGGTCAAGCCGTTCAGCTTTGACCAGCTGCGCACCCAGTTGGAGGCCTACCAGCGGTGGCGGCAGGCGCTGGATTCGGCGCCGTCGGCCAGCCAGGCGGTGGTGGACAGCCTGTACAGCACCCGGTCCGCCGCGGTGCGCCAGCCGGCTCCGGCGCCGCGCCTGCAACCCACCATGCAAAAGGTGCTCGACGCCGTCCGGACCGCCGGCGGGCCCATTGGCGCGGCGGAGATCGCCTCCAGCCTCGGGGTCAGCCGGCCCACCGCCCAGCGCTACCTGGGGGCTTTGGAACGCAAGGGCCTGGTGGTCCTGGACCTCAGTTACGGCGCCACGGGCCGGCCGCAGAACTCCTACACCATCGCCTGACCGGGTACGCCGGCGTCGAACACGACGGACGGGAAGAGCAGCCTTATCCGAAGGTGAAGGAGTAGGCGTCGACGCCCGGCGGCAACGTGACGTCCAGGTTCCCGGAGACGGGATTGGCCGACGTCAAAAGCGTGTAGGCGTTGGGTACGCCCGTCACGTTGATCTTCTTGGCCACGCCGTTGACCGTGTAGTTGACCTCGCCCTTGCCGGAGAGCACCATTTCGACCACTTTGGCGTGGAAGTTCAACCGGATGGTGGAGTTGTTCCCCGTGGCGGAAATAAAGTCGGGCTGGAGCTTGAAGGTGCCGTTCAGTGCAAACGTGTTCGCGGGCTGGCTGGCCGGGAACGTGAAGCCGGTGGTGATGGGTTCATACTTCTGGGATCCGCCAAAGTTGCTCTCGAGACTCCAGCCCAGGCGCGTCTCAGGCGTGAGGTTCGCCGTGGCGGCCGTGTCGGCGGACTGCACGGGTGCGGGCAGCTGCACATTGGGGTTGGCCGCAAGCAACAGTTGGCGAATCATGGACTCTGTCTGCTGGTCGTTGCCTTCGCCGAACTGGATGTTCCGGACGGTGCCGGAGGCATCAATAAGGTAGTGCGCCGGCCAGTATTGGTTGCGGTAGTTGGTCCAGGTGGACAGCTTGTTGTCGATGGCCACGGGGTAGGTGATGCCCAGCGACGCGGCGCCTGCCTTGACGTTGTTGACGTCCTTTTCAAAGGCGTATTCGGGTGAGTGGATCCCGATCACCACCAGGCCGTCGGCGGCGTAGGCCTTGTTGAGCGCCACGATGTGCGGAACCGCGCGCTGGCAGTTGATGCAGGAGTAGGCCCAGAAGTCCACCAGGACCACCTTGCCGTGCAGCGACTTCAGGTCGATCGGCTGGTTGCCCGGGGTGTTGAACCATTGCTGGATTCCTTGGATGTCCGGCGCCGTTCCGCAGCTTTCAAGCGTCTGGGCGTTGTTGCTGCACAGGCTCAGGTCCTTGTTCTGGTCGTTGACGAGGCCTGTCAGGTTCAGTGCCTGCTTGACGTCCTGGTTCTGCGCCAGCTGGCTTTGTAGGGAACCCGTGTAGTCGGGGACCAGCCGCTGCAGGGCGGCCGGCAGGTTGAAGAACAGGCCTACGGCCAGGGCGACCATCAAAACACCGCCGCCGATCCGGATGGCCCGCTGGTGGCGGCGGAACGTCTTGACCCGCTCGGCCACGCGCCGGCCCGCCAGCGCAAAGATCAGCAGCGGAATTGCGGCACCCACGGCAAAGGAGAGCGTCAGGACAACGGTGTTGAATCCAATGCGTCCGGTGGAACCGGCAACCGTGATGGCCGCGAGCACCGGCCCGGCGCAGGGCACGTAGACCGCGCCAAGTGCGATGCCCAGCAAGATGCCGTTGCCCTCGGTGCCCACGCGCCGTTGCGGGATCCAGGAGAACGGCTTCTCCAACAGCTCCTCGATCCGGGGGACGATCAAGCCCACGCCGATCAGGACCAGCACCACGATGCCCGCATAGCGCAGCACATCCTGCGGCAAGCCCAGCAGCGCAAGGATGAAGGAACCCGCCAGCGTGAATACGCTGAAGCTCAGCACCAGACCCAGGATCACCAGGTACGGCCGCCACCGGGAGGCGCCCGTCGTCGTCGCCTCCGGCTTGTCCTTAACCGCGACGCCGGCCCCTCCCCCTTGCGCCGGCGCACCGGAAGCACCCGGCTCCGCTCGGTCCGCGGCTTTCTCGTTGCCGCGGGCGCTCTGCGCTCCGCCGGAAAAGAAGATCACCGGCAAGACGGGCAGGATGCACGGGGAAATTCCCGTGATGAGCCCGCCCAGTACCCCGATCAAGATGAGTGAGATGTACACAACGGCCTCCATGGTCCAGTTGCAATGTCTTCGTAACCCCGATGGATTTGGATTGACCGCTCTCGCCGGCGCCTTGGCCGTAACAAGCCCGTCACGTCCACGCGCTACCCTTAGCCCATGCGAGAAATCCAGGCACAGATCATTGCAGAGCTCGGCGTCGAACCCCGGATCGACCCGGCCGCGGAAGTCACCCGGCGCGTGCAGTTCCTCAAGGACTACCTCCGGGCCACCGGCACCAGGGGCTTTGTCCTGGGCATCAGCGGCGGCATCGATTCCACACTGGCGGGCAGGCTGGCGCAGCTTGCCGTCGAGGAGCTTGCGGCAGAAGGCGTTGAGGCGAACTTCATCGCCGTCCGCCTCCCCTACGGCGTCCAGCACGATGAGGACGACGCCCAGGCAGCCCTGGAATTCATCAACGCCAAGACGAACCGGACGTTCAACATTGCCCCCGCGGTGGACGGCTTCGAGGGCGAATTCGCGAAAACCAACGACCACGACGTCACGGACTTCAACAAGGGCAACATCAAGGCCCGCTCACGCATGATCGCCCAATACGCGCTGGCCGGCCACGACAACCTGCTGGTGATCGGCACCGACCACGCCGCCGAATCAGTCACGGGGTTCTTCACCAAGTTTGGCGACGGCGGAGCCGACATCCTGCCGCTGTTCACCCTGAACAAGCGCCAAAACCGTGCGCTGCTCAAGGAACTTGGCGCCTCCGAGGCCCTCTACAGCAAGGTGCCCACGGCTGATCTCCTGGATGGCACGCCCGGCCGCACCGACGAGGACGAACTCGGCATCAGTTACGAAACCATCGACGACTACCTGGAGGGCAAGGACGTCCCCGAGGCGGCGGCTGAGGCCATCGAACGCCGTTTCCGCCAGTCCCGGCACAAGCGCACCGTCCCCGTTTCACTGCTTGACAACTGGTGGCGGTAAGCGAACCCGAATCCGGTCCCATCGCCAAGGCGGCAGGGCGGCGCGTATATTTCAACTGAATACAGCCTGCCGGTCCACGCCGCAGGCCGGCAACGAGGCCGAAGGGTGAACACAATGGGCGTCACTGAGGAATTCCGTGCGGCACGCAACCGGCTGCTGGAGATGCGCGTCGACTATGCGCAGGCGCGCAGTGAATTCCGCTGGCCGCACTTCACCGAGTTCAACTTTGCCTTGGACTGGATGGACCGGCTCGCCGCGGACCCGGCGACGTCGAACAACCCGGCCCTGGTGATCGTGGAACAAGACGGCACCGCCACCCGCCGCACCTTCAAGGACCTCTCGCTGCGGTCCAACCAGGTGGCGAACTGGCTGCGCGGGCGCGGCGTGTCCCGCGGCGACCACGTGATCATCATGCTCGGTAACCAGGTGGAGCTGTGGGAATTGATGCTGGCGTGCATCAAACTGGGTGCGGTCATGATCCCCACAACCACCATGATGGGCCCGGCGGACCTGCGCGACAGGGTGGAACGCGGCGCGGCCCAATGGGTGGTGGCCCGGGCCGAGGACACCGCCAAGTTCGCGGATGTGCCCGGCGGCTACACCCTGATCACCATCGGATCCAATGCTGAAGGGGACGCGGGGCGGGACGTCCTGGACTACGCCGATTCGACGGACGCGGCCACGGACTTCACGCCCGACGCCCCCACAAAAGCCGACGAAACCATGCTGCTGTACTTCACCTCCGGCACCACCTCCAAGGCCAAGCTCGTGGAGCACACGCACACCTCCTACCCCGTAGGGCACCTGTCCACCATGTACTGGATCGGGCTGGAACCGGGCGACGTCCACCTCAACGTCGCCTCCCCCGGCTGGGCCAAGCATGCGTGGTCCAATGTCTTCACCCCGTGGATCGCCGAGGCCTGCGTGTTCGTCTACAACTACACCCGCTTCGACGCCGCGGCGCTCATGGCCCAGATGGACGCCGAGCACGTCACCAGTTTCTGTGCTCCGCCCACCGTGTGGCGCATGCTCATCCAGGCCGATCTCACGCTCCTGAAGACCCCGCCCACCAAGGTGGTCTCCGCCGGCGAGCCGCTCAACGCCGAGGTCATCGGCCAGGTGGAACGGGCCTGGGGCCAGCTGATCCGGGACGGCTTCGGCCAGACCGAGACCACCGTGCAAGTCGCCAACACCCCCGGGGCGCCCATCAAGATCGGGTCCATGGGCCGCCCGCTGCCGGGCTACGACGTGGTGCTCGTTGACCTGCTGACCGGCGAGGAGGCCGACGACGGCGAGCTTTGCCTGCGCCTGGACCCCCTCCCCGTGGGACTCACCAAGGGCTACTTCGGCGACCCCGAAAAGACTGCCGAGGCCTTCCGTGGCGGCTACTACCACACGGGCGACGTTGCCAGCCGGGACGAGAACGGCATCCTGACCTACGTGGGCCGCAGCGATGACGTCTTCAAGTCCTCCGACTACCGGCTGTCCCCTTTTGAACTCGAAAGCGTGCTGATTGAGCACCCGGCCGTCGCCGAGGCCGCCGTGGTCCCCTCCCCGACGCCCTGCGCCTGAGCGTGCCCAAGGCGTACGTGGTGCTGGCGGCCGCCTACCATCCCAGCGATGAACTGGCCGGGGAGATTTTTGCGTTCTGCCGCGAGCACCTGCCGGCGTTCAAGCGGATCCGCCGGCTGGAGTTCGCCGAGCTGCCCAAGACCATCTCCGGGAAGATCCGCCGCGTGGAATTGCGCGCCAACGAGGAAGCCCGCCACGGCACCGGCTCCGGGCCTGGCGCGCCCGTTCCATCCGGCCTGGGCCGGGAGTATTCGGATTCCGAGTTCCCCGCGGGCTGACGCAGGTGAAGCGGGGCGGGAAACCAAGCGCCCGGCGGGATAACTTGATAGCTTGGACAGGTGCTGATTGCTACCTGGAATGTGAACTCGCTCCGTGCCCGCGCCGACCGTGTGGAGGACTGGCTGCGCCGTACCGACGCCGACGTCCTGGCCATTCAAGAAACCAAGTGCAAGGACGAGAACTTCCCGTGGGAGCTCTTTGAGAATAACGGCTACGAGGTGGCCCACTTTGGCTTTAGCCAGTGGAACGGCGTCGCGATTGCCTCACGGGTGGGGTTGGAGGACGTGGAGCGGACCTTCGTGGGCCAGCCCGCGTTTGGCAAGGGCGGCAAGGATCCCGTCCAGGAGGCCCGCGCCATTGGCGCCACCTGCAACGGGGTGCGCATTTGGAGCCTGTACGTGCCCAACGGCCGCGCCCTGGACGACGAGCACATGCCGTACAAGCTGCAGTGGCTCGACGAGCTCAAGAACCAGGCCACGGGCTGGCTGGCCGAGGATCCCAACGCCCAGATCGCACTCATGGGCGATTGGAACATTGCCCCCCAGGACGACGACGTCTGGGACATCGACTACTTCCGCAGCGAGGGCCTGACCCATGTCAGCGCCCCCGAGCGGGCCGCCTTCGCCGCGTTTGAAACGGCCGGATTTGCCGACGTCGTCCGCCCCCTGCACCCGGGCCCCGGCGTCTACACCTACTGGGACTACACGCAGCTGCGCTTCCCGAAGAAGGAAGGCATGCGCATTGACTTCGTAATGGCCTCCCCGGCCCTGGCCGCCCGCGTCAGCGACGCCCGGATTGACCGCGAGGAGCGCAAGGGCAAGGGCGCCTCGGACCACGCCCCCGTCATTGTGGAGCTGGGCTAGGCCATGCACAACGGGCTGTATCTGGGCGGCGTGCAGCTGCCGTTTGTCTCCAGCCTGCGCGTCTACCTGCCCCGCGAGGCGTACACCGAGAAACAGTTCGGCTACTTCCAGGGCCGGCTGGAGGAGGACCAGAACGCGGTAACCGTCGACGCCCAGGAGCTGGCGGATTCCCTGGGCCGGGTCAGCCGATCCTCGGCAAACCCGCTGCCGACGCCGGCCGTGGACAGGGTGCGCGTGTTGCAGATGAGCGAGAACTCGCCCCTGCTTTACGCCCCCAACCAGGTGGTGGCCCGGTCCATCTCGGCCACCGCGGAACTGCTCTCCGGTCCCATGGCGCAACTGGCCCGGCTGGTGGTGCCGGAGCCGGAATGGAGCGAAAACCTGCAGCGGGCCGCCGGCGCACCCGAGCTCGACACCGAGGTGCAAACCCGCACCTCCACCTGGGGCATCCCGTTCAGCTGGTTCACGCTGGTGTTCGCCAACGACCGCATGGAAGTGGTGGAGGCCAACGGACGCGTGCTGACGGTGCGCATCCAGGTGCCGGTGGCCGTGGCTGCGGCCCGCGCCGGGCGGACACTGAAGATGCTGGCCGAAATGGCGCCCGACCTTGACTTGTTCGAGGAGCTTGACGACCTCCACAGCTGGCTGCAGGGATTCAGCGACGACGGCGTCGTGGAACTCGACTACGGCCCCATCGCCAACCGCGTCCACCCCGACGACTCCCCCGCAGACGTCCATGCCGGGCTGGCCTGCCTGGCCGACGGCGACCTGGCCGGCGCCGCCGCGGCGTATCGCCGGCTGGCCAGCCGCTGGATCCCGATCCGGCAGCTGGCCCGCGCCAACTGAGACTCCCGGCGGTCGAGCCTGTCGAGACCCCCAGGTACCGGCACCTCGGGGCTTATTCTTTGCTTGGAAATCAGAACCCGGACAACCCTGGACCTGCGGCCTAGCTGGGCCTCATTTACCCGGGCGGCCTGCCCTGGGTCGACGTAGGCCGAGCACCACCAGGATGATGCCGACGGCCGCGACGATCAGCCCGATGGTGAGCCACATTCGATTTCCGGTCATGAAACTTCCCGGGATCAGGTTCATTCCCTGCCCGGCGAATACTCCACCGATGATCACGGCGATCACACCGACGGCGATGAGGGCGATGCGCCCAATACGGCTGTTCACGTTGCCCACCTTACTCCCGACCACTTCGGGCTCATAGGAGATTTCCGTCAGATCAAGGCTGCAGCCAACACCCGTTGCAATCAGGACGCTTCGCCAAATGGTCCCGCATGCCGTTTGTCTCGGCCGCAAGCGTCGGGTTCAGCGCTTCTTGCCTCCAACACCGGGCACGGACGCGACTTGGTTCATCCACGCAGCGATTTGTCGTTCATCAATGTCATCGACGGATTCGAGTTCCACACCTCGCGTCGACTTGCCCATCCCCACCGGTGTCACCGGCGGTATCGGATCGAGCGCCGCGCCATTGATAAACATGAGCTTGACGTGGCCGGCAAATCCGCCGCAGCAAAAGCACCACCCGTCGCCGACACCGTAGTACGACATCCCCCACTTCACGGAACGCTGGAGGTTGGGCAGCGTCCTGGCCGCCAGCGCGTCGACGGCTTCGGCGATGCCGCGCTGCGGCTGCGGCAGGCTGGCAATGTACGCGAAGACGGGCTTGTCTCCGACCGCCGCCTTCGCGGGGCTTGCCCTGCCGGTCATGGCTTCCGGCAGAGTGAAGGCGACGCCCGCGGGTGCCGCCGAGCGCGTGGCCGGCTTTCGAGCGTCCTGCTTGCCCATCTCCCCGCTAGTCATGGAAAGCATTATTCCTCACTCACTTCGTGGCGGGAAGGTTCCGGTAAATCGCGCGTAGTTGGCCATTGCGTCAGTTGGGGGCGACGGCTGGGCACACCTCACTGATCTCGATGCTCGGCAGCGCCTACAATGCTACTTTCGCCAGTAGGGGGTATTTGTGGAAATTCTGATTAGCCCGGATTGTTCCAGGATCGGGCGGGAAAACTCGGTTGATTCGCTGTGGGCAAGGGTCTTTCCCTGGGCGATCGCCGACCGGGCCCGGGCAGCAGTCAGCGCCCGGTAGATTCCACGCCCGCGATAGGCCCTCAGGGTGGCGCCACCCCAGATGCCGGCAAAATCGCTGTCCGGAACCGGTTCAAGCCGCCCGCTGCTGACGATCCTGCCATCGGCCTCGGCCACCCAGAGCTCCATGCCGTCCTTCCGCGCCAGGCGATCCACCATGGCGTCGGCTGTGCGCGAGTCGGTGGGCTCACCAAAGGCTTCGTCGGCCATGGCGCACGCGGCTCTGACATCGGCCTCAGAAGCGACTCGCCTCAGTGCCACCCCCGCGGGCTCTGGGACACCGGTGCACAGCCCTTCCAGCGGCCCCACCATGATGGCCTCTTCATTCCCGGGAGAGAAGCCCTGCTGCATGAGGGCCTCGGCCAGCCCTGGGTTCCTGTCGTGTTGGCGCAGCTTCCACAAAATCTTGTCGATCTCGGGATCGGCAAGGAATTGCTCAATTGCGCCAGTCACCAAGCCGGGCACACTGTGTGCCGCCGAGTCACTCAGATCCCTGTGGGTGACAAAACCCAGGCCACCGGGAAACGTGGCCAAACGCAATGGGCCCAAGCACGTCACACGCAGCGCCCCTGGGGTTTCCGCATCGGTTCGCAATTGCTCATCGTAGGCCTGGAGGTATCTCTCCCGGATCGTCATTTCCGAAGCATGTCAGGGCGGCGTTCCGGGTGCAACTGCGTGACTGCCAGGCGCCGCTCCAAGCCGGTGCCGAGGCAAGCCCGCAGGCCTGCGCAAAGCCCGGGAATCAAAAGGAGAGGCGCTCCGTTTTGTTCAGAATCTGCGGATGCCCACTTAGACTGGCCGCATGGTTCCACTGCCGCTGCCGGTCACGCCCGCCGACGATGCTTCGCATCGACACCGCGAACTCGCAGAGTCGTTCGGCAAGAATGCCGAACGCTATGACCGCACCCGCCCGCATTACCCGACAGCCCTGGTTGATGCCATCGCTGACCGCATGCAAGGGCGCTCGATCCTCGATGTGGGGATCGGGACAGGAATTTCCGCCGAGCCTTTCCGGGACCGCGGATTCGCCGTACATGGGATCGAACCGGACCTACAGATGGCCGAGCTTGCACGGGCCAAAGGGTTCGTGGTCGAGATCGCCAGATTCGAAGAGTGGGAGGCCGCAGGGCAAACCTTCGACGCAATTATCGCCGGACAGACGTGGCACTGGGTCGACCCGACCGCGGGCGCCGCCAAGGCCGCTTCCGTTCTTCCGCCGGGCGGCAGCCTTGCGCTCTTCTGGAATTCAGGACGCCCGTCTGGCGAACTCGCCGCCGAGTTCGCGGCAGTCTTTAGCTCACTTAATACCGGATTGCCGTTCAATCCCTGGGCCCCCATGTCCGGAGCCGACCCTTATGGGACCATCATCGACGCGGCCGCAGCGGGCCTGCGCACGACAGGAGCGTTCGGCGAACTTGAGCGGTTCTCCTTCAATTGGCAGGCGACCGCCACGCGCGATGCGTGGCTTGAGCAGACCTCAACCGCGGGCGGAATCAATCGACTCCCAAAGGACAAACTGGACGCCCTCCTAAACGGCATGGGCGCCGCGATCGACGCCGCAGGCGGCAATCTCACCATCGACTACACGACCGTTGCAGCCATATCCGAGCGGCAGCCCACACGACACAACGCCGCCTGAAAGCGGACTAGGCAAAACCACAGCTGGGCGCGCCGCCCGTTGAGTAAGCATGCGATCGACGCCGTGATTCAGCGGCCCTGTTCGGCCGTCAGCGTGCGTTCGCTTACCCACCATTTCCCGTTTCCTGAATCAGTTGGATGACCTCTTGGGTGCTCAGGATTGCGTGGGCATACGTAGGGGCATTGATGGCGTGGGCGGCATGGAGCGCTTCCTCCGACGTCGCCGCAGTGGCATCCGTAACCAAGGTGACGTGGTACCCCAATTCCATGGCGAAGCGAGCCGTCGACTCGGTGCAGGTGTTGGCCAACAACCCGATAGCTATGACGTGGGTGATGCCGTGCTGGGTGAGCCGGGTATTGAGATCGGTTCCGGCAAAGCCGTTCTGGGCCCAGTGTTCGGAGGCGACACCGTCGCCCTCCAAGACCGGGAAGTCCGCATGAAACGTGCCACCCCAGGAACCGCGCTCGAAAAGCCGTATGCGGTCGACCCCTCGTTGCGAAGGGTTTGGGAATTTCCAGCCGGTGTAGTCTCCGGGCGACCAGCGCCGGTGCGGTACGAAGATCCTGTGGACGCCGGCAGCATGCGCAGCCGCTGCCAGGGCCCGCATATTGGCCACCGTGTCCAGACGCGTGGCGACTGTGCCCACGGCGGGCCACATCTTCCCTTCCGCAGCCAGGAAATCGTTGTAGGGGTCGATGATGAGGAGCCCCAGGTGCTGGTGGATGTACTCGGATGTCAATTGGATCCCTCCTTGTTTCAGCCCCCAAGTGTTTCCCCGACCGGAAGTCACGGCGTGGTTTCGGCGGGCTCAATCACCGGGACGGCGGGGCCGTGCTGGTGCGCACCACGAGTTCAAAGGGCATCGTCGTGTCCTGGACGGAGTCGGCGGTGCCGCGAAGTTCGGCCAGCAGCATCCTGGCTGCCGTGCGGCCGTGCTCCCAGGGGCTTTGGGCGATCGTGGTGAGCCCGGCCGGGGCGGAGAAGTCGTGGTCGTCAATCCCCACCACGGAGAGTTCTTCCGGGATCCGGATCCCGCGGCGTTGGGCCTCGAACATGAGCCCCAACGCCATCTCGTCCGAGCCGCAGAAGATGGCCGTGGGCAACCCCGCCGGCGAGTCGAAGATCTGGGCCGCCGCGCGCACGCCGTCGGCCACGGTGAAGTCGCCGGGGACGCTCCAATCAGGCAAAACCTCCAGGCCGGCCCGGTCCATGGCGGCCTCGAACGCCACGGTGCGCAGGGCCGGGACGCGGAAGTTGCGCTGGTCCTCCACACCGCCATGCAGGTAGCCGATCTTCCGGTGGCCAAGGCCTATCAGGTGGTCCATGGCGGCGGTCGTTGCGGCGATATCGTCGATATAGACCCCGGGGCAACCTTCCACGGGTCCGCCCACCGAAAGCAGCGGGATGTCGGTGTGGTGGAGTTGGTAAAGTTCCTCGTCCGACAACCCCAGAGAGAGCACCAGCAGCGCGTCGATCTGCTTGCGCACCATGCTTTTGGTGAAGCTGCGCTTTTGCCCGTGCACATAGCCGCCCAGGCTGAAGAGCAGCAGGTTGTAGCCGTGGTCGCGCAGGACCTGGTCGATGCCCTCGATGGCGTGGCCAAAGTACCAACGGTCCACGAACGGCACCAGGACCCCCACGGTCTTGGTGCGCCCCGTGGCCAGTCCGCTGGCCGACGGCGAGGGCACGTACCCCATCGCTTCGGCCACTTCCAGCACCTTGGCCCGGGTGGCGTCGCTGACCCGCGGAAGCCCCCTCAGTGCTCGTGAGACCGTCGCCGTGGAAACCTGGGCCCGCGCCGCAACGTCGTCAATACATACGCCCATCGTTTCCCCCTCCCGGTTCATGCGGTTGTCTGAGCCGCCGTGCACGGCACGTCCCGTCGATGCAAGGCACGACGGCGGACGTCGCCGTGCGTTATTGTTCGCGCCTACCGCGCCGGGCGGGGAGCCTCCTTCGAAGCCGAATCATACCCCAGAGAGCCAGACAGGCGGCGAGCAGCCCGAGCGCCCAGATCAGGGCCGGCCCGCCGGTGAGTTCCTGCCAAACGGTGATGGCAAAGACCACCAGCGTCCAGAATCCGAGGAAGCCGATGATGATGTCAAAGTCCTCACCGCTCTTTTGCCGGCTCGAGGGGATATGCAGGCTTCCGGGCGCCTCCGGCTCTTTGTTCCGGTTTCTCCCCTGGAATGCCACGGCTACTTCACCGCCCCTGCCGTCAGGCCGGCCACGATCTTGCGCTGGAAGACCAGCACCAGCACCACCAAGGGAATGGTGACAACCGTTCCGGCGGCCATGACGGCCGTGTACGGCTCCTGGTGCGGCTGGGAACCGGCAAACCGGGCGATCGCGACGGTAACTGTTTGTGTTGCGTCGTTGGAGAGGATGCTGGCAATCAGGTACTCGTTCCAGGATGCGATGAACGCCAGGATCGCCGTCGTGAACACGGCCGGGGCAGCCAGCGGCATGATGATCTTGCGGAACGCCTGGCCCTGGGTGCAGCCGTCAATCCGGGCCGCCTCCTCCAACTCCCACGGCATTTCCCTGAAGAACGACGTCAGCGTGTAGACGGTCAGCGGAAGCACAAAGGAAATGTTGGGGATGATCATGGCCTGGTAGGTGCCGATCCAGCCAATGTTGCCAAAAAGCTGGAACAACGGGGTGACGATCGCGACGCCGGGGAACATGGAGGCCCCGAGGATCAGGCCGAGCACTAGGAACTTGCCGCGGAAGTTCAGCCGGGCCAGGGCATAGGCGGCAAAAACACCGAACAGCAACGCCACTATGGTGGTGACGGACGAGATGAACAGGGAGTTCAACAGTGCCCGGCCCAGGTGGTTGCCCAACTCCGCGGAGAACGCCGTCTTGAAGTTGTCCCACGTGACGTGCGTGAAGAACGGTGTGGAGTCGAAGGTGTAGCCGACGTCGCGGAACGCCGTGACGATCATCCAGTAGAACGGCAGCAGGCACCAGATCACGATGATGGCGGCGCTGATGTAGGTGCGGGTGCTGGCCCAGTTTTCCCGGGTCCGCGCTACGGACTTTGCCTTCGCGGTCCCGGTATTCAGGGTGGTGGTTGCCGTGCTCATTTCTGCTTCCCCTTTGCTCCGCCGCTGGCGGATTCGACGGCGTTCGCCCCAAGGAACCGCACAAAGATGAACGCGACGATGAAGATGATCACGAACGTAATGGTCGACAGCGCCGCGGCCGAGTTGAAGCCGACCCGGATCTGGTCAACCACCAGGATGGACAAGGTGGTGGTGCCGTTGGCGCCACCGGTCATGATGGCCGGAAGATCGTACATGCGCAGCGCGTCCAGGACGCGGAACAGGATGGCAACCATCAGGGCGGGCTTGACGAGCGGCAGGGTGATGAGCCGGAAGCGCTGCCAGGCGCTGGCGCCGTCGACCTTGGCCGCCTCATAGACTTCCGCCGGGATCATCTGCAGCCCGGCCAGGATCAGCAGGGCCATGAACGGCGTCGTTTTCCAAACATCGGCGATGATGATGGCGGCCCGTGCGGGGCCTTCGCTGCCGGTCCACAGGATGGAGCTGTGGAACAGGGTGTTGACGATGCCGTCGAAGGCGAAGATGAAGAACCACAGCTTGGCCGTCACGGCGGTGGGGATGGCCCACGGCACCAGTACGGCGGCGCGCAGCACGCTGCGGCCCTTGAAGGTGCGGGCCATGATCAGGGCCATCCAAAAACCAAACAGCGTCTCGAAGAACACCGTGACCACGGTGAAGAAGAAGGTGACGCCGGTGGCGCTCCAGAACTGGGCGCCAAGCGTGCCGGGCGGGCAGCTGCCCGTTCCCCCGGAGGTGGGGCATTGCTGGAACAGCCAGTGCACGTAGTTGGACACCCCGGCAAATCCGCCGGTGACAAAGAGTCCCGTGGCCGCATCCAGGCCCTGGTCATGCTGGAAGGACATGATGACGGCGTTGATGACCGGGTACAAGATGACGATGGCCAGGACAATCAGTGTCGGCGCAATCAGCAGTGTTGCCGCCCGTCCCTGCGTTTTTTCCTTGCGGTCGGCACCCACTTCCTTGTTGACGCCCTTGTTGTCACCGCCTTTGCGGGAGGCTTTCCGTCCGGGCAGCGCTCCCGGTTCTACTTGTGTTGACATGCTGCGTTCCTTTCACAACAAAATTCTTTGGGCATCGCGCGGGTGGCGATGCGGTTCACCGCTTGCGCCGCGCCGGTCCGCAGGGCAGGTATTTGCCCTGCGGACCGGCGCTTGGTGCTGCGGGCGCGGTTACTTTGAGACGGCCGTCGTGATGGCGGCTTGCATGTCCGTCAAGGCTTGGTCAACGGACTTTGTGCCGTTGATGGCCTGGAAACTGTTCTGCTGGATGGCCTGGGTGACGGCCGGGTAGAACGGTGTGACGGGGCGCGGGACCGCGTTCTTGATGGAGGTCAGCAGAACGGGCAGGTACGGCAGCTG
This sequence comes from Arthrobacter sp. ERGS1:01, assembly GCF_001281315.1. Classification (NCBI taxonomy): domain Bacteria; kingdom Bacillati; phylum Actinomycetota; class Actinomycetes; order Micrococcales; family Micrococcaceae; genus Arthrobacter; species Arthrobacter sp. ERGS1:01. The sequence goes on along the minus strand of NZ_CP012477.1, from coordinate 269,222 downwards.
CTTGACCAGGTCGGCGTCCGTGTACAGGCCCTCGCGGACCGGGGCCAGGGAGCCCTGGGTTGCGTAGAACTTTTCAGTTTCGGCACTGGTCATGAACGTCAGGAAGTCCTTGGCCGTGGCCTTGTACTTGGAATCGGCGTTGATGGCCAGGTTGTGCCCGCCCAGTGAGGAGGCGCCGGGGCCGTCCTTGCCGGGAAGCGGTGCAATCCCGAAGGTGTTCTTCACGGTGGAGGAACCGTCGGTCTTGGCCAGGTTGTACACGTACGGCCAGTTGCGCAGGAACATCAGCTTGCCGGCCTCGAATGCCTGCCGGCCCTGCTCCTCCTGGTAGGTCACGGCCTGCTTGGGGATGTTGCCGTCCTTGTAAGCCTGGGCCAGGTTGGTCAGGCCGGCCTTGGCCTCCGGGGTGTTGACCGTGGGCTTGCCGTCCTTGTCGACGACGGTGCCGCCGGCAGTGTTGATCGCCTCGGCAACGTTGACCGTCAGGCCCTCATACTGGGCGAACTGGCCGGCATAGCAGTCGATCCCCTTGGCCTTGGCGACGGGGCACATGGCCATCATCTCGTCCCAGGTCTTGGGAGGCGTGGGGACCAGGTCCTTGCGGTAGTACAGGATGCCGCCGTCGGACGTCTGCGGCAGGGCGTACATGACGTTCTTGTAGGTGCCGGTGGCGACCGTGGCGGGCAGGAAGCCCGTGGTGTCGATGGCCATCTTGTCGTTGAGCGGCTGCAGCCAGCCCTGGGCGGCAAACTCGGCCGTCCAGATGACGTCGACGTCGACGACGTCGTAGTCGCCCGTCTTGGCCTGGAAGTGCTGGACCAGGTCGTCATGCTGCTGGTCTGCGTTATCGGACTGTTCCTTGAACGTGACCTTCTCGTTGGGGTGGGCCGCATTCCACTTGTCAATGAGCGGGCGGACCACATTGGAGTTGTCCTTGCCCTGCACGTACGTGATGGGACCCCGGCCATCGAGGTTCTGCTGGGCCGCACCGCCACCGCTGCCCCCGGTGCCGCCGCTACAGGCCGCCAACGTCATGGCCAGCACGGACACAATGGCCAGGGGCGCAATCTTCTTTGAATGTCTCATTCCACGCTCTTTCTCGTCAATGAAAAACAACCGGCTAAGGGTTGGGGGCGCCTCCGCCGGAGGCACCAAATCAAGGGTGATGTGGATCACTGTAGGCAGATCCCCAGCGCGAGTGCAAGCGCTTACGCAAGATTGTGACCATTTCATTACCGAAAGATTTCCTGACGGATTTTCACCCGCCTGACGGCGGCACAACAAAGGGAGGGTGGTTCGCCTCCGGTTTCCCGGAGGCGAACCACCCTCCCTTTGAGCGCTTTTACCTACTTGTCATGCTTGAAAAGTCCGGCAATCTTGGCGCCCAGGTGCTTGACGTTCTCGGCGGCATCCTCGGCAAATTCCTTCACGTTCTCAACCGCATCCTCGGCGAAGTCCTTGATGTTTTCACCGGCGTCACCGGCAAATTCCTTGGCCTTTTCCGCGGCGTCACCGGCGGCGTCCTTGGCCTTCGCCGCAGCATCGCCGGCGAAATCCTTCACGTTCCCGACCACGTCGCCGGCGGCGTCCTTGGCCTGGTTCGATGCATCCGCAGCGGCATTCTTGGCCTGGTCAGCAGCGTCAGCGGCCTGGCCGGTAAAGTTTTCAGACATGCGTGTCTCCTTCGGTCTCAAACGCGAACCCCCAAGCTGCGTGCACCCAAGGGTGATTACGGCAACAGACTAGCGGACTCGCTCGGCTTTGGTGAACCTAACGCGCGCGGCGGAACCAATGCTGACCAATACCGGCACCTCAACACCCAACAGGGCGTCCATGGCTTCCACGAGTGCCCCGACATCCCCGGCCACCTGGTGCGGCGCAACGCCCTGGCGCGGCAGCACCCGGACACGGACACACGGCTCGCCCCGGAAGTCATAACTTGTCACGGAGGCGCTGAGCAGGTCGCTGCGTTCCGTCAGGGCGGACTTCAGTGCCTGCTCGGCCACCGCGCAACTGAGCACGACCTTCCCGGCGGCGCCGTCGTCGTCCGCGGTGCCCGTACGGTCGAACAGGACGTTGGTGCGCCCCTTGCCCTGGTTCGCGATCCAGCTGACCATGACGATCACCAGCACCAAAAGGGCTGCCGCAACAATCAGCCAGATCCAGCTTCCCGCCCCGGACCCCATGCGGGTTTGGGCGGCCAGGTCCCCCAGCTGCACGACTTGCCGCCCGGCCCAGTCCTGCCACCATCGGGCAAATGCCGGAATGGCCGCCAGCGCGAGAAGCGCGGCGCCGAGCACCATCAGCACCAGCCCCAGCAGGACCAGCATGAAGCGGTTGAATCCCCTCGGTGTGCCGTTCATACCCCGATCACCCCCGTATTGGCGAGGTTGACCTTGACGGTGGGCGCAGGGTCAAGGGCCATGGCCGCCAGCTCCGCCTCGACTGCCGCCTGGATCTGGGATTCGTCCAGCCAGATCCCGGAGGTTGGCCTGACGTTGACCTGGACGGTACGGGCGGAAACCACCACCATGACCTGTTCGCGGGTGACGCCCGCGGCCAGCCGGGCCCGGCGCGCCAGTGCCGCGGCAATGACCTCATCGTCCACCACGACGGCCACGCGGTTGTCGGTGATGACGTGGCGGGCCCGCCGACCGGGCAGCACGCCGTTCGCCAGCAGGATCAAGCCGAGCAGAAGCAACAGAACGCCGGCCACGCCAAGCAGCACGGGGGTGGTCCCGGCCGGCAGTTCGGAAATGCGCCGCACGGCGTCCGGCGGGTCGATCAGCCATGGCGGCTGTCCCAGCGCCCGCAGCATGGTCTCCAGCAGCCCGTAGACAGCCAGCAAGGACACCACAATGGCGGCAATGACGGAAAGCGGTGCGCGGGATGAGTGGGTTTCCCGTTTGAGGATGCGCGTTGTCGGTTCGCTCATTGGACCCGCCCTTCGTCGGTGGCCTGGATGCCGGAAATGCGGATATCCACGCGGCTCAGGCGGGAGCCGCTCAAATGTTCCACCTGGGCCAGGATCTTCGCCTTTGCCTCGGTGGCCCTGCTGACGATGCTGCCGCCGCTGCGGGCCACGCGCTCCGGATTGTTGCGCACCACGGACAGGGTGGGCGCGCTAATGGGTGACGACAGCGAGAGGGCCAGCGCGCCGGCGTCGTCCGTCCAGCTCACCCGCACGGCGGAGGCGGGCACGGCGAAAACCTCGGCGGCCGCGGCCCTCGCCACCGAGGTCAACGCCTGGGTGCTGATCCTGTTGTGCCCGGCCAGCTCGCGGCCCGGCAGCGTGGCGGCCACGCTCACGACGACGATCGCCGCCCCGTCAGCGCGTCCAGGACTCCGCGCCAGTCGAGCTTGCCGCCCGCCGCACGGCCCACGAATGCGCCAACGGCCACGAAGATCGCGCCGATGACCAGGCCCCAGAAGCCGAATTGAAAGGCCATGAACGCCAAAAAGGCGCCAAATGCCGCACACACCACTGTCAGGTTCATGGCTGTTCCTCTTGATCGTTGGATGCTGTGGCGGGCTTGCCGGCGCCGAGCCGCTCGGTCAGGCGGGGCCGTTGGGGCTTGTCGCCGTCGGGCGTGGGAATGAAGACGTCGGTGATCTCGATATTGACTTCGATGACATTGCGCCCCACCAGGCCCTCCACCGCTTCATATACGGCAGCCCGGACGGTGTTGGCGAGGGTTTGCAGGGGGTAGCCGTATTCGGCCATCAGGATGATGTCCACCGCCACCTGCGATTCACCCACCTCGACCCGGATGCCCTGGGTCAGGTCGGTGGCTCCCACCACGTCGCGGATGGCGCCGATGGACCGTGAGGCTCCGGAGCCCAGGGCATGGACGCCGGGGACGCCGCGCGCCGCAACCCCCACCACTTTTGCCACGGCCGTGTCGGAAATCACCGTGCGGCCCTGCGTAAATTCCTGGTCGGAGGATTCCGAAGCTTCCAACGACCCGCTTTGCCCATCCATAAACGCGCCCTTTCTTGTTTCCTTTACGGTAAGCCTATGCACCGCTTTATGAGGGGGCAACGCCGGGGCAATTCACTTTCCCGGTTAAAGCGGGGCGCACCAAACGTGGCACGAGTGCCGGCGAAAAGGTCAGGTGATCAAATTCGTGATGAACAACACACGTCTTGCAAAGGGGTGTTAAAGCAAAAAACCCCCGATTCCTCGGGGTTCTAGCTGGTGGCTCCGACCGGCGTCGATCCGGTGACCTTTCGATTTTCAGTCGAACGCTCTACCAACTGAGCTACAGAGCCTTGGTGAACTGATAAAGCTTTAGTCACCAGATTCCTTTGGACGAATCCAATGAAACCTCAGCGACCCTGACGGGACTCGAACCCGCGACCTCCGCCGTGACAGGGCGGCGCGCTAACCAACTGCGCTACAGGGCCATACTCATTTACTGCTTTTTATTGCTTCTTTCACTCTTTCAAGTGAAATTCACGAGTTATATCGTACCAGCATTTTTCATACTGAATTACCACTCACTCGCAAAGTACCCCCAACGGGATTCGAACCCGTGCCGCCGCCGTGAAAGGGCGGTGTCCTAGGCCGCTAGACGATGGGGGCATCGTCACTGTCGTCCGGTCCGCAGTTCCCTGCGGGTCCGTCCGAAGTGGACTCCAAAAACTATAGGGCCTATTTCGCCAGAACACAAAACGAGCATCCCGACACCCCTCCGGACCCCGTCCGCGGGCGGGCTCGGCACCTGTGATCGCCCCGATTTTCGGCAGTTTGGGGCAGGCTCCCTCCCGGCTCTTTTCCGCGGAGATCTCACTAGGCTGGAGCCATGAGTGAGAACCCGCTGGCGTCCATCCCCTCCTTTGGCCCGTTCCACATGGACGAGGCCGAGTTTGATGCGGCCGTCCAGGCGGCGCTGGCAAACATTCCGGAGGATTTGCGTGCCGAGATGGACAACGTGGCGATCTTTGTCGACGACGATTACGTTCCGGGCCCGGGCGAGCACCCGGACACCGTGCTGCTGGGACTGTATGAGGGCACCCCGCTGACGGAAAGGAATTCCTGGTGGGCCGCCGGTTCCCTGCCTGACAGGATCACCATCTACCGCCGGCCGATCCTGGATATTTGTTCCACGCGCGAACAGGTAATCCATGAAGTCACGGTCACCGTGGTGCATGAAATTGCCCACCACTTTGGCATCAGCGACGAACGCCTCCACGATCTGGGCTGGGGATAACCCGGCAAATTACAGCCGTGTGGTTACACCAATGTTGTTCAAGTTACTGGTGTTACTAGTGTTGCCAAAGCAAAGTCAGTGGCCGTAGTGTCGTGATTGCCCTGTAAATGCCCCTGCGATTTTTGCCGGGATGGCGCGGAATATCACCGCACGCATTTACCGTCACCTTTCAGCAGTGAGGTCTTCACGGATGAGTTTGCCTTTCCTGGTTCGCGGAACCGCGGCCGTGGCTTGCGCCGCGCTTGCCACCACCGCCGTCCTGGCCCCCGCACAAGCTGCCCTCGCCGGATCGCCCGCGCCGGCGTCGTCGTTCGGAACGCTGGTGCGCATCCCGCTCAGCCCGGCCATTCCCAGCACCGACGACATTGCAAAGGCCAAGAAGTCCGAGGCAGCCACGGCAGCGGAATCGGCCAAGATCGACGCCCTGATCGGCACCGCCAACGACCGCCTCCAGGGCTCCATGGCCGGCACCATCGCGGCCAACAACGACTACACGAACGCGCTCGTAGCCCTTGACCAGCGCCGCACCGAGGCCGGCACCGCCAAAGCCAAGGCCGACGCCGCCGCCAAGGAATACAAGACCGCCAAGGCCCAGCTGGGGCAGCTTGCCGGGACCATGTACAAAAACGGCGGCCTGAACCCGAGCGTGCAGGCATTCCTGGGCAGCTCCAGCGCCGACGACACCATGTACCAGGCCTCCACACTGATGGCGCTGTCCTCCGAGCGGGCCAACACCTTTGACTCCGCGTCGGCCGCATCCTCCACCTCCGCCGCACTGCAGGCGCAGGCCGTCGCTGCCCAGCAGGCAGCCGACAAGGCCGCCCAGACGGCCCAGGACTCAAAGCGCGCGGCCCAGGCCGCCACCGATGCGTTTGCGGCCGCAGTCAAGGAAAACCAGGCCCAGCGCGGCGTGCTGATCCAACAGTTGGCAACCCTCCACGACACGACGACGGCCCTGGAAGGCGCGCGGGTCGACGGCCTGGAGCAGCAAGCCCGCGAGGCGGCGCTGGCCCAGCAGATCAAGGACTCCGCCGCTGCCCCCGCCCCCGTGGTGCCGGCAGCAGTGAACCCGGTTTCTCCCGTCGCGCCGACCAACCCGGGGAACACCGGCAACACCGGCAACGGGAACACGACGCCGGCGCAACCGCCGGTGGTCGCACCGGCACCGCCCGTGGTCGTCCAGCCTCCTGTCATTGCCCCGCCCGTCGTCAAACCGCCCGTGGTCAAGCCCCCGGTGGTCAAACCGCCTGTCGTAACCCCGCCCGTCGTTGCTCCGCCCGTGGTCACCCCACCCGTGGTCGCTCCGCCGTCGGGCTCCTACATCAACGTCATGGTGAACTTCGCCAAGGCCCAGAGCGGCCTGCCATACCAGTGGGGCGGCACCGGAAATCCCTACTACGACTGCTCCGGGCTGGTCATGAAGGCGTTCGCCTCCGCCGGGATCTCGGTTCCGCGCACGGGAACCGACCAGTTCTGGAGTGCTCCGACACGGGTGCCGCTGTCCCAGATGCGGTACGGCGATTTGCTGGTCTTTGATGAATCCGCGCCGGGCTCCGGCCAATTCGGCCACATCGCCATCTACGTCGGCAACGACCAGGTGGTGCAGGCCCTGGCGCCCGGTTTCCCCACCGGCGTCTACTCGATCTCGGGCATGTTGCAGGCCGGCATGACCCTGTACCCGTACGCGGCACGCTACTAAACGCACTCACCGTATCCGAGTGCGCAGATAAGGCGACTCAGACCGCCGTCTTGCCCGCCAGTGCGCAGATAAGGCGGCTTCCAGAGCCTGGAAGCCGCCTTATCTGCGCACTCGCCGTTTACCGGCGTCGTATCTAGGCCTGCAGGAGCGGACCAAACGCGGCGCGGTCGTCCTGGCGCGGATCCTCACGGTCCTTGACCACCATGATGGGGCTCTTCGCATGGTGGCGGACGCCGTCGGTGGTCGAGCCGAGCATCATGCCCGCAAAACCCCCGCGCCCGCGCGTGCCCAGCACCAGCAACTCGGTGGTTTCGGAGGCTTTCACCAGCACATCCACGGGGGTTCCCTCAATGAGCTGGACGTCGATGTCGAGCTTCGGGAAGTGGTTGCGAATCCATTTTTCGCCGGCGTCCAGCTGTTCCTGGATCTCCGCGAACAGCGAATCGCGGTCCACGGGGGCCGGCATCCAGGACAGGGACCCGGTGTACGGGTGGACGGCGCAGATGATGCGCAGCGACAACCCGGACCGTTCGGCTTGTTCCGCGGCGACCAGCACCGCGTAGCGGGCCTCGTCCGAGCCGTCGACGCCCACCGTGACCACTTTTTCAATCACGGGAGGCTTCACGGAGGCGTCCGCGCCCAGGCGGGCCGCGCAGCTGAGCGGCACGGTGACGGTGGGGCATTGGGCGTGTGCCGGCAGGGCGGAGCTGACGCTGCCCAGCAACCGGCCGATGAAGCCGCCGCGGCCGCGCGTGCCGAAAACCAGCAGCTCCGCGGTTTCGCTCAATTCCAGCAGCACGCCGGCGGCGTCGCCGTTTTCAACGCGGGCGTCCAGCTCGACGTCGATCTCCGACACCTTGCCGGCGGCCTCGCGCAGCACGGCCTCGGCACCCTGGCGGATGACGTCGTCGTCCACGGTGGCGTAGCCGCCGTCAAGGCCCGACGCGGCGAAGATCGGCACGGTGTAGGCGGTGACCAGATGCAGCGGCACCTGGCGGGCCTTCGCCTCACGGGCGGCCCAGATCAGCGCGCAATTGCTTTGCTCGGAACCATCGATTCCCACGACGATTCCTGTGGGGGCAGGGATGGGGTCGGGCTGGGCAACCGGGGAAGTTTCTTGTTGATTGCTCATTGTGCGCCTCCTCAAATTCGTGTGCCGCAGGGGTGGGAGACTGCTGCCCGCCTCCCCGTCGCGGCCTGTACTTGTGACTATTGTCTCACCGCGGGCGCGCGTCAAGTTACTCGCCGGACCGGCGGAAAATCTTCCGTCACACCCGGGACTTTCCTGCCCAAACCCGCTCCCATATGACAGAGTTGCCCCAGCAATTACTCAACGCCCCAGGGGAGTCAACTGTGCAACTTTTGGACTCGAACGTCGCCCTCGGCCGCGCCGGAGCGGAACCTGGCAGGTCCGGTTCCTCGATCTGGTCCCAGGCCGATGCGGCTTGCGCGGGGCTGGCGGCGCCCTTCGCGGTGCTCGACCTGCCGGCGCTTTCGCACAATGCCGGGTCGCTGCTGCGCCGGGCCCGCGGGGTGCCCATCCGGGTGGCCAGCAAGTCCATCCGCAGCAGGGACGTGCTGCGGGCCGTGCTGGCGCAGGACGGGTTCGCCGGGATCCTGGCCTTCACGCTGCCCGAGGCGCTGTGGCTGGCTGCCGACGACGCGTTCTCCGACGTCGTGGTGGCTTATCCGACGGCGGACGCAACGGCGCTTGCCGCCCTGGCCCAGGATCCGCGGGCCGGTTCGCGCATCACGCTCATGGTGGACTCGCCCGAACAGCTTGACTGGATGGCGGCACGGCTGGCCGACATCAGCCCCGCGGCCCCGATCCGGCTGGCCATCGACCTTGACGCCTCGTGGCGGCCCAGCGTGGGCGGGCGGGCCATGGGCCACATTGGCGTGCGCCGCTCCCCCGTCCGCACCGGCGTCGACGCGCTGGCCCTTACACTCGACATCGCCGCCCGCCGCCATGGGAGCCGTCCCTTGTTCACGCTGGTGGGCCTCATGTCGTATGAGGCCCAGATTGCCGGCCTCCAGGACACCCCGCACACGGGCAACCCGGTGGCCGACGTCCTCAAATCCCAGGTCCTGAAGCAGATCCAGCACGCGTCCATGGCCGAGGTGGCGCAGCGGCGGGCCAATGTGGTTGCGGCGGTGCGGAACGTGGCGGACCTGGAATTCGTGAACGGGGGCGGCACGGGAAGCCTGGAACTGACGGCGGCGGACGCGTCGGTGACGGAACTCGCCGCCGGGTCAGGTCTGTTCGGCCCCACGCTCTTTGACGGCTATTCGCGGTTCACCCCGCAACACGCGGTGGGCTTTGCCGCCCCCGTGGTGCGGCGCCCTGCCCCGGACATCGTCACGGTGCTGGGCGGCGGCTGGATCGCTTCCGGGCCCCACGGCGCCGACCGTTCCCCCGTCCCCGTGTACCCGTCGGGGCTCTCGATGCTGGGCACCGAAGGCGCCGGCGAGGTCCAGACCCCGTTGCGCGGCGCCATAGCGTCCGGGCTTCGCATTGGCGACAACGTCTGGTTCCGGCACGCAAAGTCCGGTGAGGTGTGCGAGCACGTGGACGCCCTAGAACTGCTCGACGCCGGCCGCAGGGTGGGCAGGGCGCTGACGTATCGCGGAGAAGGAAAGGCTTTCATATGAGCGAATGGCGCAATTGGGCCGGGGATCAGCGTTGCCGGCCGGCGCAGGTGTTGCACCCGTCGACGGTCGCCGAGATCTCCGCCGTCGTCGCCGCGGCAGCCAATGCCGGCACCACGGTCAAGGCCGTCGGGGCCGGGCACAGCTTCACCGACATCGCCCTGACCGGCGGCACCCAGCTGCAGCTGGACGGTTTGAGCGGCCTGCAGTCGGTGGACCGGGCCGCACGCCAGGTGACGGTGGCCGGCGGGACGCGCCTTTTTGAGATTCCAGCCCTGCTGTCACCGTATGGGCTGGCCATGGAAAACCTGGGCGACATCGACCGCCAGACCATCGCCGGAGCCATCTCCACGGGTACGCACGGCACCGGGGTGGCCTTTGGCGGGATCGCGACACAAGTGCGGGCACTGGACCTCGTCACGGGTACCGGGGAGGTACGCCATTGTTCCGCGACGGAGAACCCTGAGCTGTTTTCCGCGGCCAGGGTGGGCCTGGGCGCACTGGGCATCATCGTGTCCGTGACCCTGCAGTGCGTCGACGCATTCACCCTTCACGCCGTGGAACGCCCCGAGCCGTTGGCGGGCGTGCTGGAAGCCCTGGAGGAGCGCCAGCGCGCCGTGGACCACTTTGAGTTCTACTGGTTCCCGCACACCTCCATGGCACTCACCAAGACCAACACCCGGCACGCTCCCGGCCAGGGGCCCGACGGCGTGAAGCCGCTCTCGCTCCGGGCGCACCTGGTGGATGACGTGCTGGTGTCCAACAAACTGTTCTCGGCGCTGTGCACGGTCACGGGGAAGACGCCGCGGGTCATTCCGCGCGTCAATGCGCTGGCCTCCTCGCTGACCGGGAACCGGGAGTTCGCCGACGCCTCACACAAGGTGTTTGCCACCTCGCGGACGGTGCGTTTCCGGGAGATGGAGTATGCCGTGCCGTTGGCGGACGTTGCGGAAATTTTGGTTGAACTGGACGCCATGATCCAGCGCCGCGGGTTCACCATCTCGTTTCCCGTGGAGGTGCGCTGCGCGGCAGCCGACGGCATCCCCCTGTCCACGGCAAACGGCCGCGAAACCGGCTACATCGCCATCCACCAGCACGTGAAAACGGACGCCTTCGACTATTTCCGGGCGGCCGAGGAAATCTTCCGTTCACATGGCGGGCGCCCGCATTGGGGCAAGTGGCATTTTCTCCAGTCGAAGGACTTTATGCAGGCCTACCCAGACTTCGAAATGTTCGGTAGGGTTCGGAATGGCGTTGATCCGGAGCATGTGTTCCGTAACACTTACCTGGATCGCGTACTCAACTAAATCGCTTCACGGCGCAGCCACGCTCCCGGCGGCGCCGCCAGAGTTCTCCTACCGTTCGAGGAGGCACTTGTGCCGATGCCGTCTGCGCCTGCCAGCGCCTTGCCGCCGTGCCCCAACGGCGCGCAGCGCATGGAATCAACCACCACCATCGTGATCGGCTCGGGGCTTTCCGGCCTGGCAGTGGCCGCCGAACTGAACCGCCAGGGCATCGAGGCGATTGTGGTGGACAGCTTCCGCCCCCTGACGCCGAGCGCGCCGGCTCCTGCCACGGGCAGCATCAGCCTGGAGGCGTTGAGCGAACGCACGGAGATCCTGCGCCTGCTGGAGCACTACGCCCGCCGCAATGAGCTGGACATCCGCCCCGCCACCTGTGCGCTGGAACTGACCCGCACGCCGGGAACGCTGCCCGCGGAGCGCCCGTGGACGGTGCAAACCGCGCACGGCACCCTGACCGCCTACAGCATCGTCTTCACCCGGGGCGCACTGAACCAGCTCCGCCGGGTGCTGCGCAGTGTCGGCGTGCACACGAGCCGTGATTTCAGCGCGGCCATGCATTCCCTGGGTCTTTACCTGGTGGGCGTTGGCGGCATGGTGGCACCCACCACGCACGAGATCCTGCACCAGGCCAAGCGCGCCGGGCAGTCAATTTCGGCCCGCGGCGCGTCCCGGGAGGGCGGCTTCGCGGCGCTCCCGGCCTAGGCCTGCAAGACCGGCCCCAAGGCTCTTGGGCCCCGGGGTCGGCCCCTTAGGTTCGGTCCCCTAGGACTGGTCCCCTAGGACTGGTCCCCTAGGACTGGTCCCCGGCGCCCAAACGGCGCCTGGCCACCACGATCATGGCCACAACCACCACCACGAGTACGCCGATCAGGCCCACCACGCTCCACGGCACGCCGCCGCTGGTGGGCGCCTGCTCGGGCACGGGTGCAATGACCTGTTGCAGTGATTGCACGGGACCCGCCACGGCTCCCGACGCACTGCCGGCCGCGGAGGTCGTGAAGGTGAATTGGCCCTCAATGGGGTGGGAGTCCGAGGACACCAGGCGCCACTTGACGGTGTATTTGCCCGCCGGTGCGCCACCCTTGATGTTTTGCGTGGCGACGTTGTCCAGCACGTCCACGCTGCCCACCGACCAGTTGGTTCCGGCGGCGTCCACCACGTTGACCTGCGAACCAAGGGCGGCCGGCGTGTTGCTGAGCGTGATCTGCACCTTCACCGGCATGGCGGCCACGGTGGAGCCGTCCGCCGGCGCGGTGCCCTCCACCTGGTCGTGGGCCAGGGCCGCCGTCGAACCTCCCACCAGAGCCATGACGACGACGGCGGAAGCGGCCAGGGCGCGCCACAGGGCCCTGGTGCCCGCTTTGGCGCCGGTCCGGCTCCCGCGGGGCGGAATCGGGGCTCCGGCGGCGTCCGGCACTGTCATGTTCGTCTCATTGACCCGTTGGCGGGAGAGGTGATTCACGGCATTGCTTCCTTGCAGTAGACAAAGGGGTAGCTACCCACACTAACCGAACACCATGGGAAATTCCTGCGCCAGATCGCCGCCGATCCGCGGTAAGCGGCACGTTCGGGGCCGCTTACCGCGGGCGGTGGCTGCGGCACGGCGGCGCGCAACAAATTCGGTGAGAATGGCCACCTAACGCCTATTATGCCCAACCACGGCAAGGGCTAGTATTTCCTCGACTGACTTTTCCCATTTTTACTTCGCCCCGGAGGGCTCCTCATGGCATCCCAGACGACAACTCGTTTGTCAGCGGTAGACAGATACTTCAAGATCACCGAGCGCGGCTCCAACTACTCACGCGAAATTCGCGGCGGCTTCGCCACGTTCTTCGCCATGAGCTACATCGTGGTGTTGAACCCGCTGATCCTCGGCGGCGCCGATTCCACCGGCGGAGTCCTGGGCCCGGCCCGCGTGGCCGCCATGACGGCCCTCGTGGCCGGCGTGCTGACCATCATCATGGGGGCCTGGGCCAAGCACCCGTTCGCGCTGGCCACCGGCCTGGGCGTCAACGCGTTCGTGGCCGTCACCGTGGCCTCCCACCCGGGCCTGACCTGGCCGGACATGATGGGCCTGGTGGTCCTCTCCGGCATCACCATGTTCATCCTGGTGCTCACGGGCTTCCGGACGGCTGTGTTCAACGCCGTCCCGGCCGGGCTGAAAACCGCCATCGTGGTGGGCATCGGCTTGTTCATCGCGCTGATCGGCCTGGTCAACGCCGGCTTCGTGCGCCGCATCCCCGACGTTGCCGGCACCACCGTCCCGGTGGGCCTCGGCTTCGACGGCAAGCTGCTGGGCTGGCCCACCCTGGTCTTCGTGATCGGCCTGGTCCTGACCATCGCCCTGGTGGTCCGCAAGGTCAAGGGCGCCATCCTGATCGGCATCGTCGCGTCCTCCGTACTGGCCAACATCCTGCAGGCCGTCTTCAACATCGGCCCCAGCTTCGACGGCAAGACCGCCAACCCGCAGGGCTGGTCCCTCGTGGTTCCGCACTTCTCCGCGCTGACCCCGCCGGATCTGTCCCTGTTCGGCAAGGTCAACCTGTTTGGTTCCTTCGCCCACCTGGGCGCCCTGGCCGCCATGCTGCTGGCGTTCAGCATCCTGCTGAGCATCTTCTTCGACGCCATGGGCACCATGGTGGGCCTGGCCAACGAGGCCGGCACCGTGGACAAGGACGGCAACATCCCCAACGTTGACCGCGTGCTGCTCGTGGACGCTTTCGGCGCGATTGCCGGCGGCGGCACCTCCGTTTCCTCCAACCAGATCTTCGTCGAGTCCGGCGCCGGCATCGGCGAGGGCGCCCGCACGGGCCTGGCGTCCGTTGTCACGGGCCTGCTGCTGATCGTGGCCATGTTCTTCACCCCGCTGATCTCCCTGGTGCCTTTCGAGGCCGTGGCCCCCGCCCTCGTGGTGGTTGGTTTCATGATGGTCTCCCAGGTAGGCAAGATCGACTGGTCCGACTGGGGCATCGCGATCCCGGCCTTCCTGACGTTCACGCTCATGCCGTTCACGTACTCCATCGCCAACGGCCTCGGCGCCGGCTTCATCGGCTACGTGCTGATCCGCCTGTTCCAGGGCCGGGCCCGCGAAATCCACCCCCTCATGTGGGCCGTGGCCGCCGCGTTCCTGGTGTTCTTCGGCATTGGCCCGATCGAGCAGCTGTTCGGCATCAAGTAATCCCCACGCCCATCGAACGGGGAGTTGTTGTTGATGTTCCGCGAACATCAACAACAACTCCCCGTTCGATTTTTAAGCCGTGAATCTGCCATGCGAGACTGCCGGGGCCCAGCCGTGCTGGCGTTCCGCCCGGGCCTGCTGTTGGCTGGAACCATGGACTTTTCTTTGCTTGCAGTGGACTCCCCCGCCCAGCCGTGGACCGGCCGGAACGACGGCGACGGGCCCGGCCACCGCCGCTGGTGGCAGGCCGTCGCCACCCCCGCCACGGCCTCGGCCGGCGTCGACCCGTCCCGGCCGGGGCCTGCAGCACTGCTGGGCTTTTGCTCGGACGAGGGCGTGCGGCGCAACCTGGGCCGGGTGGGTGCGGCCGCGGCGCCGGCAGCGATCCGCGGCGCCCTGGGGTCGTTGGCCTTCCACGGCGAGCGGGCCGTGACCGATGTGGGCGACGTCGTGGTTGCGGGCAACGCCCTCGAGGACGGCCAGGCACGCGCCGGGGCTGCCCTGACAGCCCTGCTCGACGCCGGCCAGCTCACCTTCGTGCTCGGTGGCGGGCACGAGACCGCGTTTGCCAGCTACCTTGGCGTGGCCGGCACGGCCGCGGTCGCCAACGGTGCCCGGCTGGGCGTGCTGAACCTTGACGCACACTTTGACCTGCGCGACGCGCCGACCCCCAGTTCCGGGACGCCGTTCCTGCAGATGGCCCGCGCCGAAGCGGCCGCCGGGCGCGAACTCAACTACGCCGTCGTCGGTATTAGCGAACCCAACAACACGCGGGTGCTTTTTGACACCGCGCACAGCCTGGACGTGAAGTACCTGCTGGACGAGGACTGCTCACAGGAGCGGAGCGAGGCGTTCGTGGCGGCGTTCCTGGAGACCGTGGACGTGGTGTACCTGACGATCGACCTGGACGTGCTGCCCGCGGCCGTGGCGCCCGGTGTGAGCGCCCCGGCCGCCTACGGGGTGCCGCTGCCGGTCATCGCCGCCGTGTGCCGGCAGGTGGCGCAGAGCGGGAAGCTGTTCCACTTTGACGTGGCGGAACTGAATCCGGAGTTCGACATCGACAACCGGACCGCCAAGGTTGCGGCCCGGCTCGTGGACACCCTGCTGCGGTAGTCCAGGCCCGCCTCTCAGTCTTGGCTTGCCACGACGTCCAGCGACAGCCCGTGGCCAAAGCCGAACAAGGGGCAGGCCGTGTCCGAGGGGACGTCCGGCCGTGAGGCCCGGACGGCATCCATGGACGACGGCAACTCAAACGGCAGCCTGCCAAGGGGGAGGATCTTGCCGGTGATCGCGTCAAGGAATGCGGCGTCGCTGACCCCAAAGGTGCCCACCAAAACGGTGGCGAACCCTGCCAACGGCGTCAGTATGGCCGGGCGGTCGAGCCTCACGTCGATGATCAGGGGAACCTTCAAGGCGAGCGCCCGCAACCTGGAAACCAGCCCGGGCGGGAATTCCAGGGAACCGGCGTGGAAGTACTCCTCCAGGAACAAATCGTCCCGGTGGTCCCATGGCGAGGCGATGCGAATGATCGCCACATCGGCCTCCTCGGGGGTCGCCACGGGAATCCCCACGCCCGCCAAGGCCTCGGGTGCGAGCCCCTCGGCGTAGACCTTCGGCAGTCCCGCAAGTGGCAGGATCCGGTGTCCCGCGGCATCCGCGTCGGCGAGGACCACCACCGACTGGGCCTGGGCCCGGTGCCCCTCGGCACGGAAACCGGCGTTGCCAACCACCGCGGCGGCGTCGACCTCGGACACATAGGGGTTGTCGAAGAGGCCCAGCTGGAATTTCACCAGCAGGAGCCGGCGGGCCGATTCGTCGAGGCGTCCTTCGGTGACCAGCCCTTCCCGGACCAGTTCCAGGAGAAGGTCGGTGCATTCCTCGCCACCGAATTGGTCAACGCCGGCGGCCAGGATCTTCAGCATGCGTTCCTTGGCGGTGAGCTCCTCGACGCCCCAGGCCCGCGCCGGCAGCACCTGGTCCCCCACAACGTTGTCGTTGACGAGTTCCCAGTCGCTGAGGACCACGCCGTCGTACCCCAGTTTTTCCCGGAGCAGCCCGGTGATGATTTGCCGGTTGTAGCCAAAGCCGACCTCCTCGACGGCTTCGCCGTCCAGTTCAAGGCCCACGGGCATGCCGTAGTAGGGCATGATGGCGCTGGTGCCGTTGGCAATCGCCGTGCGGAACGGTTCGAGGTGCTCGGCGAACCTGCCGCCCGGATACACCTGCTCGCGGCCGTACGGGAAATGGGCGTCCTCACCATCTTTTTGCGGGCCGCCGCCGGGAAAATGCTTGGTGGTGCAGGCCACGGACCCCGCGCCAATTCCTTCGCCTTGGAGGCCTTTGAGATATTCGACGGCGAACCGTGCGGTTTGTGCCATATCCTGGCCAAAGGTGCCGGCCTGGCGGCCCCACCGCGGCTCGGTGGCCAAATCCACCGTGGGGTGCAGGGCCGCCCGGATTCCGACGGCGACGTACTCCTGGCGGGCGATGTCGGCAAAGCGCCTCACCAGCTCCGCATTGCCCGTTGCGGCCAGGCCGATGGGCTCGGGCCACTGGGAAAAGTATCCCGCGGTGAAGGACACTCCCGAGTTCTCGATGAAGGCGTGGCGCGGATCCGTGGAGACCGTGACCGGGATCCCGTGAGGGGTCGCCTCGGCCAGCTTTTGCAGGGCGTTGGACCACCGCGCGGCCAGTCTGGGGTCGCCCAGTTGGTGGACGTTGAAGTGGTTCATGTACTTCCCGGCAACGACCGTGGAGGTGGCCGACTTGCTGATCTTCCCGGGTTCTTCCAGGAGTTCGCCGTTGGCGCCGGCCTCGATGACGGTGTGAAAGAGCAGGCCGGCCTTCTCCTCGACACTTAGCCGGGGCAGCAGGTCGGCAACCCGTTCTTCGGGGGTCAGCGCCGGATTTTCGTACGGCTCCATGGTGCCGTTGCCGTTCAGGTCGCGGAAGCGGGTTCCATCGGGTGCGACGGACGTTGTCAGGTGGTTCACGGTGATACCTCGGGGGTCTCGGAGTTCTCGGGGCGGCGGAGGATGGTTACTTGATGCCGGTTGCGGCGATGCCCTGGATGAAGAAGCGCTGCAGGGCCACGAACAGCAGCAGGATGGGGGTGATGACCAGGACGGAGCCGGCCAGCAGCAGCCCGTAGTTGGTGGCGTTCTCCCCCGTCGAGAACAAGGAAAGCGCCACGGGCAGCGTGTACATGTCCTCGCTCTGGGCGGCGACCAGCGGCCACAGGAAGTTGTTCCAAGAGCCCAGGAAGGTCAGGATCCCCAGGGTCGCCAGCGGAGGGGCGCACAACGGCATGACCACGCGCAGGAAGATGCGCAGTTCGCTGGCCCCGTCGATGCGGGCGGCTTCGATGATCGAGTCCGGAATGCCCAGCATGAACTGCCTCATGAGGAACACCCCGATGGGTCCGGCCAGGAACGGCAGGATCAACGCGGCATAGGTGCTCACGAGTCCCAGTTTGCTGACCATGACAAAGAGGGGCACAAAGGTGACCACCCCGGGAACCATCAGGGTCACCATGACCAGCAGGAACAGGAAGCGTTTGCCCGGGAAGTCCATCTTGGCCAGCGCGTAGCCCACCATGGAGCAAAACAGCATGTTTCCCAGCACGGTGACGACGGCAACGATCAGGCTGTTCGTGAAGAACTTGTCGATGTGCAGGTCCGTGAACCAGGCAATGTAGTTCTCCAGGGTCGGGTTCTGCGGCCACCAGGTGATGGGCCGTTGGAGCAGCTCACCCTGGGTTTTGAACGACCCCAGGAGCATCCAGGCAAAGGGCAGCAGGGTTGCCGCCACACCGAGCACCAGCGCGGCGTAGACGGCCAGCCGGCCCGGGCGAAGCCCCGAGCGGCGCTTGCGGCGCAACGGCGTCGTCCGTTCCAGGCTCGCTGCCGGTAGGAGTGATTCTTTTTGAAGTGTCATTTTCGCCTAGTCCTTGGACCTGAGTGCCCGGAACTGGACAAGGCTCAGGAGCGCGATCGCCACGAAGAGCACGTAGCTGGCCGCCGAGGCCGTCCCATATTTTCCGAAGCCGAACTGGTTGTAGGTGAAGTAGCTGATGGACAGCGTGGAATCCAGCGGCCCGCCCTTGGTCATGACGAAGGGTTCCTCAAAGAACTGCAGGAATCCCACGGAGAGCAGCACGGCACCGAGCAGCAAGGTTGGCCGGATGGTCGGGATGGTGATCCGGGTGAAGCGTTTCCAGGCGTTTGCCCCGTCCACGGCGGCGGCCTCCAGCATCTCCTCCGGCACCGTTTGCAAGCCGGCCAGGAAGATGATCATCAGCGTGCCCATGTTGCGCCAGACGGCCATCAGGATCAGCGATGGCATGGCCCAGGCCTGGTCGTTGAGCCAATCCGGGCCGTGGATGCCCACGGCGGCGAGCACTTCGTTCAGCAGGCCGTCGGGCTGCAGGATGAAACGCCAGACGACGGCGACCGCCACGATGCTCGTGACCACGGGAGTGTAGAAACCCACCCGGAACACCGTCCGAAAGCGTTTGATGCCATTGTTCAGTGCGACGGCGAGCAGCAGCGCCACGGCCATCGTCAACGGTATGCCGACCACCACGAAGTAGGCGGTGTTCAGCATGGAGCGCAGGAATTGCGGGTCGGCAAACAAATCGAGGTACTGCTTGAGTCCGACAAACTCGACGGCCGTGGGATCCTGCACGTCGCGGCTGGTGAAGTCGGTGAAGGACATCACGAACGATGAAATCAGAGGCACCAGCATGAACACCGCGAAGATGGCGACGAACGGGAGGGCGAACATCCAGGCGATGAGCGCCTGGCGCCGGCGCCGGGCCGAGGGCGTCTGCGACCCCCGGCTCCGGCGTCGCGCGGCATCCGGCAATGTGCCGGCGTCGATCGCTGACATGCCTAGTCGCCCATTCCGATCGCGTCAGCCTTGGACTGCAGTTCCTTCATGGCGGTCTCAGGGTCCTTGCCGGCCTTGACCATTTGTTCCATGATGGTGTCGGCGGCGCCGGATACCTCGGTCCAGCTGGTCAATGACGGCGGAGCCTTGGTGTCCTTGAGCTGTTCGCCGAATACCGCGAGCTTGGAGTCCCCCGACAGGGACGGATCCTTCCAGGCGGCCTGCTGCGAGGGCAGGTCACCGGTGGATTTGTACCAGCTTGCCTGCGTCTTGGCCTCGTTCAGGAACTGGACGAACTTCCACGCCGCGTCCCGGTTGGCGGACTTCTTGAAGACCACCAGGTTGGATCCGCCAACGAAGGACGTTGCCGACTTTTCCTTGGGGACAAGGGCCACCTTGTACTTGTCGGCAAATCCGGGTCCGCCCGCTTTTTCCAGCAGCCCGATCTTTGACGGGCCGTCGATGAACATGGGGATGCTGCCGTCCACGAACGCGGCCTCGGCCACACCGGCGTCGGTGCCCGGCGCCTTGTTGGCGATGCCTTCGCTGAAGAAGCTGTTGTAGTACTTCATGGACTGGACCATTTCCGGCGTTTCCAGGGTCCACTTGGTGGCGTCCTTGTTGGTCAGCTCCGCACCGTTGGACCACGCAAACGACAGCATTCCCTGAAGCGTTCCGTCGCCACCGGCCAGAAGTCCCAAGCCGTACTTGGCTCCGGCCTTGGCCTGGTAGTCCTTGGCGAGGGCCTTGAATCCGTCCCAGGTGGTTGGGAATGCGTCATGCCCGGCCTTGGCAGCGAGGTCGCTGCGGTAGAAGACCACCCGGGTATCCACATACCAGGGCACGCCATAGGTGGTGCCGGCCACTTCGGTCGACTTCAACGAGCCCGGAAAAATGCCGCTGGTGTCCACTTCGGCGGGGGTGGGGTCAAAGGCATTGGCGAAGTCACCCATCCAGGTGGTGCCCATTTGGGCCACATCCGGGGTGGTCCCGCCGGCGATGGCCGTCTGGTATTTGTTGTGCGCCGCGTCCCAGGGGATGGCGGTGATGTTGACCTTGACTCCCGGATTCGCGGCCTCGAATTCCTTGGCCACGGCGGGCAGGGCCGCGCCTTCGGCACCTTGGGCCCACACCGTGACGGTGCCCTTTGCGGGGCCGGACGCCAGCGGCGCGGCCTTTTCGGGGCCGCCGGCCGATTCCGCGGCGCGGCCGCAGCCGGTCATCAAGAGTGTTGCGGCGAGGCCGACGGCGATTGCCTTGCCTACCCCGCTTGCTTTGGATTGGAACATCGTTGGTCCTTTCGAAATACCTGTCAGCGCAGACCTGCCATCCGTTGTCGCGGCGATACTGACCTGGGGAGATCGGTGCCGGGACTAAGAATATAAGCGCATAGATTCTTGTGTTGTTAAGATCTAAGCGCATTGATCGAGGCTTGGCAAGGAAAATCCGTCACATTTCGAAGAAGAGCCGCCGCCCGCCCGGGATGGGTGGTCAGGGCGCGGGGCAGCCGCAACTTTCGCGCACCACGAGCCTGACGGGAAGCTCCTGCACCACCGGTGCCCGTTCCGGATTCTCGATGCGGTTGATCAGCAGGCCCACAATCGCCCTGCCCATCTCCTCCATGGGCTGGCGGACGGTGGTCAGTGCCGGGCGGGCAATTCTTCCGGCCACGATGCCGTCGAAACCCGTCACGGCCACGGTGCCGGGTACCGCAATGCCGGCCTCACTCAACGCTTCGAGCGTCTTCAGGGCTTCCTCGTCCGTCGCGCAGACGAATGCCTGCGGCAGCGTGCCGGCCGCCTGGAGGGACGCAACTAGATTGCCGATGTCCTCCCGCGAAAACTCGCCCTCCTGCGCCAAGGGGCGGGGCGCAATCCCGTACTGTTTCAACGTCGCGGCCATGCCGGACCAGCGGGCCCGGTTGTCCGAGGATGTCAGCCCGCCCACGAACTGCAGGTCCGTCAGTTGATGGACGTCCACAAGGTGCCGGACCAGGGAACGCATGCCGCCAAAATTGTCCACCGTGACGTGGTCGAGTTCCCTGTTGAGTAGCGTTTCGGAGACCTCGACCACCGGAATCCGCTGGGAAATGCGCTCCAGGATGGCCTGTGGCAGCGAGTTCGGGAACACCGCCAGACCGTCAACCCTGCCGGCAATGTCGGTCAGCGTGGTCTCTGTGGTGTTCGGATTGCCGCCGCCCACCATGAGGGCGTATCCGCGCTTCCAGCATTCAAGCTGGACGCCGCGCTGGATCTCATCCACATACAAGGGGAAGATCCTGTAGCTTTCATTCGGATCCTCCGGCAAGGATTCGACGTCGGACCTCCCGGCTGCCACAGCAGCCGAGTCGATCAGGTAGTCAAAGGCAAAGAGGCCCAGGGCACCGGTGCGGCCGCGGGCCAGGCCGCGGGCGCTGGCGCTGGGGACGTAGCCCAGCAGGCGGGCAGCCGTCAGCACGGCTTCCCGCGTGGCCGGCCTAACGCGGTCCGGTTGGCGAAACGTGAACGACACCGTCGCGATGGACACTCCCGCTTCCTGCGCCACGTCATAAACAGTTGGTCCCTTGGCCATCACGCCTCCTCGTCAGGACAACAGTCTATGCGCATAAATCGCACCCGTCCCGGCCCAGTCAGCACGCGCTGGAGCCGGCCGATGGGAGGGCGGGACCGGACCCACACCCGCGCAGGGCCCCAAGCGAAGACGCGCCGGCGGCTTTGCTTGGGGCCCCGGTGAGGCCTAGTTGAGCCGGCCGGTGGCCTTTTCGGCGGCGGCGCGGATGGCACCGGAGCCCACCAGGCGGTCGGCCTCTTCCAGTTCAGGGGACAGGAAACGGTCGCTGCCCGGACCCTGCACGGTGGCCCGCAGCACCTCAAGCACGGCCGCGCCGGCAGGGCCGGGGACCAGTTCGCCGTCGGACATGTCGGTGCGCATGTCGATGGCGCGGGTGGCCGTGACGAGCTCGATGGCGAGGACGCGGCGCAGGTTCTCCACGGAGCGGCGGAGCTTGCGGGCCGCATGCCAGCCCATGGACACGTGGTCCTCCTGCATGGCGGAGCTGGGGATCGAGTCCACGGATGCCGGGACGGCCAGGCGCTTGGAATCGGAGACGAGCCCGGCCTGCGTGTACTGGGCGATCATGAGGCCCGAGTCGACGCCGGGGTCGCCGGCCAGGAAGGCGGGCAGGCCGTGGCTGCGGGCGGGGTCCAGCATCCTGTCGGTGCGGCGCTCGGCGATGGAGGCGACGTCGGCCGCAACAATGGCCAGGAAGTCCAAAACATAGGCCACAGGGGCGCCGTGGAAGTTGCCGTTGGAGGACACCCGGCCGTCGGGCAGCACCACGGGATTATCGATCGAGGCGGCAAGCTCACGCGTGGCCACCATGAGCGCGTGGTCCACGGTGTCGCGGGCGGCGCCTGCCACCTGGGGGGCGCAGCGCAGCGAATAGGCATCCTGGACGCGGGAATCGCCCACCCGGTGCGAGGCCACGATGGGCGAGTTGGCCAGCACGCGCAGCATGTTGTCGGCGCTGGCGGCCTGGCCGGGGTGCGGGCGCAGCTCCATATGCAGTTCGGGCAGGAACACCTGGTCGGTGCCCAGCAGGCCCTCGACGCTCAGCGCGGCGGTGATGTCCGCCGTCGTCAGCAAAAGGCGCAGGTCGGCGATGGCCATGAGCAGCATCCCGAGCATGCCGTCGGTGCCGTTGACCAGCGCCAGGCCTTCCTTTTCAGCGAGCTCGATCTGCGTGATGCCGGCCTCGGCGAGCAGTTCGGGAACGGGACGGACCACGCCGTCCGGGCCCGCCGCTTCGCCTTCGCCCATGAGCACCAGGGCGCAGTGGGACAGCGGGGCGAGGTCGCCGGAGCAGCCCAGCGAGCCGAATTCGCGCACTACCGGGGTGATGCCGGCGTTGAGCACGTCCACCATGGTCTGCACCACCACGGGGCGCACGCCGGTGCGACCGCTGGCGAGGGTCTTGGCGCGCAGGAACATCAGCGCGCGCACCACCTCGCGCTCCACGGCGGGGCCCATGCCGGCGGAATGGCTGCGGATCAGCGACTTTTGCAACTGCGTGCGCATGTCCGTGGGGATGTGGCGGTTGGCCAGTGCCCCAAAGCCGGTGGAGATGCCGTACGCCGGGGTCTCCGAGTGCGCCAGCTCGTCGATGTGCGCCCTGACCCGTTCGACGCCGGCCAGCGCCTCCGCGCTGATGGTCACCTTTGCATCGTGGCGGGCGACGGCGATGACGTCCTCGGGGGTGACGCCGGAGTGGGAGAGAACGACTGTGGTCATGGCATTTCCTTTGTGTGCGGGAGGGCTTGCTAGCCACTATTCCGCTTTTTCACGCGGAAATCTGCCGCTTCACGGTCCGGGTATCCGGGATTTCAGACAGTGCCCGGGTGGGTCGAAACCGACCCCGGGGCTACGCGTCGCGGCGGCCGTAAATCCGCGTGGACAGTTCGCCGGCCACCTTGGTGACGCGTTCGGCGAGGGCCGGCCATTCGGATACCGGCACTTTTTCCTCGAGGAACGTCACGGCCACCGCGGCGACGGGCCAGCCAAGGTGGTCGGTGACGGCGGCTGCCACGGAGCCGAATCCGTCGGTGACCTCGCCGTGCTCAGTGGAGTAGCCGCGCTGGCGCACCTGGTCCAGGTGCGCGGAAAGCGTGGAGTACTTGCCGATCGGGTCCGGCACCTCGGTGCGCGAGCTGAACGCCGCCGCGTTGGGGTAGAGCGCCCGCACCTGGGATTTGGGCAGGGCCGCCAGGATGGCGCGGCCGCTGGCGGTGAGGTGGCTGGGCAGCCGGACGCCGACGTCGGTCACCAGGGACGGCCGGTGCTTGGCCCGCTCCTCCACGATGTACAGCACATCGCGTCCGTGCAGCACGGCGAGGTGCGCGCTTTCGCCGATCTTGTCGACCAGCGCCTCCAACAACGGGCGGCCAAGCCGGGACAACGGTTCCTGGCGGGAGTAGGCGCTGCTGAGTTCAAAGGCGGCAATGCCGAGCCCGTAGCGCTGCTCCTCGTGCAGGTGCATGACGAAGCCGCTCTGCTCCATGACGCCCAGCAGGTGGTAGACGCTGGAGCGCGGCAATCCGAGCGTGGTGGCGATGGTGGACGCAGCCAGCGGTCCGCGTTTTGAGGACAGCAATTTCAGGATGCGCAGCGTGTTGTCCGCCGCGGGAACCTTGGACGGGGTCCGCTCCATGTTTGCCATTGCTCCCTCGTTTGGTGACCGGCCTAGTGACTGCAGCCTCAACGGTTACCGAAATAGCCAACCCCCTTCCGCCAATATAGAATATTGGCGTCTGAAATCCCAGATTTAGGGGATTTTCGGAGGCAAAATCACCACTTTTCCGTGACGCCCGGCACTATTTTTGCCCCGAGGTGACCCACCTCTCCGCGATGTCCGGGCGCCGCGATGTTAGAAGGCTCACGCATGAACACCCTGGGAAGCCCGCTCTCCCGCGGCTTGAACGCCCGCCACATCCGCTTCATGGCATTGGGCTCGGCCATTGGAACCGGCTTGTTTTACGGCTCCGCCGACGCCATCCAAAAGGCCGGCCCCGCCGTGCTGTTGGCGTACATCGTTGCCGGTGCGGCCGTGTTCATGGTGATGCGGGCCCTGGGCGAGCTGGCCGTGCGCCACCCCGTGTCGGGATCGTTTGGCCAGTACGCCAGCCGCTACCTGGGTCCGTTTGCCGGCTTCGTCACGGGCTGGACGTATGTTTTTGAAATGGCGATCGTGGCGATCGCCGACGTCACCGCATTCAGCATTTACATGGGTTTCTGGTTCCCCGACGTGCCCCGCTGGATCTGGGTGCTGGCGATCATCTTCTTCCTGGCCGCCATCAACCTGTTCAGCGTGAAGGTGTTTGGCGAGCTTGAGTTCTGGTTCTCGCTGATCAAGGTGGCGGCCATCATCGCGATGATCGCCGGCGGCGTGGCCATCATCGTCTTTGGCTTCCACGTCGATGCCGCGGCGGCCGCACCGAGTGTAGGCAACCTGGTGGCCCACGGCGGATTCCTGCCCAACGGCTGGGGCGGGCTGCTGGCCGCGTTCGCCGTCGTCATGTTTGCCTTTGGCGGGATCGAGACCATCGGGGTGACGGCGGGCGAGGCCGCGAACCCGGCCAAGTCTATCCCGGCGGCCGTGAACACCGTGCCCGTGCGGGTGCTGCTGTTCTATGTGCTCACGATCGGGGTGCTGATGAGCCTTTTCCCGTGGAACCAAATCAACGGTGAGACCAGCCCGTTCGTGCAGATCTTCTCCTCGCTGGGCATCCCGGCGGCCGGGCACATCCTCAACGCCGTGGTCATCACGGCGGCGCTGTCGGCCGTGAACAGCGACATTTTCGGTGCCGGCCGCATCTTGTTCGGGCTGTCCCGGCAGGGCCATGCCCCGGCCGCGTTTGGCCGGATTTCCCGCGCGGGCGTGCCGTGGATGACGGTGGTCATGATGACGGGCGTGCTGCTGGTGGGCGTGCTGCTCAACGCCGTGATCCCGGAGGACGTGTTCCTGGTGATCGCCTCGATTGCCACGTTTGCCACGGTCTGGGTGTGGATCATGATCCTGGCCTCGCACATCGCCATGAAGCGCGAAATCTCCCGCGACAAGCTGGCCCCTTCGGCGTTCCCGGTCCCCCTGTGGCCCGCCGCCTCCGCCGCGACGGCCCTGTTCATGGCCGGGGTGATCGTGCTGCTGGGCCTTTACCCGGACACCCGCGTGGCCCTATGGGTGGGCGGCGCCTGGCTCGTGCTGCTGGCCGCCGCGTTCCGGCTCTGGGTGCGCGGTGACGGACGACGCCGAGCCGTCCTTGTGGACGAATCGGCACCGGCCGCTGTAGTTGGGTCGCAAGTACCGGCCGTCGAGCCTGTCGAGACCACGGCCCACTGATTTCGACGGGCTGATTTCGACAGGCAGATTTCGACAGGCTCAATCACCGGTCTCGACCTGTGGGTAGGATCGAAAAATGCCCGAGTTGCAGCGCCTACGTATGGATCATGCCACGGCGGTGCTGGCCTTTGAGCTGGCGAACCGCGACTATTTCGCGGCCTCGATCTCCGACCGGGGCGATGACTACTTCGAACAGTTCGCCCAGCGGCATGCGGCGTTGCTGGCCGAACAGGAGGCCGGAGCCGGCGTTTTCTACGTACTCGTCGATGGGGACGGCAGCGTCTTGGGCCGGTTCAACCTGATCTTCGTCGACAACGGCGTTGCAGAGTTGGGTTACCGGGTCGCGCAGGAGGCCGCCGGCCGTGGCCTGGCGACCGCCGCCGTTCTGGAAGTCTGCCGGTTTGCGCCCTCGCGGCATGGGGTCCACACGCTCACGGCGGCCGCCTCCGCCGGGAATCTCGCGTCCCAAAAGGTCCTGCTCAACGCCGGATTCGTCCCGACAGGTCCGGCCGACCCGGCCAGCATCGGCGGCAAGCAAGGTTCTTGGTATCAGCGCGAGCTGGGCCAGTAGCGCGAATCAGTCAGGGCGATCTCGACAAGCTCGATCACCGGGATGGCTCGATCACAGGCATGGCTCGACAACCGGGTCTCGACAAGCTCGACCAGCGGGCGTCAGTCACCGATCCTCGTCGCTGAGGACCACGGCGCTTTGGCCGAATTGGCGAACCTTCTCGTCGTCCCACAGCTGGGCCGGCATGGCGCCGCCGAGCAGCGCCCGGGGCAGGCCCGCGCCGTCGCCCAGCGGCGCGTCGCTGCCGGCGATGATGACATTGCCAGAACGGCGGCCCTTGAGCATGGGCGGATCGGCGATGATCACGGTGTGCACGAACGCCGCGGCGATCGTGGCGGCTTCGCGGCGCGCCACGGCCAGGGCCGGCGAGTCGCCGCAGTTGACCACGTAGACGCCACCCGGCACCAGCACGTTCTTGGCCGCGGCCGTGAACTCGGCCGTGGTCAGCGCGTGCGGGGTCTTGGACCCGGCGAACACGTCGCGGATGATCAGCTCGCGGCTGGATTCGGTCAGGGATTCGGTGACCTGGCGGGCCTCGCCGACCCTGATCTTCAGCAGCGGCGCCCGCGGCAGGTCAAACCAGTCGCGGACCAGGCCCGCGAGCGCGCCGTCGATCTCGACGACGACGTTGCGTGAGTTGGGGTACGCGGCCACCAGATACCGGGGCATGGAACAGGCGGCGCCGCCCAGGCTCAGGGTGCGCAGCTTCTCCGAGGCGCCCCATCGGTCGGCCACCAGGGCCATGATCCAGCGCATGTACTCAAAGTCCAGGCGCAGCGGGTCGGCCAGGTCCACATGTGAACTTTGCACGCCGTTGAGCAGCAGCAGCCAGCCGTTGGGGTTGTCGCCGTCGGGCACCAGCTCGGCAGTGCCCGTATCTGTGGTGTATTTCCCGGCAACAGGGCCGCCCGTACCGGGCTCGGGCTCCGCCACGGCGTTCTTTGGTGCGCGTTGGCGGCCCATCAGCCGGCCACTGCGGAACGGACCATGCGGACCTCGGGCAGGCTGTGCCAGCTTTCGGGCAGCAGCTTGCGGGTGCCGTCGAAGGCAAAGCCGTTCTTCGCGTAAAACGCCTGGGCGCGGGGGTTGTCCTCCAGCACCCAGAGGAAGGCTGCCTGTGTGCCGATGGCCGCGTCGAGCAGCATCTGCCCGGCCCCGCTGCCGTAGGCGCGTTCCAGCGTGTAGATCATGAACAGTTCAACCTCCGCGGGGGCGTCGTCGTCGCGCGCCGGACCCGCGTTGGCGATGCCCAGCAGGCCGTCGTCGTCGTACGCGAGCGTGGGCACATGCCCCTTGGCAATGGCTTCGCGCATGCTCTCCATGCGCGCGGGCAGGCTGGCCCGGCGCTCGATAAAGAATTCCGGCGGCAGGTGCCGGCCGTACGCCTCCTCATGGCACCGCAGGTGCAGGTGCGCAACGGCTTCGGCGTCGTCAACGGTGGCGGGGCGCAGCGAGATCCTCATTCAATCAGCGTAGTGCAGGGGCTACTTCACCACGGCAATGGCGAAGCCGTCCCAGCCCTTGGAGCCGGCGGTTTGGATGGCCGTGGCGTCCAGGGAATCGCTGGCGCCCATGAAGTCGAGTGCGGCGCGGATGGCGGCTGCGTCGGGGTCGTCACCCGGGTCCAGGATGGCGCCCTCCCAAATCACGTTGTCCAGCACTATCACGCTGCCGGGGCGGGTCAGTTTCAGCGCCCACTTCAGGTAGTTCGTGTCGTTGCCCTTGTCCGCGTCGATGAACACGAAGTCGTACGGCTCGCCGCCCAGCAGTGTGGGCAGGGTGTCCAGGGCCGGACCTACCCGGATATCAACCTTGGCGCCCATGCCCGCGGCATCGATGTTCTTCCGGGCGACGGCGGCGTGTTCGGGCAGGAATTCACAGGTGGTGACGTGGCCGTCGTCGGGCAGGCCGCGGGCCAGCCAGATGGTGCTGAATCCCGCCAGGGTGCCGATTTCCAGCACCCGCCGGGCGCCCTGGATGCGGGCGGAGCAGCATGAGCAGCTTGCCGGCCGTGGGCGCCACCTCGATCCGGGGCATGCCGGCGGCGTCAATGCTGTCGATGACGGCGTCCATGCCGGCGCCGCCCTGCACGAGTGTTTCGGACAAGTACTTTTCCACGCCGACCCAGCCGGGCTTGCTCCGATGCTCAACCATGGCCTAAGCCTAGCGCCAGGGGCCCCGAGCGAGCGAAGCGAGTTTGGGGAGGGCGACTAGGCGGTAGGCCTGCCCGGCGTGCGGGAAAAGGGCTAGTCCGCGAGGGTTCCCAGTGCGCCTTCGAGCCGCTCCACCTTGCCGGTGAGCTCGCCCGTGTGGCCGGGGCGGATGTCCGCCTTGAGCACCAGGGACACGCGGGAGCCGTAACGGCCCACGGCCTCGGTGGCGCGCTTGACCACATCCATGACCTCGTCCCAGTCGCCCTCGATCTCGGTGAACATGGAGCTGGTGCGGTTGGGCAGCCCGGAGTCGCGGACCACCTTGACGGCGGCGGCCACGGCGGTGTGGACGGAGGCGTCGTCGCCCGTGCCCGCCGGATCGGACGTGGGGGTGCCGCTGGGTGCCACTGAAAATGCCACAATCATGGGGTTCTCCTTAAGGTTGTGTTCCATTATGCGTACAACCGGCGGCGGGTTTTGCGCCGGTCACTGTCTGGCGCAAAACTCACGGCGGGTTCGGCGCGGAATGGTCCGGTCCTGGAAGTTGTAGGGTTCAACCATGCCCGTCCCACTGCTTGCCACCGCACTTGTTGCCACCACCCCCTCCTACTACGACGATTCCGGCCCCAACCTGGCCGTCAGTGCGGCATTCTTCATTGCCTTGATCGCCTTCGAAATGCTGTTCATCGCGGTGGCGTTCGTGGTCACCGGCATCACATGGGCGGGCGTCTTCGACAAGGCCGGCTACGCGAAATGGAAGGCCTTCGTGCCGTTCTACAACACGTGGATCCTGGTCAAGATCGCCGGCCGCCCGGAATCACACTTCTGGCTCCAGCTCATCCCGTACGTCGGCATCTACTGGACCGTCTGCACCTACTACGACGTGGCCCGATCCTTCGGCAAGGACGCCGCCTACACGGCCGGCCTGGTCCTGGTGCCCGTGGTCTTCGCCACCATGCTCTCCTACGGCGACGCCCGGTACCGCGGCCCGTCCTATCTGAGCCCCGAACAAAAGTGGCAGGCCCAGCAATATGCGCAATGGCAGGCACAGCAGCAATACGCCCAGTGGTACGCCCGGCAGCACGGTCAGCCTGGCGTCCACCAGGACCCGCTTAACCCCAACCAGCCCGGCTCAGGACCAGCCCAGTAGCCGCAGCCCCGCCGCAGCGGCAGCGCCCACCAGCACCACCACCAGGAACGGCGCCTTGAACCACAGCGCAACCGCCGCTGCCACCAGCGCGCCCATCCGGGCATCGAGGACGACGGCGTGCCCGCTCGCCGCCGCGTTCACCACGGTCAGTGACGCGAGCAGGCCGATGGTCAGGGTTCCGGCCACGCGTGACATGCGCGGATTGGCGAGCACCTTGGCCGGGACCAGGTAACCCAACAGTTTTGTCAGGTACGCGATGACCGCCGCGATAATTACCCACAACCACAGGCTCATCCGCCGGCCCCTTCCCCAACCCCGTCGCCGCGGCGGGAATCGTGCGCAGGGTGCGTACCGGCGTCGTGTCGGTACGGCTCAATGTCCGGTTCCATGCCGTCGCCGTCGTGCCCGGCACCATGGCCGGGCCGGAACCAGCCGATCAGCCCGGCCACCAGGGCCGCCACCAAAATGGGCACCCCGGCCGGCACAAAAGGTACCGCCAGGAGGGTCACCACGGCGCACACCACGGCGATCGCGGCCGGTTGGAAGCCCTTGATGCGCGGCCACAACAGGCCCAGGAACGCGGCGACGGCGGCCCCGTCCAGGCCCCACTGCTTGGGGTCCCCGAGGGCGTCGCCCACAAAGGCGCCCACGGCCGTCATGATGTTCCAAAACAGGAAGATGCCCAGGCCGGCCACCCAGAAGCCGCGCTTCTGCTCGTCGGGCTCGCTCTGGCCGGTTGCCGTGGCCGTGGATTCGTCGATCGTCACGTGGGCGGCGGCAAAGCGGCGCCAGCCGGACGGGCGCAGCAGCGCGTTCAGCTGCATGCCGTACACGCCGTTGCGGATCCCCAGCAGGGCTGAGGCGCTCATGGCGGCCAGCCCGGAGCCGCCGCCGGCAATCACGCCGATGAACGCAAATTGCGAACCGCCGCTAAAGAGCAGCAAACTCAGGGCCATGGTCTGCCAAAAGCTCATGCCCGAGGCCACCGACAGCGCCCCGAAGGACACCCCGTACAAGCCGGTGGCAATGGCGATCGAGGCCCCGATCTTCGCCGCCGGTGAATCCCTTAGCTTCATGCCTTGCGCAGGCTCCAGGCCCAGGCCACGAGGGGTGCCTGCAGCGGTAGGCGGACGGCGTGGATCCAGCGCGCCTTGGGTGAGCCGTCGGGGCCCCAGGCCCGCCGCAGCGCCGACACGTGGCCGGCCGTGAAGCCGACATACATGGCGGCCGTGGCGGTGGCTGCGGCCTTGCGGGTGCCGGGCAGGAGCAGTCCGACGGCGGCCAGCGCCTCGGGCGCGGCGGAGGCCAGCACCCACTGGCGCCGGGTCATGACGCCGAAGCGGCCGCCCTTGTCGGTGCACAGCTCCGGCGGCACCATGACGTAGTAGAACTCCGGCTTGCGCAGGTGGTTGACGGCGCTGGTGCCCAGGAGGGCGGCCATGGCCCAGGCGCTGACTGTGGTGAGCTTCATGACCCCATGCTTTCACGGCCGGCGCCGGAGGCCGGCACGGTAGTCACCGGCACGGCGGCGGCAGCTGGAGCGGCGGCGCCCGCGGCGAGGCTCAGCAACTCCGTGCCGTGCAGCGCATCGGCGGCCCGCACCAGGGCGAGGTGGGAGAAGGCCTGAGGGAAGTTGCCGGCCATCCGTGAGTTCCCGGCGTCGTACTCCTCGGCAAGCAGTCCCAGCTCATTGGCGTACCCGGCCAGCTGGTCCATGAGGGCAATGGCGTCCTCGCGCCGGTCCGTGTGCGCGTATTGCTCCACGAGCCAAAACGAGCAGGCCAGGAACGGGTGCTCGCCGGGGGCCAGCCCGTCCACGCCGGTGTCCGTGCGGTAGCGCATGAGCAGCCCGTCGGGATCCAGCAGTTCCCGCTCCATGGCCGCGACCGTGCCGACCATCTCGGGGGCGTCGTAGGCGATGAAGCCGACATGCGGAAGGACCAGCAGGGCCGCGTCCGTGGTGGTGCCGTCGTAAGTCTGCGTGAATGTGTTCAGTTCCTTGTTGAAGCCGTGCTCCATGATTTCGTCCCGGAGCTGGTCCCGCAGCCGCTCCCACCGCCAGTCCGGACCCTCGAGCCCGTGGTCGCGGACGGCGCGGACGCCACAGTCAAAGGCGGCCCACATCATGGCGCGTGAGTGCGTGAAATTCTGCAGTTCCCCGCGCATTTCCCAGATTCCGTGGTCACGGTCCCCCAGGTGCCGTTCCACGAAATCCAGCATGGACAGCTGCAGCGGCCAGGAGAAATGGTCCTCCTCGCCGCCGGCCAGCCGGAGCTTTTCCAGGGACACCATCACCTCGCCCACCACGTCCGCCTGGTACTGGTTCACGGCGCCGTTGCCGATCCGCACGGGCGCCGAGCCCTCGTAGCCGAGCAAATGGTCCAGTTCGCCCTCCACCAGGTCGCGTTCGCCGGCGAGGCCGTACATGATCTGCAGGTCTTCGGGGTCGCCGGCCACGGCGCGCAGCAGCCAGTCCCGCCACTTCAGCGCCTCGTCCTCGTAGCCGTGGGTAAGCATGGCTGCCAGGGTCAGGGCGGTGTCGCGCAGCCAGCAGAACCTGTAGTCCCAGTTCCGGGCGCCGCCAAAATCCTCCGGCAGCGAGGTGGTGGGAGCGGCCACGATCCCACCGGTTTCCTCGTCCGTCAGGGCGCGCACCACCAGGAGGGAGCGTTCCACGAGCGGCATGTACTTGCCGTCCTGGGCGCAGTTTTCCGCCCAGCCCTGCCAGTGGGCCAGGGTGGCCGCGAGCGCCGCGTCGAGGTCGACGTCCTCGGGCACCGGTCGGTGCGACGGGTACCAGATGAACTCCTTCTCCACCCGCCCGCCGGCCTTCACCGAGAACGTGCCGCTGTGTTTGTGGTCGACGGCGACGGGCAGGTGGTGGCCGCGCAGCAGCAAGGCGTCGGGCCCGGCCACGGCCAGGATGGCGGGCCGCCCCGGGGCGTCGTGGAGCCGGCGCACCCACGGCAGCACCTTGCCGTAGCCGGGCCGGATCACGATTTCCTCATGGAATTTCAGGGTGCCGGAGATTCCCTCGATGCGCCGCACCACGGAGGCCGGGTTGTCGCCGACGGGCATGAACTCGAGCACGCGTGCGCTCCCGGTTGGCCCTTCCCAGACGGTTTCGAGCACGAATGAACTGCCCACGTAGCGCCGGCTCGTGATGGTTGCCTCCAGCGGCGCAATGCGCCACCGCCCGTGCTCCTCGGTTCCGAGCAGTGCCGTGAACACCGACGGCGAA
Organism: Arthrobacter sp. ERGS1:01; assembly: GCF_001281315.1. NCBI lineage: Bacteria > Bacillati > Actinomycetota > Actinomycetes > Micrococcales > Micrococcaceae > Arthrobacter > Arthrobacter sp. ERGS1:01. Next base: position 236,279 of record NZ_CP012477.1, on the reverse strand, counting down.
TCGAACCGCGGGAAACACAGCCAGTCGATGCTTCCGTCCCGCCCGACCAGTGCGGCCGAGTGCATGTCCGAAAGAAGTGCATAGTCCTCAATGCGCGATGCCATGTGTCCATGCAACCACACGCGGCTGCGATCACACAGGGGCCAGCAGTGCCCGGATTTCGGCCGGCCGGTTGGTGGTCACCTCGGCCACTCCGTGTTCAAGGCACAGGGCCAGGTCCCCGGCCGTGTCCACCGTCCATACCCGGAACGTGCGCCCGGAATCGCGCCACCGCAGCGCGTTGTCCGGGTTGGCGCGCAGGTACTCGACGCCGGGTCCGGCAATCCCGGCGACGCCGTCGTCGAGCAGTTCCTCACCCTCGGCCATGGCGCGGCGCAGCAAGAAGGCCAGGGTGTGCCCGGCGATGGGGCCCACATCGAGGTCTTCACTGAGGTCGGCCGCGTCCACCTCCTCCAGCAGCTGGCACAGCTGCGGGGCCGGCACCCGCTCCGCCAGGTATTTGACGGCGTCCGGGTGGAAGCTCATGAAGGAGACGGCCACGTTGCCTGCCGCCGGGCCGGCCGGGGCCCAGCCGCGCAGGCGCAGCCGTTCCAGGGCGGCGTCCACCAGATCGGCGTCAAAGCGCACACCGTATTTGAACTCGATGGCGAGGCCCACGGGCCGCCCGGCCGCAGCCAAAATATCCAACAGCTCGTCGAGGGTGAGGAGTTGTTCGTAGGTGCCGCCGTATTCGGGCGGAATTGCCGCGCCCTTCCAGCTGCTGAAATCGAGTTCCCGCAACCGGGCCAGGGTCAGTTCCGCCACGGGCCCCGTGCCGTCCGAGGTCCGGTCGACGTCATCGTCGTGGAGCAGCACCAGGGCCCCGTCGGCGCTGAGGTGGAGATCGCACTCAACCCCGTCGGCGCCGTCGGCCAGGGCCTGCAGGTAGGCGGCGCGGGTGTGTTCGGCAAAGCGGGCACTGGAACCGCGGTGGGCGTAGACCTGTACTGTCATGGCACCACGCTACGCTTGCCTCATGGCGCAACTACAACAGCCCGGCAGTAAAACAAGCCTTCGCCCGGATACCGATGCGCAAAAAGCCGCCGCGCTGCGCCGGATGAAGAACATTGCGCTGGCGCTGCTGATTGCCATGGCCGTCATCTTTTGCTTCGCCTTCGCCCTCCAGAGCCGGTACCCGTGGCTCGGATACGTGCGCTCGGCCGCCGAGGGCGGCATGGTGGGCGCCTTGGCCGACTGGTTTGCCGTCACGGCCCTGTTCAAATACCCCATGGGCTTGAAGATCCCGCACACCGCCATCATCCCCAACCGCAAGGATGAGATCGGCGCGTCCCTGGGCGAGTTCGTGGAGACCAACTTCCTCTCCGAAACCGTTGTGGCGGACAAGCTGGCCAACACTCAGATCGCCCAAAAGGTGGGCGGCTGGCTGTCCAAGCCGGCCAGCGCCCAGCGCGTGGCCACGGAAGGTGCCGCCGCCATGCGCGGGGCCATGGCCGTGTTGAACGACGACGACGTCAAGGACGTCATCGAGTCAATGGTGCGCAAGCATGTGGTTGAGCCGGCGTGGGGTCCGCCCATCGGCAAGGTGGCCGAACGCGTCTTCGCCGACGGGCACCACCACGCGCTCGTGGACCTCCTGGTGGACCGTTCCACCCAGTGGATCCAGGCCAACCACGCCACCATCAGCGGGCTGGTCTCCGACCGCTCCCCCAGCTGGGTGCCACAATTCGTCGACGGCCTGGTGGGCGACAAGATCTACACCGAGATCTACAAGTTTGCCCGGGCCGTGCAGGAGGATCCCCGGCATGAGCTGCGGCTGCAACTGGACAACTACTTGAAGGACCTAGCCCAGGAACTCCAGCACGATCCGGTCATGATCGCCCGCGCCGAATCCATCAAGGCCCAGGTCCTGGGCGATCCCGAGGTTCGCGAACTGGCCGGACGCACCTGGGAAACTGTCAAGACCGCCCTGTTCACCGCCGTCGACGATCCCAACTCGGAGCTGCGGCTGAAATTCACCTCCGCCGTGCAGGACTTTGGCACGCGCCTGGCCACCGATCCCGAGCTGGCGGGCAAGGCCAACGCCTGGATTTCAGATGCCGCGTCCTACCTGGTGCGCACCTACAAGCACGAGATCGCCTCCATCATCACGGACACCGTGGAACGCTGGGACGCCGTGGAGACCAGCGAGAAGATCGAACTCCAGGTGGGCAAGGACCTGCAGTTCATCCGCATCAACGGCACCGTGGTGGGGTCCCTGGCCGGGCTGGCCATCTTCACCGTGGCCACCCTGGTGTTCCACTAGGCCCGGCTAGGCGCGCCGCTTCCGCCGGTTCCGTCAGGCGGGGTCGGCCTTGGGGCCCATGGCCTCGATCGCCTTCCTGCCCCTCGGCGCGTCCAGTTCGGCCCGCAATTCGGCCGGGATCTCCAGCGGGGCAGGCCCGAACGCACGCTGGGTGGAGGCTATGACGGCCCGGCCCATCATATAGTTTCCGACGCCGCCCACCGCCGCCCCGACACCGAACGGCAGGGCCTTGCCCACCACGGAGACGCTGCCCTTGACGGCCATTTTCTTCAGGAACCGTTTTTGCATGGACGCGGCAATGCCCCGGACTGCGGAAACCGGCAGGCTCTTGCCCACGGTTTTGCCCCACGCCTGCATGGGGGTGCGGCCGTTGCCCAGCGCGTGGCCGGTCAGGCCCTGCAACATGGCGGTGCCTTCCTCGCCCAAGATGATGGCCATGACGGTGACCTGGGCCAACTCGGGATCGGCCAGCCGGATGCCGTGCAATTCCGCCACGGATTGGGCGTAGAGGGCCGTCGCCTCGAGGAAGACCAAGGTGGCCGCGGCCGAAATGGACAGTGCGGCAACCGTGCCGATGCCGGGGATGATGGCCGTGGCGCCAATGGCGGCCCCGCCCGTGCCCACGCCGTTGAGGAAGTCGCGTTCCAAGCGCCGGCTCAGCTCAAAAGCGGTGGCGTTGGGGTACTTCCGCCGCAGCCGGCGCAAATTTGCCAGGACCAGGGGCCGCTGCACCTCCACGGCCTTCAGCAGCATGCCGTGCACGGCGGGTTTCGGCTTGCCCCGCTCGTCAAAGGCCGCCGATGTGGCGATGACGACGGCGGGGTTTGGCGGCCCCTGCCGCTTGCCCCGGCCGGTTCCCTTGTCCTTACCGGTTGAATTCTCCATGCCTTGGCCGCTGGAAGTCGCTGCCATGCTGCCCCTTTCGCAGGCTGTGCTCCAAGGGTAGAACATCAACCCGGCAACCAGCCGGGCGCCCGGCAATTTTCGATTCCCAGCGTTGGCCGCGATGTTGCCCGGCGTTAACTCGGCCGGGCTAGTGTGCCACGAGTGCGCCAACCGGCCTGGCCCGGGAGCGCACGACGACGGGCACCCGGCGTGCGGCCGGCCGGCCGGACCGCTGCGGGCCCACCATCACTTGCAGAAGAGGACCCTTGCCATGGGCGTAGCCGCCACCACGTTGACCCTGACTTCCCTGGACGGGGTGCTGTTTGATTTCAACGGCACGCTCTCCGATGACGAGGGCATACTCAGGGCGCTCTACATCGAGTTGGCTGCCACGGAGTGCTCGGTCACCGTCACCAAGCTGCAGTACCAGACGGAGCTGGCCGGGCGCAGCGACCGGGAGATCATGGCGGATATCCTGGCCCTCGCCCCGGCGGACGTCCAGGATCGCGGGGTGGACTTCTTCCTGCCGCTCATCGACGCCGACTACCAGGCCCGGGTGGCCCGGCAGAGCCCGATCCATCCGGCAACCAGAGCCCTTGTCCATGCACTGCACGCCGCGGGCCTGAAGCTCGGCGTCGTGACCGGGGCCGGGCGGGCGCAGGTGATTCCCGCCCTGGAACGCGCGGGGCTGTTGGATCTGTTTGGCGTGGTTGTGACGGACGAGGACGTGGCCCATGGCAAACCGAACCCGGAGGGATTCCTTAGCGCCGCTGCGGTGTTGGGCCTGGCGGAACCGGCCCGGGTTGCCGCGTTCGAGGATTCGCTGCCGGGGCTGGGCGCCGTCGAGGCCGCCGGCATGATCGCGATCTGCGTGGAAGGCACGCACCCGATCGAGGTCCTCAAGGAACACGCCCGGATCATCGTTCCGGCGCTCGGCCCCGAATGCCTGGACCTCGATCTCGGATAGCACCCGGGCTTTGGGCGGCCGCCCGTTAATGGCCGTCTCCGCGCCATCCGGTGTGGTATTTTTCAGGCGTGGACCCTTTGGCGGCGTGGTGGCGGTGACAGGCACATGAGTGAAGGCCGGCGTTTTCGCCGCGAGGACGCGGTGTTTTTGTTGTGCATGATCGCACCACTCGCGGTGGGAATTTTGCTCAATGCGTTGGTGCGTCCGGGGCTTGCCCGCGCGCTTGGTGGCGAGCGACATGCCACCGGAGCCGGAGTCCGCTCCCGGGACGTCTCATGGACCTTTGACCCGGCCACCACCGCCGAACACCCTGTCCTGACTGCATTCCTGGGCCCCTCCGACGGGTTGATCGCGATGTGCGCCCTCGCGCTCACCGCCGTACTGCTCGCCACTCGCTGGCTAGTCGTTCGACGGAAAGCGACACCGGCGGGTTAGAACTGCGGACGCCGTGTCCGCCGGGATTCGCGATCACGGGCGTCGACGAAGTTGGGTGGGACTGAGGCCGCCAATTGCGCCGCCCCCGGCCTCCGGCCCCCTACGCCCAGTCGCGCGTGGCAAGTACCAGGAGATACCCGTCTGCGTCGGTAAAGGTCATGCCGTGCTCGTCCCAGTAGGGGTTGCGTGCGGCAACGCGAACGCCTCCGGCATCCTCGATCCGCGACACGGCGCCTGCGTCGATGGGCCCTCCAAGGTAGATCACCAGGAGGTCCTCGGCGGTGGGTGACGGCTGCAAGGCGCCGTCTTCGACGATTTCCAAGTGCCAGGCGGCCTCCGGCCAGCCGATGAACGCAAGCTTGTGACCGGTACCCCCGTCGTCCTTGCGCCCTTGGAGGGTGAGGCCAACGCCGTCGACCCAGAAGCGAATGGCGGCTTCAATGTCACGGCTCGGGCGTGCGATGCGGATGTGGTGGTGTGGCTCGGGTTTCATAGGCAAGGATCATAGCCTTCGCATGAAGCCAGCCCGTTGGGTGGCCCTCCGCCGGGTGCCGTTTCCTTAGACTGGAACCATGATCTTCGCCGTGGTCCTGCTCATTGTTTGCTATTTCCTGATTGTCTTTGTCGCCATCCGTTGCGCTGACGGCCGGATTGGCGTCAACGGGATGGCGGGGATCAGGACGCCCACCATCATGACCAATGAGCAAACCTGGCTCGCCGCCCATAAAGCAGCCAAAACGCCGACGCTCATCGGCGCTTATGCAGCCATGGCCGCCACGGTCCTTGCAGCGTTCCTGCCTGCTGAGCCCTTGCAGGCCACGGCCATCCTCGTTGGTTGCGGGCTGCTGCTGGCAGGCATCCTTGTCGGCGCGGCAAAAGGCACCAAGGCAGCAAAACGAGTCCTGGAGATGCGGTAGTCAGCCGGGGTTTTAGACGAGCTCCCGAGGCCGTCAGTCGGCGACGGCGGCCCGGGCGTCGTCGTGCTTCACGGCGCTGCCAACCAGCCGGGTCCGCAGGGCCAGGAACAGCAGCACCATGCCAACAGAGAGCAGGATGTGTCCCAATCCCGCGATCCCCGGGATTGCGCCGGAGACCTCGGTGACACCGTCAACCTGCAGGATGCCGTGCCACACCATGATAGCCGCCGTCAGGACCAGACCGGTGTTGTACGTCCAGAAGAACCAGGTGAATAGCTTGGACCGGGACAGTGTGAACAGCTTCTCCAGAATCAGCACGATCAACAGCACGATGAAGCCAAGGGTCAGCAGGTGCGTGTGCACAATGGAGAGCTGTGTGTAGCCGGTAAAGTCCTTGCCCTTGGTGAATTCGCGGTAAAACAGGCCCGAAAGTACGCCAATGACCATGTAGCCAAACGCCGAATAGAATAGTTTCTTCATGCGGTGCCCCCTTGTGATGACGGCCCGGTGCGAGCCATTTCCTCCAGCCTAGGAAACGGCGCTCCGAACTCCATCAACCATTCGGTTGATCGTGCACGGGTCCATGGCAGGATGGGCCAACCGCGGAAGCTACTCCCGGGGCACGAACGATCCCGGCACGTGGCCCGTCAGGAAGGCCGCGACGTCGCGCATTTCCGTGTCCCCGATTTTGTGGCCCAGCCCTTTGTAGCGCGCCTCGCTCAGATCGGTGTTGGCCGACAGCCAGCCCGCCGTGAATGCCGTCGCGTCCGGATTGATCACGAGGTCGGCGGTGTCGCGAGCCCAATAGAACGGGATTTTTGTTTCCAACGGCTCCATGGCGCCGAGCAGCTCATTGTGCAGGACAAAGCCGGACAGTCCCACGGCAGCCGTGAATGCCTCCGGGCGCAGCCTCATGATCGTGGTGGCCATGGCCATGCCCTGCGAAAACCCCAACAATGACACCGAGCTGAAGCGGTGCTCGGCGACGACCGTGTCCAGCCAGGCCAGCAGGGCCGACGCGGCACCGGCCACCTCGGCGAAGTCATTGGCCAGGAAATAGTCAAGCAGGAACCAGCCGTAGTCGCCGGAGATGTCCAGCGGACCGCGGGGCGCGGCGCACGTAAAGCCGCCGGGCATGGCCTGAAACCAGGCGGCCATGCGGGACTCGTCCGAGCCATAGCCGTGCAGCATCAACAGCAGCGGCGTCCCCGCGCGCTCTTCCGGTGGTCGGGACCAGGCAACGGCATCCATGGGCCAAGACTACGCACACCCCGCCACCCGCCGCGAGAACGGGCCCAACTCGCGGCGACGGTGCCAACCCGCGAAAACGGTGCGGAGACCCACCTTCCCCGCGAGTTGGCACCGATTTCGGCGTGAAGGGCGCCTGGAAGCGTCGGGAACGCCCCGTTTTCGGCGTCGAAGGCGCTACCGAACCACCTCCAAATCCCTCCCACGCCGCCCGAATCTGTGTTTATGTGGTTATTTTTTGACAAACGCAGAGAATCACAGATAAAGTCATCTGAAACAACATCATGTGACCCGAGTCACGCGGTGCAGGCGAGAGAAGAAGGACCACCATGTTTGCAGAGGAACGGCACCAGCGCATTGCCGAACTCGTCGGTGACCAGGGGCGCGTGGGCGTCAACGAACTGGCCGATCTCTTTTCCATCACCCAGGAAACCGTCCGCCGCGACCTGGCCACCCTGGAAGGCGAACGCATCCTGCGCCGCGTCCACGGCGGCGCCGTCGCCCTGGACAAGCTCAGCCGTTCCGAGCCCAGCCTCAGCGAACGCTCCGGCCGCCGGCTCGACGAGAAGCAGCGCATCGCCGCGGCCGCCATGGCCCTGATCCCGCACGCGCAGACGGTCTCGATCCTGCTCGACGCCGGCACCACCACGGCCGCCCTGGCCGACCAACTGGCCGACTGGGCGCCCGCCAAGGACGGCGACGAGCTGATGGCGATCACCAACTCGCTGCCCATCGCCACCTCGCTGAGCACCAACTCGAACCTGCTCCTGGACATCCTGGGCGGCCGGGTGCGCGGCCTCACCAGTGCAGTGGTCGGCGCCCGCGCCACCGAACAGCTCGGCGCCCTCCGCCCCGACATCGCATTCCTCGGCACCAACGGCATCCACGCCGACTTCGGTCTGAGCACCCCGGATCCCGTGGAGGCCGCCACCAAGACCGCCATGGTCCGCGCCGCCCGCCAAGTGGTGATCCTGGCCGACGCATCCAAGCTCGGGGCGGAAACCCTTGTCCGCTTCGCCACCCTCGAGGAGATCGACACCTTGATAACCAGCACCGAACCCGCACCCGATCTGGCCGCCGCCTTGGCCGCCGCCGGCGTCGACGTGGTGATCGCATGATCCTCACCCTGACCCCCAACCCCAGCCTTGACCGGACCATCGAACTCGAGGACGCCCTGGTTCGCGGCGAGGTCCAGCGCGCCGTTGCCGTCTCCACCCATCCCGGTGGAAAAGGCGTGAACATCGTCCGCGCCCTGGCCGCCTCCGGCGTCGAGGCCCTGGCGCTGTTGCCCGGCGACGCCGCCGACGCCGTGGTCCGCGCCCTTGACGTGGAGAGCATCCCGCACGTGTCGCTGCCCATCGGTGCGGCCCTGCGCAGCAACGTCGCCATCACCGAACCCGACGGCACCACCACCAAGGTCAACGAACCTGGCCCGGTCCTCACGGCCGCCCAGCTTGCCGGCTTGCTGGAGCTCGCCGTGGAAAAGTCCGACGGCGCCGCCTGGCTGGTGCTGGCCGGCTCACTCCCGCCGGGCGCACCCGCCGACTTTTATGCCCAGGTGATTGCCGCGGTGCGCACCCGTCACGGCGCCAGCGCTCCGCGGATCGCCGTGGATTCCTCCGGCACCCCGCTGGCCGCCTGCATCACCGCCGGCCCCGACCTCCTCAAGCCCAACGCCGAGGAACTTGCCGAACTGACAGGCATCGGCACCGGGACCTCCCTGGAAGCCGACCCCGATTTGGCCGCGAGCGCCGCACAAACGCTCGTGGACCGCGGAGTGGGTGCCGTCCTGGCAACCCTTGGCTCCCAGGGCGCCGTGCTGGTCACGGCCTCCGGACGCTGGCTGGCCAACGGGCCCGTCATCGCAGCCAAAAGCACCGTCGGCGCAGGGGATTCCTCCCTCGCCGGATATCTGCTGAGCACGCTTCGGGGCGATCTGCCCGAAGCCTGCCTGCAGCAAGCAGTGGCCCATGGGGCGGCCGCCGCTTCCCTCCCCGGAACCATGGTTCCGGCCCTGCACCAAACCAACCCCGACGCCGTCGTCGTAACGGCCCTGGACGCACGTCTTGGAGAACTCTCATGACCACTCTCATCACCACCGACCTGGTCGTCCTGGACACCTACCTCGGTGCCGACACTTCCTCGGTGATCCGTCACCTGGCCGGCGTCATCGCCGCTACCGGCCGCGCCACCGGAGCCGAGGGCCTCTACGCCGACGCCCTGGCCCGCGAGCAAAAGACGTCCACGGGCGTCCCGGGCGGGATCGCGATCCCGCACTGCCGCTCGGAGTCCGTGCTGGAGCCGACCCTCGCCATGGCGCGCCTGAACCCCGCCGTCGACTTCGGCGCCAAGGACGGCCCCGCGGACATCATCTTCTTCATCGCGGCCCCGGCCGGCGCCGACAACGAGCACCTCAAACTGCTCTCCAGGCTGGCCCGCTCCCTCATCAAGAAGGACTTCACGGCCGCCCTGCGCGCCGCAAAGACGCCCGCGGAGATCGTCGCCCTCGTCGAAGAAGCACTCGCGGACAAGCCGGCGGCACAGTCGCCGGCCTCAGCAACTGCTGCGCCGCTGGGTGAAGTCCCGCCCGCTTCGCGGGCGCCCGAAGCCGCTCCCGGACTTCACCCAGCGGCTTCGCAGTTGCCGGGCGGGGCGACGGCGACCGCCGGTCGTCCGCTGCGGCTCGTTGCCGTGACGGCTTGCCCTACCGGGATTGCGCACACTTACATGGCCGCCGATTCGCTCGTGGAAGCCGCGCGTGAAGCCGGCATTGACCTGCAGGTCGAGACGCAGGGCTCGGGAGCGGTGACTCCGCTGGACCCGGCCGTGATTGCCGCCGCCGACGCCGTGATCTTCGCCGTCGACGTGGACGTGCGCGGCAAGGAACGCTTTGCCGGCAAGCCCTTGGTCAATTCGCCCGTCAAGCGGGGCATTGACGAGCCGGCCAAGATGATCCAGGAGGCCGTTGCGGCCGCCGGGGATCCGAACGCGCACCGCGTGCCCCACTTTGGCGCCGAGGAGACTGCGGAACACCAGGCCGAGTCGTCGAACGAGCACCTGGGCACCAAGACCAAAAAAGTGCTGTTGACCGGTGTCAGCTACATGATCCCGTTCGTGGCCGGTGGCGGCCTGCTGATCGCGCTGGGCTTCCTATTGGGCGGCTTCGAGATTGCCGGTGCCGCCGGCAAAATCCTCGCTAACAACAGCCTTGGCAACTTGCCCACCGAATATCCCGCGCACGCGCTCGGACCGCTCGGGGCGTACCTGGGCGCCGTGGCGTTCCAAATCGGCCAGCTCTCCATGAGTTTCCTGGTCCCCGCACTGGCCGGCTACATTGCCTTCGGCATTGCCGACCGACCCGGCATCGCGCCCGGTTTCACGGCCGGGGCCGTGGCCGTCTTTATGGGCGCCGGCTTCCTGGGTGGCCTGGTGGGCGGCCTGCTGGCCGGCCTGGCCGCGTACTGGATCGGCACCTGGCGGGTGCCGCGCTGGCTGCGCGGGCTCATGCCGGTGGTCATCATCCCGCTACTGGGTTCCATCATCGCCTCCGGAGCCATGCTCCTGCTCCTCGGCGCACCCATCGCCGCGCTTTCCAACGGCCTGAACCATTGGCTGACGGGGATGTCCGGCGCCTCCGCCGTCGTACTCGGCGTGATCCTTGGCCTCATGATGTGCTTCGACCTGGGCGGTCCCGTCAACAAGGTCGCCTACGCATTCGCCGTGGCAGGGCTGGGCACGGGCTCCGCACTCAACCACGCCCCGTGGGAAATCATGGCGACCGTCATGGCCGCCGGCATGGTGCCCCCGCTGGCCATGGCCCTGGCCACCGTGGTCGACAAGAAGCGTTTCTCCCTGGCTGAGCGTGAAAACGGCAAGGCGGCCTGGCTGCTGGGTGCGTCGTTCATCTCCGAGGGCGCCATCCCGTTCGCCGCGGCCGATCCGCTGCGCGTCATCCCGGCCACCATGCTGGGCGGCGCCGTCACCGGTGCCATGACCATGGCCTTCCACGTCACCTCGCAGGCACCCCACGGCGGAATCTTCGTGTTCTTCGCGATCGGCAACTTCGGAATGTTCGCACTGGCGATCCTGGTGGGCATGGTGATTTCCGCCTTCACCGTCGTGGCGCTCAAACGCTGGGCCGTCCGCAAGCCCGTTGATACTGTTGGCGCACAACAACTCGTCAGCCAAAACAGCTAGCCCGCGAACCATGACTTTCAAAGGAACCCTGATGCAAAGCTATGTTGGAGTCGGTGTCACCCCGGGCCGGGTCGTGGGCCCCGTGCGGATCATGCCGCCGGCCCTGAGCGCACCGCCCTCCGGCGAACGGCTGCCCGCCGCCGACGGTTCGGGCACGACGCCGGCCGAGGCTGCCGCCGCCAGCCTGAAGGCCGCCGCAGCCCAGGTCAAGGCGGAGCTGCAGGAGCGGGCCGGCCGGGCCACCGGTGACGGCAAGGCCGTGCTGGAGGCGACCGCGCTGATGTCCACCGACCCCATGCTGATCAAGGCCGCCGTGAAGCTCATCAACGCCGGCTCCTCCGCGCAGCGCGCCATCTGGGACGCCGGCAACGACGTGGCAGCCATGCTCATCAGCCTGGGCGGGTACATGGCCGAACGTTCCCACGATGTCCTGGACGTGCGCTCCCGCATTGTTGCGGCGCTGCGCGGTGTGCCGGCCCCCGTGATCCCGGATGCGGACGTTCCGTTCATCCTGGTTGCCGAGGACCTGGCCCCGGCCGACACCGCAACGCTTGACCCGACCAAGGTGATCGCCCTGGTAACCGCCGGCGGCGGACCGCAGTCCCACACCGCCATCATTGCCCGCAACCTGGGCCTGCCGGCCGTCGTGGCCGCCGCCGGGGTGCTGGAACTAGCCGACGACGACGTCGTTTACGTCGACGGCGCCGGCGGTACCATCACCACCGATCCCGGCGAGCCGGAGCTGGCCGCCGCCGCGAAGTGGCGTGAGCAGGCTTCCCTGCTCAGCGCGTTCGACGGCGCCGGGCAGCTTGCCGACGGCACCCGCCTCGACCTGCTGGCCAATGTGGGCGGTGCCAAGGATGCCGTGGCCGCGGCCGCAGCGAATGCCCAGGGCGTGGGCCTGCTGCGCACCGAGTTCTGCTTCCTGGGGCACGACACCGAGCCCGGCCACGACGAACAGGTGGCCGCCTACAAGGGCGTCTTTGACGCATTCCCCGGCAAGAAGGTGGTGGTGCGAACGCTCGACGCCGGCGCCGACAAGCCGTTGCCGTTCCTGACCGATTCCACCGAGCCCAACCCGGCGCTGGGCGTGCGCGGCTACCGCACCGACACCACCTCCCCCGGCGTCCTGGCCCGGCAGCTCGCGGCCATTGCCGACGCCGCCGGACAAGCCAGCGCCGACGTGTGGGTCATGGCGCCCATGATCTCCACGGCCGCGGAGGCCGCCGACTTCGCCGCGCTTTGCGGTGCGGCCGGGCTGAAAACTCCCGGCGTCATGGTGGAGGTTCCATCCGCAGCGCTAACGTCCCGGCACCTGCTGGACCGGGTGGAATTCGTCAGCCTCGGCACCAACGACCTCACCCAGTACGCCATGGCGGCGGACCGCCAGCTGGGCCCGCTGGCCACGCTCAACGATCCCTGGCAGCCGGCCGTCCTGACCCTCGTCCAGGCCACCGTTGACGGGGCGGCCGCGCAGGCCGCCGCTGCCGGCAATGGCGCGGCCTGCAAGCCCGTGGGAGTGTGTGGCGAGGCGGCCGCGGACCCGGCCCTTGCCGTCGTCCTGGCCGGGCTGGGCGTAAGTTCCCTGTCCATGACGGCCCGGGCCATCCCGGCCGTCAGCACCGTGCTGCGTTCCGTCACCCCGGAGCTGGCCCGCCGCCTGGCCACCCGGGCCGTTGCGGCCGCCTCCGCCACCGAAGCCCGTGAGCTGGTGCGGGCCGAGTTGCCCGTCCTGGCCGAGCTGGGCCTCTAACCACCGGTGATCGAGCTTGTCGAGATCCGGGTTTCGACAGGCTCGGGTTTCGACAAGCTCAACCACCGCCCCCCAACCAACAATTTCAGCCAAACCGTAAGGAGCTCATCATGAGTGAACGTACCGCCACCATTGCCAGCCGCGTGGGACTCCACGCCCGCCCCGCCGCCATCTTCGCCGAGGCTGCCGGAGACCTTGGCCTCGAGGTGACCATCGCCCGTTTGGGCGAGCCCGCCGAGGACGCCCTGGACGCGTCAAGCATGCTTTCGATCATGGGCCTGGGTGCCGAGCACGGCGAGGTCGTGGTGCTCCGCGCCGAGGGCCCCGGCGCCGACGACGCACTGGAGACCCTGGTGCGCATTTTGGAGACCGACCACGACGCCTAAACGGCACCAAGCACCACACCCAAATTAATTAGCTTCGCTGTGCCAAATAACCCTTGAGGGCCGCAAAATCCGCGGATTTTCAAGGGTTTTTTGGTACGTGACGGGAGTCTCCAATGGGCCTTGAATTAGTCCATCTGTTAGAATTTATAGTCTGCCCGTAGCGATGCAGCAGAAAGTCGCAAGCAAATGACCTCCGTAAGGGGATGTACAAATGCCCAAAGACCGAAGCACGATTCAACCGGAAACAGGTGTTAAGGACACCGCAGAACGACCGCAGGCCCGGCCCAAATTGCCCCGCCTGCCACAACTCAAACGACGGCGGCTTGCCGTGGATGACGTCAACGTCGTCAACAAGCCCATGCTGAGAAAAGCAATCGGCGGAACCATCGTCGGCAACACCATGGAATGGTACGACGTCGGCGTGTTCGGCTACCTCATCACCACGATGGGACCCGTCTTCCTGCCGGAGGCCGACAAGAGCGTCCAGACCTTGTTCCTACTTGGAACCTTTGCAGCCACCTTCCTGGCCCGCCCCCTGGGTGGCGTGGTCTTTGGCTGGCTGGGTGACAAGGTCGGCCGGCAAAAGGTGCTGGCCGCGACGCTGATGATCATGGCGGCATCGACATTCGCCGTGGGCCTGCTGCCCGGCTACACACAGATCGGCATTTGGGCTGCTGCCCTGCTGGTACTGCTGAAGCTGGTCCAGGGGTTCTCCACGGGTGGCGAATATGCCGGTGCCACGACGTTTGTCAGTGAATACGCGCCCGATAAGCGCCGCGGCTACTTTGCCAGCTTCCTGGACATGGGCAGCTACCTGGGCTTCGCGCTCGGTGCGGCCCTGGTCTCGGTGCTCCAACTGACCCTTGGCCAAGCGGCCATGGAGGAGTGGGGCTGGCGCATCCCGTTCCTGGTGGCCGGTCCACTGGGCCTGATCGCCATCTACTTCCGCAGCAAGATCGAGGAATCTCCGCAATTCCAGGCAGCCCTGGATGCGCAGGCCGATTCGGCCAAGACCGCCGTCGCCTCCGACGAGGACACGGCCAGCGGGCCCATCCGGCTCGTGAAGGTCTACTGGCGCCAGATTGTGCTGGCCATGGTCCTGGTGGCCGCCGCCAACACGGTGGGCTACGCGCTGACCTCGTACATGCCCACGTACCTGACCGAATCCAAGGGCTACGACGAACTCCACGGCACCCTGCTGACCATCCCCGTGCTGGTCATCATGGCCGCCTGCATCCCCTTGACGGGGCGGCTCTCCGACAAGATTGGCCGCCGGCCGGTCCTCTGGGTGGGCGCGTTGAGCACCGTGGCGTTCTCGATACCGGCGTTCCTGCTGATCGGCGTCGGCAATGTCTGGACCACGCTGGCCGGGCTTGCCCTGGTCGCCTTCCCGGTGACGTTCTACGTTGCCAACCTGGCGTCGTCACTTCCGGCACTGTTCCCGACGTCCAGCCGTTACGGCGGCATGGGCATCGCGTACAACTTCTCGGTGGCGATCTTTGGCGGAACCACGCCGTTCATCATCGAGGGCCTGATCAATCTCACCAACAATGACATGATGCCGGCCTATTACCTGATGCTCACCTCGCTCATCGGCGCCGTGGCGATCTTCTTCCTGCGGGAATCGGCGCAAAAGCCGTTGCCGGGCTCCATGCCCAGCGTCGACACCTTGGCCGAGGCGCGCGAACTTGTCGCCACCCAGGACGACAACCCGCTCCTGGACATGGACCACATGCCCTTCGACGACACCTATGAGCCGCCGACGCCGGGTAGCGGCATCCCCGTGACCGTGGGCCTGCCGGAGGCCCGCGAACTGGATCCGGTGCCCTAAACACCGGGCCCAACCTCATGGCCCTAGGCCCCGCGGACCGCCTCGGCAATTTCAGCGTAGATCGTGACGTTGCCGTGGCGGCCGCCGGACCGGGCAGGATGGCCCGGAACCCGCACGGGGCGGTAGTGGTGGCCAAACGGGTCCCGCACCCGCGCATGCTCCAAGGAGTCACGGGCGCCCAGCCGGGCGTCGACGTCGCGCAATGTCACGGGGTGCGTTTCCGTGCCGTTCATCAGCAGCTGCCATTCCACGGCTTCCAACGCGTTTTCCAGATACAGGGTTTCAAACAGGCAGGCCAGCAGGGTGTCCCGGCCTGCCGGGTAGAACCGACGCAGCGGGTAATGTGCAGGATTGTCCCGCTGGGCCCGCAGCCAGGCCTGGCGCAACCAGGAAAAGTCAACGGGCCCCAGACCGGTGGACATGGCCAGTTTGCGCTCCGCATCCAGCACCAGCCGGAATCCGCCGCCGTCGCGGCCCACGATGCAGATGGCCTCGGCCGTGTATTCAAAGTCGGCCAGCAGCGCCGCCTCCGAGGGGTAGAACGTGAATTCCCCGGCGTCGTCCACGGCCACGAACCCGCCGGCACCCGCCACCGATTCGGCAACAAGCTGCTGTGTCCGGTTTTCCATTGCTTCCATGCTTCGCGTCACTCCCATGAAGGATGGGCTGGCGGTTCCTTGTGACCGTCATGTCCCTCACTTCAATGGGAGCACCGCACGGACCGACCGGAGGCGTTTTTAACGCCTTCCATACGGCGAACGGCCCAATCCTGACGCCCCGTTGACCCGGCAGAGGCGTTGAGAGCCCAGATAATCCTGGGATTATCTGGGCTCTCAACAGTTCTCGACAGTCTCGATCGCCGGGCCCAACTACCGGCCGCGGTTGCCGGCGGCCGCAGCCAGTTTGTCCGGGACCAGCCGGCTCAGCGCAATCAGCGTGGAATACCGCCTGGACGGGATGGACACGGCACGGCCGGCGGCGTTGTGGGCCAGCCCCTCCCTGACCACCTGGGCCGGTTTCAACCACATCCAGGTGGGGATGCGGCCCAGGTCGGCGCCCATGCGCTGGTGGAATTCCGTGCGAACAAACCCCGGGCAGACGGCCGTCACGGAAACTCCGCGCGAACCGTAGCGCAGATTGGCGAAGCGGCTGAAGTTGATGACCCAGGCCTTCGCCGCCCCATACGATCCACGGGGTATGAACCCGGCGACGCTCGCCACGTTGATGATGCGGCCCTCCCCGCGCTCCAGCATGGGTCCGAGTGCCGCGTGCATCAGTTCCATGGGGGTCGTGGCAAGGATTCGCAGCTGCCGGGATTCGTCGTCGAGCGTGCTTTCCTCAAAGGGTGTCACGAGCCCGAACCCGGCATTGTTGACCAGCAGGGAAACCGGCCGCCCGGCATCGGCGAGCCGGGCACCCACGGCGGCCACGCCGTCGTCCGTCAACAGATCGGCGGGCAGCACTTCGACGTCGACGCCGAAGTCCTGCTGCAACCGCGCCGCCTTGGCGTGAAGCCGGGACGCGTCGCGGGCCACCAACACCAGGTCATAGTGGGACTTGGCCAGCTGCTGGGCAAACTCGGCGCCCAGGCCGGCGGTGGCGCCTGTGACCAGCGCGATGGGGCGACCCACCTACAGCCCGTCCGGAAGGTCCGTGTACTGCGTGTAGAGCTCGGGATGTTTCTCCACGAACCGGGCCACATAGGGGCAATGGGGGATGATGCGCTTGCCGGAGGCCACCACGTCGTCAAGGGCGTAGCGGACCAACACCTTGGCCAGCCCGCGGCCCTCGAAGCCGGGCTGCGTCTCGGTGTGGATGAGGTCGATGTGCCCGGGAAGGTCATGGAAGACGATGACCACCGCCAACCGGCCGGCCTCGTGCAGTTCGTACCTGTGATGTGCATCGTTGCGCGTCATGGCCACATCGGCCTCAAATGCGTCGCCGCGCCCTTCGGTTTCCTCGCTCATAAGGCGAGCTTGGCACAATGCCACGGTGCTGGCAACAGCTTGTTAGCGCCCGGCGCCACCCTGCCACAGGGCCGTGAACGGGGCGCCGGAAACCACGCGGTTCCTGATGCCCTCGGTGACAAACGCCTTGGCCGTCCTGGCCGCCTCCAACGGGGTGGCGCCCTTGGCCAGCTCGGCCGTCACGGCCGCTGCCAGCGAGCAGCCGGCACCCGAAACCGCCACCTCGCCCACCTTGGGGGCAGAGAGGATTTCCAGCGTCTCACCGTCAAAGAAGACGTCGACGGCGTCCGCACCCTCCAGCCGGACCCCACCCTTGGCGAGGACGGCGGCGCCGCTGATCTC
The DNA here is from genome assembly GCF_001281315.1 of Arthrobacter sp. ERGS1:01. Classification (NCBI taxonomy): domain Bacteria; kingdom Bacillati; phylum Actinomycetota; class Actinomycetes; order Micrococcales; family Micrococcaceae; genus Arthrobacter; species Arthrobacter sp. ERGS1:01. The sequence continues at coordinate 219,049 of NZ_CP012477.1, read as the reverse complement.
GTGGATCTTGCGGGCCGCGGCCACCAGATCGTCCACATTGTTGATGGTCAGGCCGGAGAGGGATTCGGCCTCGAAGTGGTTGGGCGTGACAAAGGTGGCCAGCGGCAGGATCTGGGCCTTGAGCGCCTGGTCGGTGTCCAGCGCGTGGCCGGGCTCCTGGCCCTTGCAGATCAGCACCGGATCCAGCACCACGTTCGTGAACGCGGCGTCCTTGAGCGCGGTTTCCACTGTGCCGATCGTGGCCGGGCTGCCCAGCATGCCGATCTTCACGGTCTCCAGGACGGTGGGCGCGCCGGACGCCTTGCCGTAGGCCGCCGTCGTCGCTTCAAGCTGGTCGGCGATGACCTGCTGGTCCACGGGCACGAAGCGGTGGTTCCAGTTGTCCTTGGGGTCGAAGGAGACGATGCAGGTCAGGTTCACGATCCCGAACACGCCAAGTTCCTGGAACGTCTTCAGGTCCGCCTGCGCACCGGCCCCTCCCGTCGCCTCGGAACCGGCAATGGTCAGGGCAAGGGCGGGGGCGCTAATCGCTGAGGAAGTCATGGAACCATCTTGCCATCCGGGTGCCGGGTGCGCCGAAGCGGACACCCGGCCGGACGGGCCTAGTCGCTGCTTGCGGCCACCGAGTAGGCGGACCAGCCGTTGCCGATTTTCTCGGCCGGCTTCCAGCTGCCGGCGCCCATGCCGTAGTACAGCAAGGTGCCGTCGGTCCGCTTGGCCACGATCCCGCGGGCGCCGGCGCCCTTGAGGCCGTGCGCGGGCGTCAGGGTCATCCCGACCCAGCCGCTGCCGACCAGGGTGCGTGCGCCGGCAAAACCGTTGCTGCCCGTACCCTTGTACAGGTACAGCTTGCCGTCGGCGGCGCGGGCCAGCAGGTCGTTGGTCCCGTTGCCGTCAAAGTCGATCTGGACGATCGTGAGCGGACCCCAGCCCGAGCCGATCACCACCTTGGCGCCGAAGGACCTGCCGTCCACATTGGGGTAGTACAGGAGCTTGCCGCCGGCGTCCTTGGCCACGACGGAGGGGAACTTGTTTGCCTTGTTCCATTTGCCAACGGTGACGGCCAGGCCCTGCCAGCCGCGCCCAATCACCACGGGAGCCGCCAGTGTGCCGGTACGGTTGCCGAAGCGGATGCTCAAGTCCCCGTTGTTTCCCTGGGTCAGCAGGTCCATGATGCCGTCCTGGTTCCAGTCGACGACGAACGTTGCGGTGTTCGCATTCCAGCCGGTGGCCAGTTGCTTGCGATTGCCAAGGGTCGGCGAGCCGTAGTTCCACAGCACGCCGGCGCCGTCCCTGGCCACCAGGTTTCCGGCCTTGATGGCGGGCCCGGCCGGGGTATTGACCTGGTCCTGCCACTCCTGCACGGTCGCGTAGCTTGGCGACGGGTTCACCTTGTAAGCGGCAAAGTTCACCGTCCCGTACATGGTGTAACGCGTCGGGGTGGCGGCCGGCACCCCGTTGGTGAAAGCGATCCCGATGCCCACGGTGGTATATGCCGGATCGGACATGATGGCGTTGTGCGGTTTCGAGTCGATCCACTGTTGTACCAGGCCCGCCCCGCTGCGGTCCCACCGGGCGGCAATGATCTCGCCGGCGTTCGTCCAGCCCGCCGGGTATCCCTTGAAGTAGTTCGGGTTGTGCGAAAAGTTCGCGTTGGCCCCCATGGTGTCGGACCAGCCCTGGGACACCTGCGCGATCGCGGGGGTGAACTTGACCGGCGCCAGCTTCTTGGACGCCCGGAACTTGTTGATCCCGGTCAGCACCTCCGCGAGCTGGGCGATGTTGCTGTCCTTGATGAGGTCCGACGCCGCTGCGGGCGCCACTGCCGCTGCTGCTGTCCCGGCGGCTGCAATTCCGGGCAGTGCGTTTGTTGCCGGTGCGTTTGTTGCCGGTGCGTTTGTTGTCAGGGCGTTTCCGGGGGCGGCGACCCCTGCGGTCACGGCCACAGTTAGGGCCAGGGCCCCGGCCAGGCGGGCGATTACTTTGTGCACGTGCGTTCCATTCCGGCCACAACCGCGGCCACCGTCGCGTGAACCCGCCAGGTGCCTCTGCGCACCGGACGGCCGTGAGCCAAGGGGCGCCGGAGCACCCGCTGACCAAAGTGAAGATCCTAAGGAAAGAGCCCCGGACCTCAAGTGTTGCTTGAAATCCGGGGCTCTTCGGTCGGTGGGCCCTATGGGGCTCGAACCCATGACCCACGGATTAAAAGTCCGATGCTCTACCAACTGAGCTAAAGGCCCGACCTAGCGACAACCCTCCGCGGGAAAAGATCCAGCACGGAAAAGTTATCGGACATTACACTACCCCACGGCACGGCCCGGATTGCAATTTAAGCCCGGATCGGCGCGGAAAAATGGCTCCGCCACAGCCCGCCCGCCGCCACACGCCGCACCGCGGACGGGCGCCGTCGTGCGTGGTTGCGCGCCCCGCACTCCCGCAGTCTCGACCACGCCCTGCAGCAGGCGTAGTGTCATGTCATGAACCACGTACCAGGCAACAGCGTCCCCCGACCGCACAAGCCGCTGCCCTTTGCGCCAGTGGACTTTGAGCCGTTCGCCGGTGGGACCGATCCCGCCCGCGTTTCCGAGGCCGCGCACCTTGCCGCCCGCGCCCTCGTGAACAGCGGCCGGGAGAGCAATGACCCCGAAATTACCAAGCGCCTCGTCAAGCTTGCCGACAAACAAGGCCTTGAGGCGATAGCCGAAATGTGGGCCGCGAGCCCCGCCCGATCCCTGCCCGGAGCGCTGTGGCGGCTGTATGCCCTGCGTGCCGCCACCATCCAGGACCCGGAGGGCATCAGCGTGTTCTTCCGCGCCGGCCAGCACAAGGCCCAGGTGGCGAACGCGGTGGCCGGGGTGGCCGAGCCGCCCGGCGCCGACGAGATCACCACGATGGCCGACGCCATCCTGTCGGGGGCGTTCGACGGCGACTTTGACGTTGCGCTGGAACGCTCGGCCGCGTTTTGCCGCGTGGTGGCCCTGGGCCAGGCCCTCGTGGCGAACGATCGCGACTCCGCCCACCCCGAGCATGCCGCGGCGCTGACCAAGAAGGCCCACCAGCTGGTGCGCACGGCCGAGGACCTCGAGGGCGCGGCGGCATCCTGGCGCAAGGGTGAACTGGACTAGAAAACGGCGGCATATTTGTGACTCCCGCCACCTGTCCAAAGCGCGGTTCGCGGGCTCCGGTTGACAGCGGGGACGCAACGTAGAACACTGAAAGTGGTGTCGAACTGCGGAACCCCCGGGCTCCATTTTTTAGCCGCTTTGAGCGGCCCTGTGCCGAGAGGCGCTCCCGGTTCGACACCACTTTTATGCCCTGGATCCACCGAAACAAAGGTCTCCCCCACGTGAAGCTGCGATTCTTCCCTCAAGAGACTGCGGGACTGGATACCCTGGCCCGCATGGCAGAAAAAGTCCTGGCCGGCACGCACACCCTGGCCGAGCTTCTTGGGGCCCGGCGGGCCGACTTTGGGGACTTGGCCGAAACCATGCGCCAGCACGAGGCCGCGTCGACGGCCGAGTTCGCCACCCTGCTCACGCACATGCGCACCAGCTTCATCAATCCGCTCCCCCGCGAAGATCTGTACGCCCTGGGCCGGCTGCTCAACGAGACCAGCGAAATGCTCACGGGCGCCGCGGAACTGATCGAGCTGTACTCCCTTGAACGGATTCCGGCCCGTGCCGCGGACCAGTTGGAGATCCTCTCCCGCCAGGCCGAGCTGACCGCCGCCGCCATGAAGCGCCTCAACGACCTGGATTCACTGGAGGATTACTGGCTGGAGGTCCTGCGCCTGGCCAAACGGGCCGACCACACGCACAGGGTCCTGGTTGCCGAACTCCTGGAGGAACACAGCACCGGCAGCTTCATCAAGTACCGCACGGTCGCCGACCAATTTGCCGCGGCCAGCCGCCAGATGCGCTCGGTGTCCGCCCAGGTGGGCAGCCTTATCGTCAAGGAATCTTGAGCTTGGTGACGTTCCTGCTCGGCGCCGTGATCGTTGCCGCGGCGGCTTTCGCGTTCCTCAACGGCTTCCGCGACGTCTCCTCCGCCGTCGCACTTTCCGTGCGCACCCACGCCCTGACACCCACCGTCGCCGTGCTGCTGGCCGGGCTCTTCAACTGTCTCGGCGCACTCATAAGCGTTGCGCTGGTCTCCGTTTTTGCCAACCGCTTGTTCACCGTCCCGTCCGGGCGTACGGGGCTGTTGATGCTCCTTGCCGGGCTGGCCAGCGCCTGCCTGTGGGGCGTCTACCAATGGCGGCGCGGGTACCCGTCGTCGTCCACGCACGGGCTGATCAGCGGCCTGGTGGGCGCTTCCCTGGGTGCGACGCTGCTGGGACATCCGCCGTTGCAGGGCATCAACACCACGCTGCTGACCCTGGTGGTGCTGCCGCTGCTGATCTCCCCCGTGGTGGCGTTCGTGCTCGGCTACGTTGCCGTCTACCCCACCGCCTGGGCGTCCAGGAACACCGCCCCGAACCTGGTCAACCGGCGCACCCGGCAGCTGCAGTCGGTGGCCGGCGCGTCGGTCGCGTTTGGGCACGGGCTCCAGGACGGCCAGCGCACGACGGCGGTGGTCCTGTACGCGCTGCTGGCCGCCGGTGTCAGCGGGGCCGGGGAGCTGCCGGTGTGGGTGCCGATCTTCACGGCCGTTTTCCTGACCCTGGGCACCTTGTTCGGCGGCTGGCGGATCTCCTACACGCTGGGACAACGGCTGGTGCGGGTGGATCCGATGCGCGGTTTTGTGGCCCAATTCGTGGCGGCTGCCCTGCTGTTCGTGGGCGCCATCGGGCTGGCGTTGCCGCTATCCACCACGCACACGGTGACCTCGGCCATCGCCGGGGCCGGCCGGAACCAACGCTTCCCCATGATGAATCCGCGCTTCATGCGGCGCATCCTGGGCATGTGGGTGATCACTCCCTTTGCGTGCACTTTCCTCGGCGCCGTGTTCTACCTGGCGCTGTCGCCGCTGTCCTGAGCCGTTGAGGGCCCAGATAATCCGCCCCACCGACGCTGAGGGCCCAGATAATCCGCCCCACCGGGGTTGAGGGCCCAGATAATCCGCCGCATTGTCCGGATTATCTGGGCCCTCAAACTGTGGATAACTCGAATGCGTGCCGGATTGCCGGTCCAGACTTAAACCATGGACTCCGACTCATCACTTCCGCAGTTCCTCCGGGGCAGGTCCTTCACCCTGGCTGAATCGGACGCGTGCGGTGTCCCCCGACGGCAAACCACCGGCACGGGGATGCACACACCAAGCCGCGGCATCAGGGTCCCGTGGGACGTAGCGCAGGCCCTGCCGGAGCTGATCCGCCCCGTGCTTGAGGTGACTCCGGACGGCGTCGTCAGCCATGCGACGGCAGCGCTGCTTTGGGGCATCCCGCTGCCTCCGGGGCTTGCCGGCGACTTTGGCATCCACGTCAGCCGCGAAGCGTCGGCGAAATCGCCGCGGCGCAATGGCGTGTGCGGGCATCGCACCAAAATTTGTCCCGGGGACATTCGCTGGCTCCATGGGCTCGCCGTCACATCGCCCCTTCGAACGTGGCTGGACCTGGCTGCAGTCCTTACCCTCGACGACCTGGTCGCGGCGGGAGACTTCCTGGTCTGTGAACATGAGCGCAGCTTTGGGCCCAAACGCATCCCCCTGGTGCAGCTTGCGGATCTCAGGAACGCAGTCAGGGGTGAATTCCACCGTCGCGGGATTGTCCTGGCCAGGGAAGCTGCGACGTTGATACGCGTCGGAGTTGATTCGGCACCTGAATCGTTCTTGCGGCTCAGCCTGGAGCGGGCCGGAATCCCCGAGCTGACACTCAACTATGTGGTCAAGGACTGGAACGGGACGGACGCATCCTGGCCGGACCTTGCCTTGCCGGAGTGGAAAGTGGCGATCGAGTACGACGGCCGCCACCACCTAACAGCGAGGCAGCGGGCCATCGACAACGCGCGCGATGCCCTGATGGCGAGGCTCGGCTGGCGACAGTTGAGAATCACCAAGGCGATGTTGGATAACGACGGCGACAAGGCCGCCGTCGCGCTTGTCCGCGAAGCGCTCCGCGCCCAGGGCTGGACCCGGCAGATCAGCCGTTGAGGGCCCGGATAATCCGCCGCACCGGTTGTCGACAACGCGGGGATTATCTGGGCCCTCAACGGAGGCTCAGGCGTTCGCGGCCGCAATGACGTCCGCGTGCAGGCGCAGCAGGGGTGCCGTGCGTTCCGCGGGACCCCTGCCAAAACCGCACTCGGTGGCGATGCCCAACTCGGTGAGGCCGGCGTCGGCCAGTGCCGGCCGGGCAGCGGCCAGGCGGCGAAGCGCACCCTCCGTGCCATCTTCGTGGTGCACCAGGCCGAGGAAAAGCGAGGTTTCCGGGTGCAACGCGAGGCCGCGCAGGGGCGCAAAATACTGCGCATCGTCGCGCTCGATCGGGACCGGCAGGTGCAGGAACTCGATGGGGCGCGCCACTTTGGCCGCAAGGGCGTTGGCCACGGCGACCAGGTTGGCGGCGTCGGCGGGCTCCACGAAGTGCTTCTCGGCCACGTCGCCGTAGCAAAGGTGGAAGCCGAGCTGTACGGCGTCGGGCACCGACGCGGCCGCCTCGGCGGCAAGGGTGGCACATCCGGCGATGACCTCGTCGGTTGACGCCTGGGCGCCTTCGGCGAGGCCCGCCACGAACCAGGGGAAGGGCTTCGTGCCGCGCACGCCCACCTGTTCGATGTAGGAAAACTCGGTTGCCATGTCGATCTGGATGGCCAGGTCCGCTGCGGGAATGCCGGCGGCGATCTGGGCGATCTCGCGGCGGATCGCGGCCGCGTAGGCGGGGTACACGGCGGGCCGTTCGGCCGGGGTGACGTATACCGAAAGCGGCGCCAAAGGGGTGGGCACGCACACCTGGAAACGGGTTCCCGCCGCGATGACGCCGGCGTCGCGCAGGGCCTTGAAGTCCGCGTAGCTTGCCAGCGCCGCATCGGCGTAACCCAACGGTCCAAAGGCGAGTTCCGCGGCCGGAACACTGCCGTCGAGGGTCAGCGGCCGGACGTCGAAACCGGCGGCGACGATCGGGTCGATGGCGACGCGCTCCAGGCCGTCGACGGCGTCGAACGCGGCACCCTGGAAAAGGATCCAGTGGAAGCGTTCGCCAACCTCGCCGTCGGGTATCCGCGCAACATGGCCGCCCAGGTTGCCGGCCACGACGCGCAGGGTGTCCTCCGCGGTGGGCTGGTTGATGGATCCAACGAGGTGGGCGCCGCGCACGGCGGGAAGCGTAGTCATGATTTCAGCCTATGCGGCACCACAGTGGCCGACACAATGTTTCGGATGCCTTCGGAAATGCGCACGACACACCGGTGCGCGTTGCGCAGCCCCCGAGGGAGCGCAAGGTACGCCCGCGTGTCGTGCGCATGGAAAAAGGGTGGGTTATCCGAAGCGGCCGGAGACGTAGTCCTCGGTGGACTTCTGCGCCGGGTTGTTGAAGATCGTGGCGGTTTCGGCGAACTCGATGAGCTTGCCCGGCTTGCCCGTGCCGGCGATGTTGAAGAACGCCGTCTTGTCGGACACGCGGGCGGCCTGCTGCATGTTGTGGGTCACGATCACCACGGTGTATTCGTCCTTGAGCTCGTTGATGAGGTCCTCAATGGCGAGCGTGGAGATCGGGTCGAGGGCGGAGCAGGGCTCGTCCATCAGGATCACGTCGGGTGAGACGGCGATGGCGCGGGCGATGCACAGGCGCTGCTGCTGCCCGCCGGAGAGGCCGGATCCGGGCTTGCCAAGACGGTCCTTGACCTCGTTCCACAGGTTGGCGCCCTGCAGGGAGGATTCCACGAGGTCGTCGGCGTCGGACTTGGACATGCGGCGGCCGTTGAGCTTCACACCGGCCAGCACGTTGTCGCGGATGCTCATGGTGGGGAACGGGTTGGGCCGCTGGAACACCATGCCGATCTGGCTGCGCACCGTCACGGGGTCCACGCCGTCGCCGTACAGGTTGTCGCCGTCGAGCAGCACCTTGCCTTCGACGCGGGCGCCGGGGATGACCTCGTGCATCCGGTTCAGGGTGCGCAGGAACGTTGACTTGCCGCAACCGGACGGGCCGATGAAGGCGGTGACGGACTTCGCGTCAAGGGTGATGCTGACGTCTTCCACGGCCAGGAAGTCGCCGTAGTAGACGTTCAACTCGCTGACGTCGATGCGTTTAGACATGGGATTGATTCCGTTTCTTCGTTTTAGCGGCCGGTTTTTGGCGCGAACATGCGTGCCACCAGGCGGGCGCCGAGGTTCAGGAGCATGACCAGCAGGATCAGCAGCAGGGCCGCGGCCCAGGCGCGCTGGTTGGACGGGTCCGGGTTCGACGGCGACGTGGGCGACATGATCTGCGTGTAGATGAACGTGGGCAGTGACGCCATCCAGCCGGAGAACACGTTGTAGTTGATGGTCGTGGCAAAGCCGGCCGTCACGAGCAGCGGAGCCGTCTCGCCGATCACGCGGGCAATGGCCAGGGTGACGCCGGAGGCGATGCCGGAGATCGCCGTCGGAATGACGACCTTCAGGATGGTGCGCCATTTGCGGACACCGAGGGCGTAGGAGGCCTCGCGGAGTTCGTTGGGCACGATCTTGAGCATTTCCTCGCTGGAGCGCACCACCACGGGGATCATGAGCACCGAGAGGGCGACGGCGGCCACGAACCCGGTCTTCGTGCCGGGGCCCATGATCATGGCGAAGAACGCCGCGGCGAACAGGCCGGCCACGATCGAGGGGATGCCGGTCATGACGTCCACGAAGAACGTGATCAGTTTCGAGAGCCTGTTGCCGGCACCGTATTCAACCAGGTAGATGGAGGTCAGCAGGCCCACCGGCACCGAGATGATGGTGGCCCAGAGCGTGATCAGCACGGAGCCGATCAGTGCGTGGTAGGCGCCACCGAGCACCGGGGTGTGGTTTGTCGTGGCGGCGTTGTCCTGGATGCCCGTCACGCCGTTCATCGACGTGGACAGGAAGCCCGGCGACAGGAGGCCCGGAATGCCGTTGACCAGCACCGTCCAAATGACGGAGACCAGCGGCAGCAGCGCCACCAGGAAGGCACCCACCACGAGGGCGGAGGCGAGCTTGTCCACTGCCCGGCGGCGGCCTTCGACGACGGCGGCGCTCACCACGGTGCCAAGTGCGAACAGGATGGCCGAGAGGACACCCCAGCCGAAGGCGTTGAAGCCGATGAGTGACATCAGGGCGGCGGCGACCACGATTGCGGAGCCGGCCACCACATACGGGGTGTACTTGGGCAGGCGTCCGCGGGTCAGTGCGGAGCTTTTGCGTTCGCTCATGAGAGTGGACATCAGTTGGCTCCCGAGAATTCTTTGTGGCGGCTGATGATCCAGCGGGCCACCACGTTCACTACCAGGGTGATGAAGAACAGGACCAGGCCGGCGGCGATCAGCTCGTTCAGGCGCAGGCCGAAGGCCTCCGGGAAGTTAAGGGCAATTTCGGCGGCGACCGTCTGGTTGCCGGACCGGATGAGGCTGCCGATCAGCGGCCCCGAGGACAGTACCAGCGCCACGGCCATGGTTTCACCGAGGGCGCGGCCCAGGCCAAGCATGACGGCGCTGATGATGCCGCCGCGGGCGAACGGCAATACGGCCATGCGGATCATTTCCCAACGGGTGGCACCCAGCGCCAACGCCGCTTCCTGGTGCAGCATGGGGGCCTGCATGAAGATTTCACGCGACAGCGAGGCAATGATCGGCAGGACCATGACGGCCAGCACGATCCCGGCGGTCAGCATGGTTTTTGCGGTGGCGGAGGCCGGTCCGGCAAAAATCGGGATCCAACCCAGGTTGTCCGCAAGCCATTGGTACGGTTCCTTGAGTTGGCTGGCAAGGAACGTTGCACCCCAGGCGCCGTAGACAACCGACGGGATGGCGGCCAGGAGGTCCACCAGGTAACCGAGCCCGTGGGCCAGCTTGCGCGGTGCGTAGTGGGAGATGAACAAGGCCACCGCCACACCAATCGGGGTCGCAATGACCAGCGCGATGGCGGCCGCGATGAGCGTGCCGATCACGATCGGGAGGATGTAGGGGAAGAACCCGTTCCCTCCCGTCACGTCTGCCGGGTTCGCGGAGAACGCCGGCAGCGCCTGGACAAACAGGAACAATGCGACCGAAAAAAGAACTACGAGAATCAGGACGCCGGCGCCGAGCGCCGCGCCGGAGAAAACCTTATCTCCGGCGCGACCGGTGCCAACACCGCTGCTGAGCTTGGTGGTGGACAATCTCTACCCTTTGCTTGACGTCCTGGTTACTTACTTGCTGACGGTGATCGAGTTGATTGCTGCCTGTGCCTTGGTGGCGAGGGCGGCGGACAACGGCGAGCTCTTGGCTGCCTGGGCACCCGTCTGCTGGCCGGCGGTGCTGACCACGTAGCTGCCGAATGCCTTTGCCAGGTCAACCGTTGCGGCGTCCGGGTAGGTTGCGCAGAACACGCCGTAGGAGACGAGGACGGCGGGGTAGGCGCCGGCTTCGGTCGTGGTGCGGTCCAGCTTCAGGGAGAGGTCGTTGGCGCCACGACCGGCAACCGGGGTGGCCAGGTCTACGGCCTTGGCGGCGGCCTCGGCGGAGATCGCGACGAAGTTGTCGCCAACCTTCAGCTCGGCCTTGCCCAGTGCGTCGGTGACGGCGGAATCGTCGGCGTAGGCGATGGCACCGGAGGTCGAGGTGACGGTGGAGATGACACCGGCGGTACCCTTGGCGTTTTCACCCGGCAGGGAGGTGGGCCAGTCGCCGGAGGCTGCATCGGTCCAGACGGACTTGGCGGCCTGGGCCAGGTAGTCCGTGAAGTTCTGCGTGGTGCCGGAGTTGTCCGAGCGGTGCACGGGGGTGATGGCCAGGTTCGGCAGGGTGACCGACGGGTTCGTGGCCTTGATGGCGGCGTCGTTCCAGTTCTTGATGTCGCCGCGGAAGATCTTCGCGATGGTGTCGGCGTCGAGCTTGAGGTCCTTCACGCCGGGGACGTTGAACGTCACGGCGATGGGGGAAATGTACCAGGGGACGTCAATGGCGCCGGCGGGGCCGCACTTGGCCTTCGCGCTGGCGAGCTCTGCGTCCTTCATGTAGGCGTCGGAGCCGGCGAACTGCACGGCGCCGGCGATCAGTGCCTTGCGGCCGGCACCGGAGCCTTCCGGAGAGTACTGGATCTTGGCGTTGGGGTTCGCGGCGGTGAAGCCGGCGGTCCAGGCGTCCATGGCGGCGGAGACGGAAGTTGCACCCGTACCGGTCAAGGTGCCGGAGACGGAAGCGCCGGTTGCTGCAGACGTGGAGCCGCCGTTGCCGGGGCTCACAACGTTGTCAGTTCCACAGGCCGTCAGTGCCAGTGCGCCGACTGCGAGTACTGCGGCCACGCGGCCAATGTGAAGTGCCTTCACTCGATTTACCTCTTCGATGGGTTATTTTGCAATTCCTTACGTTTAGACGGTACGAGCGCCACATGAAGCGACGGTCCACCTCAAGTGAACGGAAAGTTAACGCTGGTGGGACTTTTGGTTGATAGGCACGACGGCGGGGCCCACCTTGCGCTAATGGCCGGGGGCCGTTGTGGGCACCTTGCGCTAACGGCCGGGACGTCTTTAGGCTGTCCGGGCGCGGGTTCGCGCCGACATAGACTTGTGCCCATGGCAGAGTTTGGCAGGCCCGCGACCACCGTGCTGTTCCTGAAACGGCGGGTGCGCCTTGGGCTGCGGCGCAGTTTCAACTCGCTGCTGCCGGCCCTGCTGATCACCGTCTGTGCCGTGGGCGCTTATTTCTTCTCCGAGCGGGTGCTGGGCCATCACGGGCCGTTGTTCGCCGCCACGAGCGCCATCATCGCCCTCGGGTTTTCGCGGGATCCGCGCCTGCGCCGGGTCCTGGAGGTGGGGCTTGGCTGCACCATCGGCATTGCGGTGGGGGATGCGCTGCTGCACTGGTTGGGATCCGGGATCTGGCAGGCGGCCCTGGTGGTGTTCCTTTCGGTGATGCTGGCCCGTTTCCTGGACAGCGGGGCCATTTTCACCACCCAGCTTGCCCTGCAGTCCCTGCTGGTGGTGTTGCTTCCCGTCCCCGTCGGCGGGCCGTTCACGCGCAGCATCGACGCCGTCGTCGGCGGTTGCTTTGCGCTGGCCGCCACGCTGCTGGTGCCCCGGGATCCGCGGCGCGAGCCCAAGGACGACCTCAAGATCATGCTGGGCGAGCTGGCCATTGTGCTGCGCGAATGCGCGTCGGCGTTGTCGTACAACGACGCCACCACCGCCTGGCATGCGCTGGTGCGGGCCCGGAATCTGCAGCCCCGCATTGACTCCATGCGCCAGGGCTTGCGCAGCTCCGTGGAAATTGCCCGGCTCTCGCCCTTGTACCGCAGGCATTTTGAGGAGGTGGACGGCCTGGCCCGGCTCATGGAGCGGGTGGACTACGCCATGCGCTCCAGCCGGATCCTGGCCCGCCGGCTGACCAGCGTGATCAACAATGCCGCGTTGTCCGACGCCGGCACCATGCACCTTGCGGAGGTCATGAGCGAGTCCGCGGCCGCCGTCGACGAACTGGCCGCGGCCCTGGCGCATGACCCCGCCGGTGCGGGGAAGGCCTCACTCAGCCATGCCCGCGATTCGCTGGCCGACATTGCCACCCGGCTCCATCCGGCTAACCTGGAAATCACCCGGATGGAGGGTGAGGCGCTGGTGCTGTTGTTCCGCACGCTCATGGTGGACATCCTGGAAACGGCCAAGATGGATCCGGCCGAGGCCCGGGACCTGCTGCCGAAGCTCTGAGCCCGGCCCGCTGCCCGGTGCCCGGACGCCCGCTGTTTGGAAGACGCGGTGGGATGTCGGTGCTCGGCGCTAGGGTTGAACCATGGCAACAAAGACAGCTCGCAGCAACACCGGACAAAATTTTCGCTGCACTGAGTGCGGTTGGACTGCGGTCAAATGGGTGGGCCGCTGCGGGGAATGCCAGGCCTGGGGCACGGTTGAGGAGATCGGCACCGTGGTGGTGCGCACCACCGCCGCGACCACCGTGGTGCACCCCGCCCAGCTGATCTCCGAGGTGGACGCGTCCAAGGCCGCCCACAACCTGACGGGCGTTCCGGAACTGGACCGCGTGCTCGGCGGCGGCATGGTGCCCGGTGCCGTGATCCTGCTGGCCGGGGAACCAGGCGTCGGCAAGTCCACGCTGCTGCTGGACGTGGCCGCCAAGTTTGCCCGCAACGACCACGGCCGGGAGCCGCAGAAGGTCCTGTACCTGACGGGCGAGGAATCCGCCGCCCAGGTGAAGCTGCGCGCCGAACGCATCGGCGCCGTCGCCGACACCCTCTACCTTGGTGCCGAAACCGACCTCGGTACGGCCCTGGGCCAGGTGGAGGCCGTGCAGCCGGCCCTGCTGATCGTGGACTCCGTGCAGACGTTCAGCAGCACCCTGGTGGATGGCAGCGCCGGCGGCGTCTCGCAGGTGCGCGAGGTTGCGGCGTCGCTCATTGCCGCCGCCAAGCGGCTGAACATGACCACCCTGCTGGTGGGGCACGTGACGAAGGACGGCTCCATTGCCGGCCCCCGCCTGCTGGAGCACCTGGTGGATGTGGTGTGCCAGTTCGACGGCGAACGCCACTCGCGCCTGCGCCTGCTGCGGGCCGTGAAGAACAGGTACGGCCAAACTGACGAGGTGGGCTGCTTTGACCTGACCGATGACGGCATCGAGGGGCTGGCCGATCCCAGCGGCCTGTTCACCTCCCGCACCAGCCGTCCCGTGGCCGGGACCTGCATCACCGTCACCATGGAGGGGCGCCGCCCGCTACTGGCGGAGGTGCAGTCACTGCTGGCCCCGTCCATGGGTTCGCAGCCGCGCCGCACCACCAGCGGGCTCGATTCCGCCCGGGTCGCCATGCTGCTGGCCGTGCTGCAGCAGCGGGCCGGCGTGCGCCTGGATTCCGACGACAGCTACGTGGCCACGGTGGGCGGGGCCAAACTGAGCGAACCGGCCATGGATTTGGCCGTTGCCCTGGCCATCGCCTCGGCCAAGATCAACAAGCCCGTGCACCACAAAATGGTGGCGTTTGGCGAGGTGGGGCTGGCCGGGGAGGTGCGCCCCGTCCCGGGCATCACCCAGCGCATCCACGAGGCCCACCGCCTGGGGTTCACCCATGCCCTGGTCCCGTTGAGCCCGGCCGGGCCCGGGACCATTCCACCCAATTTCACGGTCAAGCAGATTGAGCACATTGCCGAGGCCACGGAGTTGCTGCTGCACGGGGGCGAATAACCGCAAATGCGGGCGGTTCCCACTATTATGGGCATTGTGACTTGTGCGGATTCCCGCGCTTGAAAAGAAGGATTCGTCAATGCTTCGCAGCCCCGAAGAGGCCCTCAAGGCTACTCTTGCCCGTGTTGCCCCGGGAACGCCGCTGCGCGACGGGCTTGAACGGATTCTTCGCGGGCGCACGGGGGCATTGATCGTGCTCGGCATGGACAAGACCATGGAGAGCCTTTGCTCCGGCGGTTTTGAAATCGGCATCGATTTTGCCCCCACCCGGCTGCGTGAACTGGCCAAGATGGACGGCGCCATCGTGTGCGACAAGGACGTGACAAAGATCCTGCGCGCCGCCGTCCAATTGGTGCCGGACCCCAGCATCGAGACCCAGGAATCGGGCACCCGGCACCGCACGGCCGAACGCGTCGCCATCCAGACCGGCCTCCCCGTGGTTTCGGTGAGCCAGTCCATGCAGATCATCGCCCTGTACGTGGACGGGCTGCGCTACGTCCTGGAGGGTTCGGAAAAGGTGCTGGCCCGCGCCAACCAGGCCCTGGCCACGCTGGAACGCTACCGCGCCCGGTTGGACCAGGTGACGAGTTCGCTCTCCGCCCTGGAAATCGAAGCCATGGTCACGGTGCGCGACGTCGCCGTGACGTTGCAACGCCACGAAATGGTGCGCCGCATCTCCGAGGAAATCGCCCAGTACGTGCTCGAACTTGGCGCGGACGGCCGGCTGCTTTCCCTGCAGCTGGACGAATTGTCGGCAACGCGCGGTTCGGGCGCGGACATGGTGATCCGCGACTACACCGATCCGGACGTCACCGACGTCGACGCCGCCGTCACCGCCCTGCAGGAGATCGACCAGGCCGACCTCATCGACCTGAACCTGATTGCCGGGATCGTCGGGCTGCCCACCTCAGACTCCCTGGAAATGATCATCCAGCCCCGCGGCTACCGCTTGGTGTCCGAGCTCAAGGCCGTGCCGCGCGCGGTGGCCGGACGCCTGGTGGACCACTTCGGCGGCCTGCAGAACCTGATGGCGGCCACGATCGACGAGCTCATGGTGGTTGACGGGATTGGCGAATTGCGCGCCCGCACCGTGCGTGAGGGCCTGTCCCGCATTGCCGAAGCCAGCCTGCTGGACCGCTTCCTCTAAGCAGCTCCGCGCAAGGCAGTTCCGCAGCCTCGCAATAGCGGCCGGTTATTTCAGCGTGAACACAACCTTGTCGCTGGACCATTTGCCCAGTGTCGCCACGAATACGTAGGTGGCTCCCCCGCCGCTTACCGCGGTGCTGGTGCCCTTGGCGCATCCCGGGGCCGTGCGGTTGCGTTTCCAAGTGAAGGTGGCGGTTTCGGACGCGCCCGGCCGCAGGTTCTTCACGAGGTCGGTGGACTCCGCCTGGCAGTCCCGCGAGTTGAAGACGGTGTCGTCGCCGCTGGTGACCTTGAATTCCATCTGGCTCGTGCCGACGTTGATGTCACAGGGCGACTTGCCGGTGTTGGTGACTTTGAGCGTGAGTTTCGGGTCCTGGCCGGACGGGTAGGAGGTCTTGTCGACCGTGCCGCCGACCTTGATGCCGGCCTCGTCGCACACGCCCGACGCCGGGGTGCCGGGTTTTGCGACCGGGTTGGCCGGCGATTGGGTGGCCTGCGTGGTGGCTGCCGGAGCGGCGGCCGCGGGCACGCCGTCGGACTTCCCGGACCCACGGGAGGCGATCAGGCCGGCCAGGCCAATCCCGCCCGCAACCAGCGCCGCGAGCACCAGGACCGCCAGCGCGGCCGCAACTTGGCGCCGTCGGCGGTAAACCTTGGCGGAAACCTTGGGCCTGCGGGCAGGCTGGCGCACGCCGCCGCCCTGCCCGTTTTTTCCTGATGTAACCACCCTTCCAGAGTAGCGAAATCCGGGACGCCGCCGAACCAACCACGCCGCCGCGCGAACCTGTGATCTTGCCCGGCATGTTCTAGAGTTGAACTGCCCACGGGGCGGCAAATCGAGGGCAAAAGGAGACACCTTGCATCAGGAAGTGGCGCAATGGTTCCGCCAAACGGCGCGGGACCTGCCGTGGCGGGGTGACTGCTCCCCCTGGGGCGTCCTGGTCAGCGAGATCATGCTGCAGCAAACCCCCGTGGTCCGGGTCCAACCCGTCTGGGAGGAGTGGCTGGAACGCTGGCCGACACCCGCCGCCTTTGCCGCCGAATCCCCCGCGGAGGTGCTGCGCGCCTGGGGCCGGCTGGGCTACCCGCGCCGGGCCCTGCGCCTGCACGCGGCCGCCGCCATGATGGTGGAAAAGCACGACGGCGCGGTCCCGGACACGTTCGAGGAACTTTTGGCGCTGCCCGGCATTGGCACCTACACGGCGGCCGCCGTCGCCGCTTTTGCCTTTGGCCGCCGGGAAACAGTGGTGGACACCAACATCCGCCGCGTCCACGCCCGGCTTGTCATTGGCCAGGCACTGCCGTCGCCCGCGCTGACGTCCGCGGAAATGAAACTGGCCGCCGAACTCCTGCCGGCCGACCCCGCCGAATCGGTCGAATGGAATGCCGGAGTCATGGAGCTGGGCGCCTTGATTTGTACGGCGCGGAGCCCCAAATGCGATTTTTGCCCCGTCCGGGAGCAGTGCGCCTGGATCAAGGCCGGCCAGCCCGAACCGACCTACATTCCCAAGGGCCAGCCGTGGGCGGGCACCGACCGGCAGGTGCGCGGCGCCGTCATGGCCGTGCTGCGTGCCGCGGAGGCGCCCGTGCACGCAGACCTGCTGTGGGGTCCGGCCACCGAGCAGGACGCCGCCGCGGCACACCTGGCACACCCGGCCGGCGTGGCGGCTGCTCTCGGCAAACTCCACGGGCTGAACACCCACGCCCCCCAACTCCGACGCGCCCTTGCCGGCCTCGTCACCGACGGCCTGGCCCAGCACTCCGCGGACGGCTACCACCTTCCCCGTTGAGAGCCCAGATCACCCCGCGTTGAGAGCCCAGATAATCCCCTCCAGCATTGTTGAGAGCCCAGATAATCCCCTCCAGCATTGTTGAGAGCCCAGATAATCCTGGGATTATCTGGGCTCTCAACCGTTTTTGGCGGGGTGATCTGGGCCCTCAACGGTTGGGGTCAGAGTTCGCCGAAGCCGTTCTCCACTTCTTTGCGGACCAGGTCCACGGCGCGTTCGGCGTCGGGTCCGGTGGCGCTGACCGCCAGCTCGGTGCCCTGACCGGCGCCCAGGGTCATGAGCATCATGACCGATTGCCCGTCCACGCCGTTGATTTCGATCTCCACATCCAGGGCACCCAGCTCCCCGGCCAGGACCGCGGCCGGGCGCGCGTGCAGGCCCATGGGGTTGATCAGCTTCAACAACGCCGTCACGGCCCCCGCGGAACCGGCGGACGGGACAGGCTGGGCGGCCGCCGGCAAAGCGGCCGCTGCCGGCTGAAGTGCGGTTTCCGCCGCCTTCACCACGACGGCGAGCGCGGCGCCGCCCTGCGCCGTGACGGCCGCGGCAACGGCACCTTCCACGAGGGGGGCGTCCGCCAGCAGGATGTCCGCGGGGTTTCCGAGGAATTCAAGTGCCGATTCGGCCGTCATGACGGCCGAGCCCAGATCGGCAAGCACCACCACACCGTCGCCGGTCCCGGCTGATTCCAGCGCGGACATGACCTTGTCCAGGGACGTGCCGATGCCACCGTCGTCCGTGCCGCCGGCGGCGAGCAGGGTGACGTTTGGCGCCATTTGGGCGGCCAGCTCCACCACCCCGGCAGCCAGTTGGGAGCTGTGCGAGACAATCACCAATGCGACGCTCATGCAGCGCTCTCCGCTGCCTGGGCCGCGGCGCGCAGGATCAGCGCGGACGACGCAGCGCCGGGGTCGCGGTGCCCGATGGCCCGCTCCCCCAAATAACTGGCCCGGCCCTTGTGCGCGATGAGCGGATCCGTGGCCACGGCGCCTGCCTCGGCGGCAGTCGCGGCGGCGGTCAGTACGGCGGCAGGCGTTTCCCCGTTCCCCGCGGCAGCGACGGCCGCGTCGACGGCGGGCGTCCAGGCGTCGATCATGGTCTTGTCCCCGGTTTCGGCCTTGCCGCGGGCCACGACGCCGTCGCGGGCAGCGGTCAGTGCGGCCGCCAGCAGCGCGGAATCCAGTTCCGGCGCATCGCCCACAGCGGTGGCTGCGCGCAGGAATGCGGTGCCGTACAGCGGGCCGGCGGCGCCGCCCACCTTGGACATCAGCGTCATGGCGGCCATCTTGAAGGCAGCCCCCGGCGTCGCGGGTGTTTCCTCGTCCAGTTTCGCCAGGATCGCGGTGAAGCCGCGGTCGAGGTTTTCGCCGTGGTCGCCGTCGCCAATGGCCCGGTCAAGTTCGATCAACGCCATTCGGTTCTCGGCCACGACGGCGGCACTGCGCCGCAGCCAGTCCGCCGCCCAGGCCGCGCCAAGGGTGTTCCCGGCAGGAGTGTCAGCCATTTACATCCCCCATCGCAGTGCCGGCGTGTTGACGGGTGCGTCCCACAATGCCGTCATTTCGTCGTCCAGGCGCAGCACCGAGATGGAGCAGCCCTGCATTTCCAGCGCCGTGATGTAGTTGCCCACGAGGGAGCGTTCCACCACCAGCCCGGCGTCCTCGAGCACCTTCGCCGCGTGCCGGTACACGATGTACAGCTCGCTTGCCGGGGTGCCGCCCATTCCGTTGACGAACAAGAGGACCTTGTCCCCCGCTGCCGGCTTCAGGTCCGCGAGGATGGGTTCGAGCAGCCTGTCGGTGATGCCGTCGGCGTTTTCCATGGGGATCTTGTGACGGCCGGGTTCGCCGTGGATGCCGATGCCGATCTCAATCTCGTCCTCGGCCAATTCAAAACTCGGCACCCCGGCGTGCGGGACGGTGCAGGCACTCAGGGCCACGCCCATGGTGCGCACGTTGTCGTTGACGCGCCGGCCAATGGCGGCCACGGCGTCGAGGTCGTCACCGCGTTCGGCCGCGGCCCCGGCAATCTTTTCCACGAGCACGGTGCCGCCCACGCCGCGCCGTCCGGCCGTGTACAGGGAGTCCTCCACGGCGACGTCGTCGTTCACCAGCACGGTGCGCACCTCGATGCCGTCGGCCTGGGCCATCTCGGCGGCCGTTTCGAAGTTCAGCACATCGCCCGTGTAGTTCTTCACGATGTGCACGACGCCGGCGCCCGCGTTGGCTGCGGCCGTCGCCGGAATGATCTGGTCGGGGGTGGGCGAGGTGAACACCGCACCGGGGATCGCGGCGTCGAGCATGCCGTAGCCCACATAGCCGGCGTGGAGGGGTTCGTGGCCGCTGCCGCCGCCGGAGATCAGCCCCACCTTGCCCGGCTTCGGGGCGTCCTTGCGGGTGATGAACAACGGGTCGGGGTGGACGGTGACGTGGGCGGCGTGCGCCTTGCCGAACCCTTCCACCGCTTCGTCAACTACTGCCTTGGGATCATTGATGAGTTTTTTCATGGCGGAACCCTCCGAATCGCACAGTGAGTAAGTAAACGCGACGTGGCCGCGTTCTGGCTTGAACACTACCCGGCCCGGTTGCCGCTTGGTAGGGGCAACCGGGCCGGGCGTCCATCAGCCAACCAGCTTGTAGACGGTGGAGCCGCCCACCGTGGTGGCCTTGTAGTTTTGCGCCACCCAGGTGGCAATGCTCGAGCTGCCGCCCTGGCCGGCCCCCGCACCGCCGCCGCCCATGTCGCCGGCGATGAAGTAGCTGACTTCGCCGTTGGCCACCATGGCCTTGAACTGCGCCAACGTGGGGTACGGGTCCGATCCGCTCCAGCCGCCCAGGTCGATGACCGAGGTGCCGGTGGCGAGCTCAAGATCGGCCGCACTGCTGGCCCCGGAGATGATTGCCGACCACTTGGTGGTGGTCCGTTCCAACAGCGAGTACAGCGCGGTGGACGAGCCCGCGGAGTTGCCGGCGCCGCCAAGGCCCGCGCCGCCTGATCCACCGCCAGCCGCACCCGCGCCGCCCGGTCCGGCGCCCTGCCCCGAGGAGGACGGGCCCGACGTCGGAATGGAGCCCGTGTGCCCCTGGGCCGCCGTCGCCAGGGTCCAGGCGGCCGGCGCCAGGCCCCCGGCCAGCAGAGAGAACACAATCGCGATGCTTGCCCCGGCCTTGAAGGCTCCCACCCGCCACCGGTCCAGCCCCGTCATGATGGCCGCCCCGCCAATAACACCGCAGGCAATGACCACGAACTTCAACCACGGAAGCCACGACGGGTCGCGGGCCAGCAGCACGGCCGACCAGATGGCACTCCCGGCCACCAGAACCGCCAGGACCACCCGGGCCGGGGCATGTTCCCGTCCGCGCCACAGTTCGACGGCGCCGATCCCCACCAGCGCTGCCACGGCCGGCGCCAGCGCCACCACGTAGTACGGGTGGATGGTGCCTTCCATGAAGCTGAAGGTCAGTGCGGTGACCACGAGCCAGCCGCCCCAGAGGATCAACGAGGCGCGCACCTGGCTGGTCCGTGGTGCGCGGCGGGTGAACCAGAGCCCGGCCACGAGGGCGATCAGGGCCGCCGGCAGCAGCCAGGAGACCTCGGCACCGAAGGAACTGCCAAACATCCGCAGGATCCCCGTGGCCCCGCCAAATCCGGTGTTTCCGCCACCGCCAAGTCCGCCGCCAGCACCCGCACCGCCGCCTCCGCCGTTGCCGCTCCCGCCCAGGATCCGGCCCAGTCCGTTGTAACCCAGGGCCAGGTCCCAGAAGCTGTTGTTCGAGGAGCCGGCCATGTAGGGCCGCACCGAAACCGGCGTCAGTTGGAAGGCCAGCAGATAAGCGCCCGAGACGGCTACTATTCCGCCGACGGCTGCCATCAGGTGGGCGATCCGCCGGCCCAGTGTGGTGTTCGCCGCCCAGAGGTAGGCCAGCCCCAGTGCGGGGATGGTGAGGAAGCCCTGCAGCATCTTGGTCAGGAACGCCAGCCCAATGAGGGCACCGGCCAGGGCCAGCCAGCGCCAGCCGGGCTTTCCGATGGCCCGGACCACGGCGTAGGCCGCGGCCACGAGGCACAGGGTCAGCATGGCGTCGGGATTGTTGAAGCGGAACATGAGGGCCGCGACGGGCGTTGCCGCCAGCGCTCCCCCGGCAATCAGCCCGGCTGCGGGGCCGCTGACGCGTTTGACCGCGGCATACAGAAGGGCGACGGCGGCCACCCCCATGAGGGCCTGCGGCAGCAGGAGCGTCCACGGGGAGAATCCGAAGACTCGCCCCAGCAGGGCCGGAATCCACAGTGAGGCCGGGGGCTTGTCCACCGTGATGGCGTTGCCGGCGTCGAGCGAGCCGAAGAGCAGGGCGGTCCAGTTCTTGGTGCCGGCCTGCACCGCCGCGGCATAGAAGCTGTTTCCGTAGCCCGAATTGTTCAGGTTCCAGAGGTATAGGAAGGCGGTGGCGATCATGAGCGCCACCGCGGAGGGACGTTGCCAGCGCGGCCGCACGGCGGGAGCCGGCGGCTTCGGGACTGCGGCACGGCCGGAATCGGGCGTGGGAGGCGTGGCGTGGACGGCGGATTCTCTGGTGAAGGTACTCATTTGCCTGTCTCCCTCGCTGCTGTTGTTGATATTGCTGTTGGGATGGTCCCCGCGGGGGTTCGGAAGATCCAAAGCCGGAAGGCAAGGAACTTCACGAGCGTTGCCATCAGGTTGGCGAGCACCACGGCCACCACCTCCACGGTTCTGTTGGGGCCGCCAACGGCGTGGATGCCCCACAATGCGCCCGCAGTGAGCACCCAGCCCACGGCAAAGACCAACAGTCCCAGGAATTGGTGCCGGAACGCTCCGGCTGGGCCAGTCCGGCCAAACGTGAAGCTGCGGTTGACGGTCGTATTGGCGACGGCGGAGAGCAGGAGCGCCGCGAAGTTGGACCATTGGGCGTCGGCCACTAGGCGGAAGGCCAGGAACAGCAGCACATAGAACAGCGTCGAGGCGAGCCCCACCATGGCGAAGCGCAGGAGCTGGCCCACCAGCCTGTGCCGCCCCGCCGCGCCGTCGTCGGCAAGCGGTTTTCGCGCCATGGCCGCCCGCAGTTCCGCGACCGGGATGCGACCGTTGACAAGGTCGCGGCTGATCCGGAGCATTCCGCGCAGGTCTGCCACGGCCGTCGCCCTGATGTCCACCTTCGAGTCGGGATCGTCCGTCCAGTCCACGGGAACCTCGTGGACGCGCAGCCCGCATCGCTCCGCCAGCACCAGCAGTTCGGTGTCGAAGAACCAGGCATCGTCGAGGGTGTGGGGCAGGAGCTGGCGTGCCACGTCGGTCCGGATGGCCTTGAAGCCGCATTGGGCGTCGCTGAAATGTGCGGCGAGGAATCCGCGCAGGAGCAGGTTATAGCTGCGGGAGATGAACTCGCGCTTCGGGCCGCGGACCACCCGGGACGTCCGGGACAGCCGGGTCCCCACGGCAAGGTCCGAGTGGCCGGAGACGAGCGGGGCAACCAGGGTGCCGAGCGCGTTCAGGTCCGTGGAAAGGTCCACATCCATGTACGCCACGATGGGCGATTGCGAGGCCAGCCACGCCGTCCGCAGCGCGTGCCCGCGGCCCTTCATGCCCAGGTGCAGCACGCGGACGCCGCTGATCTCGCGGGAAAGCTCGGTGGCAATGGCGAGCGTGGAGTCGGTGCTGGCGTTGTCCGCCAGGGTGATGGAGTACGTGTAGGGAAAGTTCTCGGCGAGGTGGCGGTGCAGTCGCCGGACGCAACTTTCCAGGCTCCGTTCCTCGTTGTAGACCGGAATGGTGATGTCCACCATGGCCGGCGCGGTGTGGGGCATGCCGGCGGTTTGGCCGGACGGGGCGTCCTGCGGCGCGGGTTCCCGGGACGCCCGCGGTTCCAGGAGTTCTTGGGGGCTCGATGTTGTCGTCATGGTTCAACCATCGCGGGGCAAAATCAGCCCAGTTTAGACCGAACTTAGGTGCAGGCTGTGGGTTGTGGAACGGGTCCGACGCCGGCCAGGCCGAGGTGTCAGGCCGGGCCGGCTACCGGCAGCGAGATGCTGAACTCGGTGCCGGCTTGGCTGCTTGCCACGGCAATGCTGCCACCGTGGGATTCCACGATCGCCTTGACGATGGGCAGGCCCAGCCCGGTGGTGCCGTCCGTGCCGGAACGGGCCGAGTCCGCCCGGGCAAACCTGTCGAAGATGCGCGGCAGGAAGCCGGGGTCGATGCCCGCGCCCGTGTCGCTGACCGTGATCACGACGGCGTCGGGGCCGG
The DNA here is from genome assembly GCF_001281315.1 of Arthrobacter sp. ERGS1:01. Lineage (NCBI taxonomy): Bacteria > Bacillati > Actinomycetota > Actinomycetes > Micrococcales > Micrococcaceae > Arthrobacter > Arthrobacter sp. ERGS1:01. Next base: position 195,596 of record NZ_CP012477.1, on the reverse strand, counting down.
ACACCAGGGAAACGGCGACGGACGTGCCCGGGTCCGTGTGCTTCTTGGCATTGCTGAGCAGGTTCGCCACGGCCCGGTGGAGCTGGCTTTCATCGCCGTGCACCATGACCGCGGCATCGGGCACGGCGATGCTCCACTTGTGTGCCGGCGCGCCCGTGCGCGCGGAGGCGGCCGCATCGGAGATTTCGGCGTCCGTGGCGACCTCCACGACCAGTTCGGTCAGGTCCAGCTCCGCCAGTGCGGGTGCCCGGCCCTCGTCATAGCGGGCCAGCAGCAGCAGGTCATCCACCAGATTTTGCATGCGCAGCGACTGCGACCGGACCCGCTCCATCGCGTCGCGGCCGCCGTCGTCGAGGTGCTGGGTGCGCACCACCAGCTCCGAATAGCCCCTGATCGAGGTCAGCGGTGTGCGCAGTTCATGGCTGGCGTCCGCCACGAAGCTGCGCACCTTGCTTTCGCTTTCCTGGCGTGCGGCAAGCGCGCCGGAAACGTTGTCCAGCATGCGGTTGAGCGCAAAGCCCACCCGGCCCACCTCGGTGTCGTTGTCGCTGGGTTCGATGCGCTCCATCAGCTCCACGTCGCCCGTGTCCAGTTCCAGCTCGGCAACGCGGTTGGCCACGGCGGAGACGTGCTCCAGGGGTTTGAGGTTGTGGCGGATCAGCACGGTGCCGGCCACGCCGGCCGCCACAAGCCCCGCCGCGGCCACGAGCACCATGGTCAGTCCCAGCGAGGACAGGGTGTCATTGAGGGTTCCGAGCGGCAGCCCCACCGTCACAAGGCTGCCGCTGGCGGTTTCGAGGGTCTCGGCGCGGTAGGCGCCCACCGCCAGGTCCACGTTCGACGGCGCCGCACCGACGGTGAGTGCCCTGAGTTTGGCGGTGTCGGCGGCCGTGAGCTGGTGCTGCTGGTACGCCAGGTCGATCCACCCCGAACGGGTCTGGTCCACGGCCCCATCCACGACGTACAGCATGAGGATTCCCTCGCCCTGGCCGGGGGCCTGCAAGGGGTTGGGCGGCGTTGTTCCGGAGCCGGACCCGCCGGGACGTTCCCCGGGCGCGCCTGCGGCCGCCTGGGCGGAGCGGCGCAGCTGCTGGTCCAGCTGGCCCGTCAGGTACGTATCCATGGCAAGGTAGCTCACCACGGCAATCCCGGCACCGACAAACGCCAAAAGTAGCAGCGACGTCGCGATCAACTTGGTGCGCAGCCGCATCCGGCGCCGGGGCGGGCGGGGGCCGCCACCCCTCACGCCGGGAATCCCGCCCTCCCGGGGAAAGGCATGGACCTACTTGGCCGCTTTGAGCACATAGCCCGCACCCCGCACAGTGTGGATGAGTGGCGCCCGGCCGGCGTCGATCTTCTTCCGCAGGTAGGAGATGTACAGTTCCACGATGTTCCCGTGGTCCCCTCCCGTGGAGTGCCACACGTTGTCAAGGATCTGTCCCTTGCTGACCACGGTCCGGGCGTTGTCCATCAGGTAGCGGAGCAGTTCAAACTGTGTGGTGGTCAGCGTGATCTCGTCCCCGCCCCGGCTGACCTCCCGGGTGTCCTCGTTGAGCACCAGGTCGCTGACCACCAATTCGTTGCCGCCCAGATCGGCCAGGCCGGAACGGCTGATGAGCCGGTACAGGCGCAGCAGCACCTCTTCCATGCTGAAGGGCTTGGTCACGTAGTCGTCGCCGCCGGCCACCAGGCCGTCCACCCGGTCCTGGGCGGAGTCCTTCGCCGTCAGGAACAACGCCAGCACGCCCGGCTGGAAGCTGCGGATGCGGGACAGCGCCTCCACGCCGTCGAAGGTGGGCATCATGACGTCCAGCACCAGGATGTCGGGCTGGAATTCCCGCGCCTTGCGGACCGCCTCGGGCCCGTCGGCGGCGAGTTCAACGCTCCAGCCGGCCATCCGCAGGCCAATGCCCATCAGCTCCGCCAGATGAGGGTCGTCGTCGGCGACGAGCGCCCTGATGGGGGACCCGTCGGGATGTGAAAGTGTGCGGAGCTGATCGAGGAATGCGTCCCTGCCCTGGAGTTGTGCCATGCCTCCATCCTCCTTCGCGTCCGTTACGCCATCTTAGGCGCAGGATGTGCGCAAGCTGTGTGAACCGGCCCCGGAGTTTGCCGGAATGACGCGGGCGGCCGGGGCAAGTCACAGGAACGGATGCAATCCGGCACAGCTTGGATTAATCCTTGCCGAGCAGCATGGAGTTAGCCACACCGGGAGCAAGCGACGTCCCGGACAGGATAAACAGTGAAGGAAAACAGCCATGACTCAGCAAGCCCCCCACCAGCCGCTCCCCCAGCCCGCACCGGCGCCCGGCACCGCACCGATCATCTACCCGCCCACCGACCCTGCCGGCACCTCTGCCGCATGGGGCGCGGCCGGCACGCCCCGGCCGGGCGGCAAACTGCGGTGGACGCGCAAGAACACAGCCCTGGCCATCGGCGTCGCCGTGGTGGTTGCCGGCGGCGGCGCCGCGGCCGTCCATGCGGCGGCAGGTTCGGCCGGCACCACCTCCGCATCCGGCCAGCTTGCGGGCGGCCAAGCCCTTCCGGGCGGCGGCACCGGCAGCGGGACGGGCGGCGGAACGGGCGCCGGCGCCATGATGGGCGGTGCCGGCCTGGCCACGGCCCTGCACGGGGAATATGTGGTCTCCGACGGCGGCAGCTACGTCACCATGCTGACCCAGACGGGGGAGATCACGGCCGTCAGTGCCACGTCCCTGACCGTCAAGAGCGCCGACGGCGTCTCGCTCAGCTATGCCCTGGGCACCTCGACCACCGTCAGCAAGGCGGACACGAGCCAGTCCACGCAGGGCGGCCCGCCCGGGGCAGGCTCCGTGACCCAGGGATCCCTCACCGACCTGGCGGTGGGGACCACGGTGCGGGTCAGCGCGAGGAAGGACGCCACGGAAAACAGTGCCGAGACTGTAGTGATCACGACGGCGGGCCAATAACGGTCCGCGGCGGCGGGCGTTTAGAGGTGCCGGAGCATGCGGGTGTTGCCGAGCGTGTTGGGTTTGACCCGGGCCAGGTCAAGGAATTCGGCCACGCCTTCATCGGCGGAACGCAACAGTTCGGAGTACACGGTGGGGTCCACGGCGCTTTGGTCGGCCATGACCTCGAAGCCGTGCCGCACGAAGAAGTCCACTTCGAAGGTCAGGCAGAAGACCCGGCTGACGCCGACGGCCCGCGCCTGCTCGAGCAGGCGTTCCACCAAGGTGTGGCCAATCCCTTGGCCGCGCAGGGAGTTGGCCGTGGCGAGGGTGCGGATCTCCGCGAGGTCCTCCCACATGACGTGCAGGGCGCCGCAGCCGACCACTGCGCCGTCGAGCTCGGCGATGAAGAACTCCTGGATCGACTCGAAGTACGCCACCGACTCCTTGGAAATCAGGATTCGTTGCTCGGCCAGCGGCGCCACCAATTCCTTGATGGCGTATACGTCTGAGGTGCGGGCGGGGCGGATCGACAGGGCAGAAGTCACCCGTTCAGTCTAAGACCCCGTCCCGGCCGGCGGCGTCAAGGCGGGCGGACTCGGCCCGGACAAACTGGCGTTTCCGGTACTTGTCCAAGGCCACCGAGACCGGGATGATCAGGATCCATGAATACAAGGCAAAGTCGGGCCGGATGAACGCCACCGGAATGGACAGCACGAATACCACCCAGGCCGGATCCTGCCCCCGCAGCACCAGCCGGTACATGGGGTAGTCGACCCACGGGTGCATCAGGCCGGCCCGGTAGGCATGCCGCCACAGCCAGTTCAGGCTCAGGAAACTGCCCGAGATGGTCACGGCATAGATCACCGGCGGCCAGGGCGATTGTGAATTTGCCTCAAACAGCAGCGAGGTGGGCACGGGCAGGAACACCACAAAGAACAGCGCCACGAGGTTGATGACCTGCAGCCCGGCGTCGTAGCTTTTGATCGCGTTGAACAGCCGGTGGTGGGAAATCCAGAGGCGACCCACCAGCACAAAACTCAGGATGAATCCGGCCAGCGGGTCGCGCTGCTCCAGCAGGATCCGGTTGAGCTGGGCTCCCGTAATGTCGGCCGGCATGGCGGGCAGCTTCAGATCGAGCACCAACAACGTCATGGCGATCGCGAACACGGCATCGCTGAAGAACACCGTCCTGTCGGTGTGCGCACCGTGGCGCAACCGTGCCTCGTGCTCCGCAATCAGCTCCGCATGCTTCGCCGGATCTGATTGCGGTGCGACGTTCCTGCGACTTCCCCGATGGCTGCCCACAAGCCCAAATCTAGGGGATGCGCGCGGCGCTGGCTACAGTTCCATAAATGCCCCCGCCGCCAATCCGTTTGGTTCGACGACGTGCACCACCACGAGTGCCCGGCTGGCCAGCGGGTTCCCGCCGATCTCCTGCGGTTCGGCTTGCGCGGGCAGTACGGCCGACGCACTCCAGGTGCCACCCGTGCGGATGGCGGCCGCGGGCACCCCGTTGATGGTCAGGTGCAGTTGGGCGTCCGGATCGGCGGTGACGGTTCCCCGGACGTTGACGAGCCGGGCACCCTCGTTGAGCGGGCCGTCCGCGAAGCTCGCGGCGACGGTGAGCTCCGGTGCGACGGCGTCGTCGGACGCTGGCCGGGACTGGCGCGGGCAAAAGGTGTCCGACGGCAGCGGCGGGGCCAGCGGTGCCGCCCGGCGCATTGACCCGGCAGCCTCGAAGGCGTAGCCGTAGGCGAGCAGGGCGTTGTCGTCGTAGGCGGCGCCGGCGATCGTCAGCCCCACGGGCATGCCGGTGTCGGCCATGACGCCCATGGGAACCGTGATGCTGGGGATGCCAAGGTGTCGCAGGACGTAGTTGGCGTTTGAGTAGAACACGCCATTCTTCCAGGCGAGGTCCGCGGGCTCGACGTTCAGGTCGGAGTCCGCCAGTGCCACGTCGGCGTTCGCGGGGAACACGATTCCGTCAAGGCCTTCCGCACGCAGCCAATCCTCGAACCATTCCTTGCGCATCGCCTCCAGCGCCCGCAGTCCGTCCGCGAATCCGGGCAGGGATCCAAGATCGGGCACCCCGTCGGCCGCCATCGCCACGACGTCCCGGTACCGGTTTTCGTAGTCGTCGACCTCGGAATACCTGTCGGGCAGCCCGCCCGGCGGGTTGGGGAAGATCCGCGCATGGTCAACGTCGGCAAGGTGGTGGAGGGCCGGATCGCCGTTGATGCGCAGGAACGCGTCCCACCCGTAGGTGATGAATTCATTGAACTCGTAGTCCATCCACGGCTTGGGGAGGACGCCCAGCTTCCCCAGCTGCTCCCCGCCCGGCATGGCGCCTTCGTACTTTTCAACGACGGGCAGCGCCACCTCGACCACCGTGGCCCCCAGCGATTCGAGCCTGGTGCGTGCGTTCTCCCAGAGCGTCAGGATCGATTCGCGCACGTCGATGGGGAAGGCCGGGTCCTTGCCCAGGTACATTTTTGGCACGCCAAAGGTTTTCCCCGCCAGGGAGCGTGCGTCTTCCAGGGCGCGGTAGCTCTCCGGGCGGACCTCGGATGCGGCGGGCAGGGTGACGGCCCGCTGCTCACGCCAGAAATCGCCCTCGGTCTTCTCGTCGTCGACGACGATCACGTCAAGAAGCGCCAGCATGTCGGCCATGGTCCGGGTGTGGGGCACCACCACGTCGCGGGTGGGGAACAGCGGCCAGTTGCCGCGGATGGAGAGGACCCCGCGCGAGGGCGTGTAGGCGCACAGGGAGTTGTTGGAGGCCGGGCTGCGGCCGGAGGAGACGGTCTCCTCGCCCATGCCAAACACTCCGAGGTTGGCGGCCGTGGCAACGCCGGAGCCGTTCGAGGAGCCCGAGGCGTACGCCGCCGCCAGGTAGCCGGAGTTGTAGGGGCTCTCGGCCCGGCCGTAGACGCCGCGCTGCATTCCGCCGTCGGCCATGGGCGGCATGTTGGTCTTGCCGATCAGGACGCCGCCGGCGGCCCGGATGCGGGCCACGGTGAATGCGTCGTGGCCCGCCACAAGGTCCTTGAATGCCGGGGACCCGCCGGCCACCGTGAGGCCCTTGACCATGTAGCTGTCCTTGACGGTGAACGGGACGCCTTCCAGCGCGCCCGCCACGCCGGCACGGCGGCGTCGGTCTGAGCGCTCCGCCTCCGCGAAAATGTTCGGATTCAGGACGGGGATGGCGTTCAGCCGCACCCCCGAACGGTCATAGCCACCCACCCGGGCAAGGTAGCTGCCAACGAGTTCGACGGCGGTCACGGCGCCCCGGTCCAGCGCGTCCAGGACCTGGTCAATCGAGGCCTCAAAAAGGTTGAACGGTGCAGTCATCGTTGGGCACTCCTTGGAATTTCCATGTGTACGGGCAGGTCTACGCAGCGTGTTTGAACTGCGTATCTGCTAGGAAGTGTAGCCCAAAAACACGATTGACTGGATTTTCAGTTAATGCTAATTTGTAATCCACATCACCATGTGACCCACTTAACAATTTCTGCGGAAGGACTGCCATGACGGAAGTGCCACGAATCCTGGAAGTAGAGCATTTGCAGCAGGACAAGCCCGCCGGAAGCGACAAGTTCGGGCAGATCGAACAGGCCGGTGTCGAGTACCTGCCCGAGGAGTCCCGGCATTCCTCGCCCCGAAACGTCTTCTCCGTGTTCGTCGGCGGAAACCTTGCGTTCTCGGTCATTATCTTCGGCTGGCTGCCCATCACTTTTGGACTGAATTTTTGGCAGGCCGTGACATCGGCCGCGGCAGGCCTCGTCCTGGGCTTGCTGATGATCTTCCCCATGACGCTCCTCGGGCCGCGGACGGGAACCAACAACCCCGTCTCCAGCGGCGCCCACTTCGGCATCCGCGGGCGGTTGATTGGCTCCGGAATCACCCTGCTTTTCGCCATCGCCTACGCGGCCATCGCCGTCTGGACGTCAGGGGAGGCGCTGATCGTCGGATTCAACCGCCTGTTCGGCACCCCTGACGGACAGAGCGCGCTGATGGTCGGCTACGCGATCATCGCCGTCGAGATTGTCGTCATTGCCCTTTTCGGCCACGGCACCGTGGTGGCCATGCAGAAGTTCGTCATCCCGGTGGCTGCTATCCTGCTGATCGCCGGCGTCATTGCCTTCTCCCCGCATTTTGATCCGACGGCCGTACACACCGGCTACCTCATGGGCGGCTTCTGGCCAACCTGGCTCTTTGCCGTGACCATCTCCATGGGCGGCCCGCTTTCCTATGCACCATCGCTTGGCGACTACACGCGCCGCATCTCCCGCAAGCGTTTCAGCGACCGGCAGATCGTCGTAGCGGCCTGCGGCGGCATCTTCCTTGGCCTGTTTGCGGCCGCCGTCTTTGGCGCCTACACGGCCAGCACTTTCGGCAAACTGTCCGCATCCTATGTGGCCGACCTGATCCACTACGCGCCCGTCTGGTACGTGGTCCCGATCCTTATCCTGGCCCTCGCCGGCGGCCTCGGCCAGGGTGTCATCAACATTTACGCAAGCGGCCTGGACCTGGAGGCCATCATTCCGAAACTGAGCCGGACGCAGACCACGCTCATCACCTCCGGCATTGCCATGGCGGTCATGTACCTGGGCGTTGTCTCGGCCAACGCGATCAATTCGATCACCGGCATGACCGTGCTCCTGAACGCCGTCGCCGGATCGTGGATCGCCATCAACGTGGTTGGCTTCTTCATGGCCCGCAAGGGCGTCTACGATCCGCACGACCTCCAGGTCTTCAGCACCGGCTTCAAAGGCGGCAAATACTGGTTCACGGGCGGCTGGAACCTGCGCGCGGTGGTCCCCTTCGCCGTCGGCTCCGTGGTGGGGCTGCTGATCGTCAGCAACGACTTTTATGCCGCACCCTGGGCAAACATCGCAGGAGGCGTTGACATCAGCCTGCCGGTCGCCGCCGTGGTGGCTGGCGCCCTGTATGCGCTGTCGATACGGTTGTTCCCGGAGGGCACAGCCGCCACATCCGTTGGCGCTGGCAAAGAATCTTAGGAAGGCACAACGTGGCACTGGATAACCAAACGCGCATCCTGGAGGCGTGCAGCAGCTGCATCGCCGAGAACGGCGTGCGGGGAATGCGCGTCCAGGACGTGGCCAGGAAGGCCGGGGTTTCCTCGGGCCTCCTCTATTACCATTTCACCGACCGCGACGGGCTCCTGGCCGCAACCCTGGAATACGTCAACGTCTCCTCGCTGGCGGACCACGGCACAGCCGCCTCCGGTGACACCGGATCATTCGGCGCCATCCGCACCTTGCTGCTGGATGAGATCAGGGACGACGAATCCGTGCGCGCCAAGTCGATCGTGTGGAATGAAATCCGCGCCATCGCCGTCTTTGAACCCCTGCTTGCCGAGCACCTGGCGAACTCCACCAAGGTGTGGCAGGACCATCTTGCCGGGCTGTTGACGCAACAGTCGGGGATCCCCCAGGAGCGGGCCGATGAAATTGCGCTGCTGCTGACGGCGCTCGTCGAAGGATTGTCCGGACGCTGGCTTTCCGGCCTCATCACCACGGAGGAGGCCCGGGCCGCCCTGGGCCGCGGCCTGGACAGCACCCTGCCCCGGGAAATCCTGACAACTACAAGCCAATAACCAACGGAACCTACCGTTGGTTGAATCAAAGGAGACAAGCCAGTGAGCCACTGGAAAATGCCAAGCGAATGCGCGCCGCAGGAACGGATCTGGATGGCGTTCCCGCCACTGGGGGAAACCTTTGGCGCAACGGATGAAGACGCCGCGCAGGCGCGCACGGCCTGGGTTGCCGTGGCCCACGCCGTCCTCGAATTCGAGCCCGTCACCATGCTGGCCGATCCGCGGGACGCGGCACTGGCCCGCGAGCTGCTGCACGCGGACATCGACATCGTCCAGGCACCGCTCGACGATGCCTGGCTGCGCGACGCCGGCCCCACGTTCGTGCTCGACGAACAGGGTGCGCTGGGCGCCGTCGACTGGGTTTTCAACGGTTGGGGCCAGCAGGAATGGGCCACGTGGGAGAAGGATGCCAAGCTCGGCAAACTGGTTGCCGAACTGGCAGGCGCGCAGCTCATCGACTCCCCCATGGTCAATGAGGGAGGCGGCATCCAAGTCGACGGCGAAGGCACGGTGCTGCTCACCGACACCGTGCAACTGGACAGGTTCCGCAATCCCGGCATGTCCCGCAACGCCATCGAGGCCGAGCTGGAGCGCACCCTTGGTGCCACGTCCGCCGTCTGGCTGCCGCGCGGCCTCTACCGGGACACACAGCGCTTTGGCACCCGCGGGCACGTGGACATTGTCGCCACCATCCCGGCACCCGACACCATCCTGCTCCACCGCCAGCACAACCCGGAACACCCCGACTTCTTCCTGTACGACGTCGTCCGGGCCGCCATCGAGGACTCCACGGCGCCCGACGGCCAACCGTGGCAGGTGCGGGACATTCCGGCCCCGGCCGTGCTCAAGGACAACGACGGTTGGGTCGACTACAGCTACGTCAACCACCTGGTGGTCAACGGCGGCGTCATCGCCTGCTCCTTCGACGATGAAAATGATGCCGTGGCCGCGCAAATCCTGGCGGAGGTGTACCCGGGGCGGAAGGTCGTCACGGTCGATGCCCGGGAGATCTTTGCCCACGGCGGCGGCATCCACTGCATCACCCAGCACCAGCCCAGGTCCGCCTAGCCGTTGAGGGCCCAGATAGTCCACCGTTAAAGCCGTTGAGAGGCCAGATAATCCTTAGATTATCTGGCCTCTCAACGTGTTTACGGGGGTGTGCCCCCGCAACTTTGGGACTGTTATGCGGAAGCCGTGATGGCGTCCGGGATGTTCGGCTTGGCCGTGCCGACGAACGTGAACTGCGCGTCGTCGCCCTCGCCCTCGACATCAACGGCCACGATGTCGCCGCTCTTGATCTCGCCGAACAGGATCTTCTCCGAGAGGTGGTCCTCGATCTCGCGCTGGATGGTCCGGCGCAGCGGCCGGGCACCCATGGCGGGGTCGTAACCGCGTGTAGCCAGCAGGACCTTGGCGGCCGGCGTGAGCACGATGCCCATGCCCTTGTCCGCCAGACGGCCCTCAAGGCGTGCCACCATGAGGTCGACGATCTCGATGATCTCGTCCTGGGTCAGCTGCGGGAACACCACGACGTCGTCAACACGGTTGAGGAACTCGGGGCGGAAGTGCTGCTTGAGCTCTTCGGTGACCCGTGCCCGCATCCGGTTGTAGCCGGTCTGGGTGTCCGAGCCGGAGTTGAATCCGGTGGAGACGGACTTGGAGATGTCCCGCGTACCGAGGTTCGTGGTCATGATGATGATGGTGTTCTTGAAGTCCACCACCCGGCCCTGGCTGTCGGTCAGGCGGCCGTCCTCAAGGATTTGCAGCAGCGAGTTGAACAGGTCCGCGTGGGCCTTCTCCACCTCGTCGAACAGGACCACGGAGAACGGACGGCGGCGAACCTTTTCGGTCAGCTGCCCACCCTCTTCGTAGCCGACGTAGCCGGGAGGGGCACCGAACAGGCGGGACACGGTGTGCTTCTCCGAGTACTCGGACATGTCCAGCGTGATCAGGGCGTCCTCTTCACCGAACAGGAACTCGGCGAGTGCCTTGGCCAGCTCGGTCTTGCCGACGCCGGTGGGGCCGGCGAAGATGAACGAGCCACCGGGGCGCTTGGGATCCTTCAGGCCGGACCGCGTGCGGCGGATGGCCTGCGAGATGGACTTGATGGCCTCGTTCTGGCCGATCACGCGCTTGTGCAGTTCGTCTTCCATCTTCAGCAGGCGCGAGGACTCGGCCTCGGTCAGCTTGAAGACCGGGATGCCGGTGGAGTTTGCCAGAACCTCGGCGATGAGTTCCTCATCGACCTCGGAAATGTCATCAAGTCCGCCGGACTTCCACAGGCGCTCCTTCTCGGCGCGTGCCGTGATGAGCTTTTGTTCGTCGTCGCGCAGTGCCGCGGCGCCCTCGAAGTCCTGGGCGTCAATGGCGTCTTCCTTGCGCTTCTTGACCGCGGCAATTTCGCCGTCCATGGCCTTGAGCTCCGGCGGAGCCGTCATGCGACGGATCCGCAGGCGGGCGCCGGCCTCGTCGATCAGGTCGATCGCCTTGTCCGGCAGGAAGCGGTCACTGATGTAGCGGTCGGCCAGCGTCGCGGCCGCCGTCAGGGCGCCGTCGGTGATGGACACGCGGTGGTGTGCCTCGTAGCGGTCGCGCAGGCCCTTGAGGATCTCGATGGCCAGCGGAACCGTGGGTTCCTGCACCTGGATCGGCTGGAAGCGTCGCTCAAGTGCGGCGTCCTTCTCAATGTGCTTGCGGTACTCGTCGAGCGTGGTGGCACCAATGGTCTGCAGCTCGCCGCGGGCCAGCATGGGCTTGAGGATCGAGGCCGCGTCAATGGCGCCCTCGGCCGCACCGGCACCTACCAGCGTGTGGATCTCGTCGATGAACAAGATGATGTCGCCGCGGGTGCGGATTTCCTTGAGCACCTTCTTCAGGCGCTCTTCAAAGTCGCCGCGGTACCGGGAACCGGCCACCAGGGAACCCAGGTCAAGCGTGTACAGCTGCTTGTCCTTGATGGTTTCCGGGACGTCGCCGCGCACAATGGCCTGTGCCAGGCCTTCGACGACGGCGGTCTTGCCGACGCCGGGCTCGCCAATCAGCACGGGGTTGTTTTTGGTTCGTCGGGAGAGGACCTGCATGACGCGTTCCATCTCCTGCTCGCGCCCAATGACGGGGTCGAGCTTGTTTTCGCGCGCAGCCTGGGTCAGGTTCCGGCCAAACTGGTCCAGCACCACCGAACCGGCCGGGGTGCCTTCCTGCTGCTGGCCTCCGCTGGCCACGGGCTCCTTGCCCTGGTAGCCGGAGAGCAGCTGGATGACCTGCTGGCGCACACGGCCCAGATCGGCGCCCAGCTTCACCAAAACCTGTGCGGCAACGCCTTCACCCTCGCGGATGAGGCCGAGCAGGATGTGCTCGGTGCCGATGTAGTTGTGGCCAAGCTGCAGGGCCTCGCGCAGCGAGAGCTCCAGCACCTTTTTGGCGCGCGGCGTAAACGGAATGTGGCCATTGGGAGCCTGCTGGCCCTGCCCAATGATCTCCTGGACCTGCTCCCGGACACCATCAAGTGAGATGTTTAGGGACTCCAGCGCCTTGGCGGCAACACCCTCACCCTCGTGGATGAGTCCGAGCAGAATATGCTCGGTGCCGATGTAATTGTGGTTGAGCATGCGGGCCTCTTCTTGGGCCAGCACAACAACGCGTCGGGCTCGATCGGTAAATCGCTCAAACATTTTCGCCACACTCCTTTTACTGCGTACCTTGATGCTACGCAGTGCCGGGCCGTCGTGGGGGCTTGTTCGCCACAGGGGAAATACCGGCCGTTTCCCGCCGGCCTCCGCGGGGACGACGGCGGCCCCGCCGGGGCGCCATTCCGGGCCCTGGTTGGGTGTCTCGCGGCCACAGCCTGGCGCGGTCCGCCTAGGCCGGCACGCACCCGGCTTCCGACGAGCCCGGACAGTCGGGGACTCTGAGCAGGATCGTCAAGAGTCCCGGCAATTTCCGGTTATATTCCTAGGCAATTCACAGAAATGCAGCCCACTGCAATTACTCCATTGAATTGGGCGGGAAATATGAAATCAGCCGGGTGGTCAATATCACCCACCATCCGGTTAATGGCGGCCACTTAAACGAACGACGGCGGGATCCTCCCCAAGGAATCCCGCCGTCGTTCATGCCCTATGGGCCATCCCAAAAGTTTTGGGGACTAGCCCTGTGCGGCGTAGTAGGCGTTGCGAATTTCAGCCTGGATACGGCCGCGCTCGTGCACGTCGTAACCGTTTTCCTTGGCCCAAGCGCGAATTTCACCTACGTCGCTCTTACCCTTGGGTGCAGCTGCGGGGCCGCGGCCACGAACTGCGCGGCCACCGGCGCGGCGCCCGGCGTCAATGAATTTTGCCAACGCGTTGCGCAATTCCTCGGCGTTGTTGGCGGAGAGATCAATCTCGTAATTGATCCCGTCAAGTGCAAACGTGACGCTCTCATCTGCGGGGCTCTGGTCAATGTCGTCGACAAGGGTGACATGAATCTTCTGTGCCATGGGGAAATCGCCTCACGTAATGTTGGATGATTGCTTCAACTAAATTATGCTGCGAAATCCGGTCCGCGTCAAAGAATTATTGCCGAAACTAATATCAGGGGTGCTCTGAGTTGTGCTCGGACTCTTGTTCAGCCCGCGCAAGTGCCTCACGTTCCGAACGGTCGGCATTGAAAATCGCCTTCATGGCGAAGTAAAAGAGAACGCCAACGCCCAACGAAGGGACGATAACTGCAACATATTCCATAATCCTGCCGCTCCTACTCGGGTTTCATCAGGGGAAAGAGGATTGCCTCACGGATTCCCACACCGGTAAAGAGCATGACCAGGCGGTCAACACCCAAACCGAGTCCACCCATGGGCGGGGCACCATATTCAAGGGCACGTAAGAAATCTTCATCTAGCTGCATGGCTTCGGGGTCGCCGGCCGCCGCAGCCAGTGATTGCTGCGTAAGCCTTTCGCGCTGGATGACGGGGTCCACCAGTTCGGAGAATGCCGTTCCCGTTTCCTTGCCGTCAATAATGAGGTCCCACGCCTCAATGAGGTTCGGGTTGTCCCGGTGCGGGCGGGCCAGCGGCTGGGCGGAGGGCGGGTAATCACAAACAAAGGTGGGCTGAATCAGGGTTGGTTCAACAATTTCGCCAAACAATTCCACGACGAGCTTCTCGGCGTCCCATGCCTGATCAATTTTCACGTCATGGGCAACCGCAATGGCGCGCAATTGTTCCGCCGTTGTTTCGGGTGTGATTTCCTGGCCGACACCCTCGGAAAGTCCCTGGTACACGGGAAGCCACGGCCATTCGCCGTCGAGGTTAATGGTTCCGCGTTCGGTTTCAATGCTTCGGGAACCCACGGCATCCGCCGCAGCCAAAATGATTCGCTGCATGATTTTCGCCATGCTGAATTGGTCGCCGTAGGCTTCATAGGCTTCCAGCATGGTGAATTCGGGGCTGTGGGTTGAATCAACGCCCTCATTGCGGAAAATACGTCCCACTTCAAACACTTTGTCCATGCCGCCCACCACGGCACGCTTCAAATAAAGTTCAATGGCAATGCGCAGCGTCATGGGCTGGTCAAAGGCATTCAGGTGCGTCCGGAAAGGCCGTGCGGCGGCGCCTCCGTGAATGAGCTGGAGAATGGGGGTTTCCAGCTCAATGTAATCCTCGCCGTGGAGGGTGTCGCGAATAGCTTTGACAATGGCGGAGCGGGTCTTAACCTGCTCGCGCGCGGTATCGCGGACAATCAAGTCAACATATCGCTGGCGCACGCGCATTTCCTCGGAAAGGTCGGCGTGCAGTACGGGCAGGGGGCGCAGGGCCTTGGACGCCATGGCCCAGGAATCGGCCATGATGGAAAGTTCGCCGCGGCGGGAGCTGATGACCTCGCCCTTGACGAACACGTGGTCGCCCAAGTCGACAAGTGCCTTCCAGTCGGCCAGCGGTTCCTCGCCCACGTTGGCCAGGGACAGCATGACCTGCAGGCGCGTTCCGGCACCTGATTGCAGCGTGGCAAAGCACAGCTTGCCCGTGTTGCGGACAAACACGACCCGACCGGTGACGCCGACGATCTCACCCGTGGTGGAATCGGCTTCCAATTCCGGGTACTTGGCCCGGATTTCCTCCAGGGTGTGGGTCCGGCCAACACCAACCGGGTAGGCCTGCCCACCCCGTTCAAGCAATTTGGCACGCTTATCCAATCGGACAAGCATTTGCTCTGAAACGTCGCTGGGTTCGAGGGTCACGGTATTTTCTGCGCTCACAATCGATTAGTTTAGTTGGTGAATCTGGGTGAATCCTCCGCGTTTCCGTTGAGGAGGCGGATTACCCTGCCCAGGTCATTGGGCCGGCCCGGCCACTCAGTCCGGACCCGGCGCCACCGTGGAGCCGCGGACCACCAGGGTGCCTTGGAGCATCAGCCTCGACGCCGGGATGTGCTCCCGGTCCAGCAGCCGGAGCAATTGCTCACCGGCAGCCTTTCCCAGTTCTCCGGCGGGAAGCCTGAGCGTGGTCAACCCGGGGTTGGAGGTTTCCGAATAGGGCAGGTCGTCAAAGCCTGTTACGGCCAGCTGACCGGGCACGTCCAGCCGTGCCACGCGGGCTTCCTGCAGCACCCCGTAGGCGTGGGTGTCGGTGCAGCAGACGACTGCGGTGACGCCCAGTTTCGCCCAGGCCGGCCAAGCCCCGGCGAAGGCCATCGCGGCGGTGCCGACGTCGATCGTGGTGGCCTCCGAGGCCGCAACGCTCATGCCCAGGGCCTCGGCCCGGCGGGAAAATGCCTCGCGACGCACCCTGAACGTCTCGGTGCCGGTCACGCTGTCCAGGTACGCCACGGTGCGGTGGCCGAGGCTGCCCAGGTGGTCCGCGAGCATCTCGGCACCGCGGGCCACGTCAAAGTTCACCGAGGGGGCGTCACTGGCCACACCGGCCGCATCCAGCAGCACCATGGGGCCGGCGGCGGGCAGTTCGGCCAGGAATTGCGCGCTCGGCGCGTCCACGAGCAGGCCGGCGGGCCGCAGCGAGAGCAGGTTCCGCACGTCGGCCGACGACGGGGTCTGGCCTGCATCGGTTACCGAGAGCAATAATTGGAACGAGTCGCCGATGGCCTCACGGACCCCGGCGATCACCTTGGCAAAGAAGGGGTTGGAGACGTCCGGTGCAACCAAGATCACAATGTTGCTGCGACCCTTGGCCAGCGAACTGCCCAATCCATCCACCACATAGCCCAATTCGGCGATGGCGGCTTCGACCTTGGCAATGTTCTCCGCCGACACCCGGCCGGCCGTCTTGCCGTTGGTTACCAGCGAAACCGTAGCGGCGGAGACCCCGGCACGGGCGGCAACCATCGAGGCAGTGGCACGGGCCGCGGATGCGGCCGGAGGCGCCGTGATGGGTGCTTGAGCTTGGTGCATTCATCGATACTATCGCGTCAAGCGCTTGACGAACATCACGTTAAGCGCTTGACGTGCCAAGGATTTCAATGTCAAACTGGGCTGTAATCACCCCCGGCCCTTTAGTATCGGCCCCAAAGACGTGGAGAATTAGAGTGAACTCGGCACTGCACACCCCCGCCGGCAACGAATCCGGCACCGCCACCGCACCCCGGAAGATCATCCTGGACTGCGACCCCGGCCACGATGACGCCGTCGCCATCCTGCTGGCCCACGGCAACCCGAACATCGAACTGCTTGCCGTGACCACCGTCGTCGGCAACCAGACGCTGGCCAAGGTGACCCGCAACGCCCTCTCGGTCGGCACCATCGCCGGCATCACCGGCGTGCCGTTCGCCGCCGGCTGCGACCGCCCCCTGGTGCGCACCATCGAGAACGCCCCCGACATCCACGGCGACAGCGGCATGGACGGCCCCGCCCAGCCCGAGTCCAAGATCGAACTGGACCCGCGCCACGCCGTCGACCTCATCATCGAAACGATCATGGCGCACGAGCCCGGCTCCATCACCCTGGTCCCGACCGGCGGCCTGACCAACATCGCCATGGCCGCCCGCAAGGAACCCCGCATCGTTGAGCGCGTGAAGGAAGTCGTCCTGATGGGCGGCGGCTACCACGTGGGCAACTGGAGCGCCGTGGCCGAATTCAACATCAAGATCGACCCCGAAGCCGCTCACATCGTATTCAACGAGAAGTGGCCCGTCGTCATGGTCGGCCTCGACCTGACCCACCAGGCGCTGGCGACCCCCGACGTCGTCGCCGCGATCGAAGCCGTCGGCACCAAGCCGGCCAAGTTCGTCATGGAACTCATGGAGTTCTTCACGAAGACCTACAAGGACGCCCAGGGCTTCGACTACCCGCCGGTCCACGATCCGTGCGCCGTGGCCTACGTGATCGACCCGACGGTCATGACCACCCAAAAGGTCCCGGTGGACATCGAGCTGACCGGCACCCTGACCCTGGGCATGACCGTGGCCGATTTCCGCGCCCCCGCCCCCGCCGACTGCAACACCTCGGTCGCCGTCAAGCTGGACCACGAGAAGTTCTGGAACATGGTCACCGACGCACTCGTCCGGATTGGTGAAGTGGAAGCATGAGCAACACGATGATCAACAAAACCTCCAAGGCAGCCAGCGTCACAGCCTTGATGGTGGCCCTGCTGGCCGCCTGCGTCGCCTTCCAGCTCAACGCCTCCATGCTCAGCCCCGCGCTGGTCACCATGGGCGAGGAACTGCACACCAACCAGGCCGTGATCGGCCTGTCGCAGACCTGGTTCTTCACCGCGGCCGCCCTGTTCTCCCTGTTCCTGCCCCGCCTCAGCGACATCATCGGCCGCAAGAAGGTGCTCCTGGGCATGATGATCCTGATGGCAATCGGCTCCGCCGTCTCCGCCATGGCACCGGACATCACCTGGCTGTTCGTTGGCCGCATCATCCAGGGCGTCAGCGGCCCCACCGTGCCGCTGGCCCTGATCATGCTCCGTTCCGAGGTCCGGGACCCGAAGAAGTACGGCGTGCTGATGGGCCTCATCACGGCCGTCAACGGCGGCATCGCCGGTATTGACTCGTTCGTGGGTGGTTTCATGGCCCAGCACTACGGCTTCCGCAGCATCTTCTGGCTGATGGTGGTCCTTGGCGCAGTGGCCGCAGCTTTGGTGGCCTTCCTGGCTCGCGAATCCAAGCCGTCCGAGGGCACCAAGATGGACTGGTGGGGCGTGCTGTTCATCGTGGTCGCCGTCGGCGCCCTGCTGACCGCGCTTAACCAGGCCTCGACCCTGCTGGGCGGATTCGACGCCGGCATCCTGACCCAGGCCATCGTCCTGATCGTTGTCGCCGTGATCGCCTTCATCCTGTTCTGGAACATGGAAAAGCGTTCCAACCACCCCATGGTGGAGATCGTGCACCTGCGCCAGCGTTCCACCTGGGCCACCCTGCTGACCACCACCTTGACCATGACCGGCATCTTCGCCGTGATCAACGGCATCGTGCCCGCTTTCGTGCAGGCGGCGGACCCCGGCTTCGGGATTGGCGCCACGGAAATGTCGCTGCTCATCCTGACCCCGTACGCGCTGCTCGGCTGGGTCTTCGGCCCCATCACCGGCCGCCTCGCACCCACCCTCGGCTACACCACGGTGCTGCGCATCGGCATGATCGGCTCCCTGGTGGCCCTGGCCATCATCGGCTTCTTCGGCCTGCACAACCTGGGCCTGCTGATCACCGGAACCGTGCTGCTGGGCATCATGTACGCCGGAACCGTGAACATCATGCTCAACGGCCTGGGCGTGGTCCACTCCCCCAAGGGCAACCCCGGCTTCCTGCCGGGCATGAACGCCGGCGCATTCAACCTGGGTGCCGGGCTGAGCTTCCTGGTGCTGCCGGCCATCCTGGTGGCCGCCGGCTCCATGGGGGTCGTGGCGTCCTACACCACCGTCATCGTTGTGGCCCTCGTGGTCACGGCGCTGGGCCTGGCCGCTTCGCTGCTGATCCCCAAGCCGGTTGACGCCGAAGTCCACGCCTAAGCCCGCGCAACGCACACTGCCGCCGACAGCCTTGAAAGGCATGCCATGAATTCCCGACGCATCATTGTGGCCGGTTCACTGAACGCCGACCTGACCATCTACACGGACCGTCTGCCGCAGCCGGGCGAAACCCTGCACGGCAACGGATTCGCCGTCAACCCGGGCGGCAAGAGCGCCAATCAGGCAGTGGCCGCCGGCCGGCTGGGCGGCAACGTCACCTTGATCGGTGCCGTGGGCCAGGACGCCAACGGCGACATGCTGGTGGCTTCCACGGCAGGTGCCGGCGTCGACGTCAGCCACGTCCGGCGGGTCACCGAGCCCACCGGCGTCGCCGTGATTTCCGTGGACAGCCACGGGGAGAACAGCATCATCATCTCCTCCGGCGCCAACGGCACCCTGGCCCCCGCCTCGATGGAACCGGCCCTGTTTGCCGGGGCCGGCGTCGTGTGCCTGTGCCTGGAAGTGCCGTTTGAGACGGTGCAGGCTGCCGCCCAGGCCGGGCACGACGCCGGCGCAACGGTTTTGCTGAACCTCTCGCCCTACGCTCCCGTGGCGGATGAGCTGGCGCGGCTGACCGACGTCCTGCTGGTCAACGCCCACGAGGCCTCGCAGTTCCTGGGCGGCGCCTCAATGCCCGGGGCCGACGCCCCGGTGGGCGACTGGCGCGACGCCGTCGAACTGTTTGCCGGGCGCGGGCTCAAGCAGGTCCTGGTGACGCTGGGTTCCGCCGGTTCGGTGGTGCTGGATTCGACCAACCCGGCCGAACCCGTGGTGCGCATTGCGCCGACGGTCGTGACCGCGGTGGACACCACGGGTGCCGGCGACGCCTTCACCGGCGCGGTCGCCGCACGCCTTGCGGCCGGGGACTCCCTGGTTGCCGCGGCACGCTTCGCGTCCGTGGCCGCCGCCCTGGCCGCTACCCGCAAGGGCACGCAGACCGCGTACCCGAGCGCCGACGAGGTTGCCGCCAAGCTGTAACCCCCGTTGAGGGCCCAGATCATCCCTTGCACCAACGTTGAGAGCCCAGATAATCCTTGGATTATCTGGGCTCTCAACGTTGCTTTGGGCCCACGCGCCCGAGGGACCCGACACGAGCTTGCGAGTGTTGGGAGGGTGCGGGGATTATCTGGGCTCTCAACGTTGGGTTAGCCGAGGGGGAGGTTGTCGATGAGCCGGACCGGGCCCACGGTGGCCGCCACGAGCGCCAGCGCCTCACCCGTGAAGGGCGTGTCCTGGCAGTTTTCGGCACGGACGGCGAGCGTCTGTGGGTCCACGACCTCCAGGTAGTCCAGTTCCACGCCGGGTGCGCTGCGAATCAGTTCCGCGGCGGAAGCGACGTCGAGCGGTTCGTGGGCCGCGGCCCGGCCGGCCAGCAGCCGCAGCGCCCGCGAGAGCACCAGCGCGGATTCGCGCTGTTCGGCGGACAGGAACCTGTTGCGGCTGGACAGGGCCAGGCCGTCGTCGTCGCGCACGGTAGGGACGCCGACAATGTCCACCGGGAAGTTCAGGTCGGCCACCATGCGCCGCACCAGGGCCAGCTGCTGTGCGTCCTTCTGGCCGAAGTAGGCGCGGTAGGCGGGCCGGCCGGCCGCGTCCGGTGCGGCAAGCCCGGTCTCCGGGCGTCCCACGTGCAGCAGTTTGGCCACCACGGTCAGGGCCCCGTCAAAGTGACCGGGCCGTGAAGCGCCCTCATACAGGTTCCCGAGCGGGCCAGCGGTCACGCGCACGGCCGGTTCGCCGCCCAGGTACATCTCCGCCACGGACGGGGCAAACATGATGTCCACCCCGGCGGCGTCGAGCAGGGCCAGGTCCGCCTCCGTGGTGCGCGGGTAGCGCGCCAGGTCGTTGGCATCGCCAAATTGCAGCGGGTTCACGAAGACGCTGGCCACGACGACGTCGTTCGCGGCCACCGCGGCCGCCGCCAGCGTGGCGTGGCCCGAGTGCAGCGCACCCATGGTGGGCACCAGCCCCAGCGTGCCGGCCCCGCCCGGCGTTGCCGCCAACAGCGCGGCGCTCACGGCTTTCAAGTCGGCAAGGGTGGTGACCAGGGTGATGCTCATGTCAATCGCTTTCGTTGGTGCGTACTTGTTGGTGCGTGGGGTCAGGAGGCGGGATCGACGCCGGTGTCCGGGCCGGCGTCGTCTGCGGAAAGCGCGTCACGGACCGCCTGGAAACTTGCGGCGGAGAGCAGGCCGCGCCGGGCCGCCCGGGCCGCCGTGGCCGAGGACAACGCGACGTAGGCGTCGATGATGTCCGGGGATCCGGTGTCGAGGGAGTGCTCGCGCAGGGCCTGGGTGTGGGCGGCCACAGTGCCGGCGTCGCCGCGCGCCACGGGACCGGTCAGCGCCGACTCCCCGGAGGCGAGGGCGTTCTCCAGGGCGGCGCGCAGCAGCGGACCGAGCACCTGGTTGGGCGCCTCCACACCAATGTCGCCGAGGATCTGGGCCGCCTGGGCCACGATCGAGACCATATGGTTTGCCGCGTGCGCCAGGGACGCGTGGTACAGGACGCGGTCGGCCTCGGCGATGACCACGGGCTCGGCACCCATTTCCACCACGAGGGCCTGGGCGATCGGCAGCATGGCGGGCTCGGCGGTGATGCCGAAGGTGCAGTCGGCGAGCCGGGTCAGATCAAGGCTCATGCCGGTGAACGTCATGGCAGGGTGGAGCGCCAGGGTGATCGCGCCGGCGGCCTTGGCCGGGGCCAGCACGCCGATGCCGTAGCGTCCCGAGGTGTGCGCCACGAGCTGCCCGGCCTGCCAGGCGCCGGTCTTGGCGAGGCCGGCAACCAGTTCCGGGAGGGCGTCGTCGGGCACGGCCAGCAGCACCAGCTCGGAGCGTTCCACAATGTCCGGGATCTCCAGCACCGGCACGCCGGGCAGCAGCAGTTCGGCACGGTCGCGGGAAGCATCGGATACTGCCGAAACGCCGACGACGGCGTGTCCGGCCGCGCGCAGGGCGGCGCCCAACACGGCACCAACCTTGCCGGCGCCAATGATTCCAACGCCAAGGCGTCCAGGCTTAATCACCACGTTGCTGCTCCTGTTGGGGTGAAATGAAGGGATCGGACGCGCCGCCATCGACAGGCCCGGCGGCCCGCCGTCCGCGACGTGGTGGCGCCGGCGCCGGAGCCGGAGCCGGCGCCGGTGGTGAGTCGACCACAAGAGCCTCGACATGGGGCCCCAGGCGCGAGAGGTCCCCGGCCGAGCTTGCGAGACTGGGAAGTGTCTGGGGATCGTCTGCAGGGGCCAGCCAGTGCTCGGCGGAGTGGATGCGGCGGGCGACGGCGGCGCGGGCGGCTTGTTCGTCGAAGAGCCGGCGGCCGGCGTCGACGGCCATGTGGTGCACCACGGGCCGGATGGGTCCCACGGTGGAGTGGAGTTCGAAGTTGACCAGGCCCAGGGCGGCCATGAGCGGGCCCTGGTGCAGGCTCAGCGATTGGGTGCGTTCGTGCGGGACCACTTCGAGGCGGCGGAAGAAGATGCCGTGCCGGCACAGCAGGGCGGTGTCGGTGGCCCGGTAGGCGTTGTAGCGCCAGGCGAAGGGGTCGATCCAGATCGCGCTGCGTGGCGAGTGGACAAAGCCGTGGCGGTTGCCGGGACCGCGCAGCCCGGCAGCGAACACCTCGCGGGGGTTGTCCACGCCCGGGTTGGGGAAGACGAGGGCCAGCACGGCCATGACTTCGTCGAGTTTTCCGGCGGGCAGCAGCACGGTGCGGGAACGGTTTTCGGCGCCGCCGGAGCCGTAGCCCGCCACGTTGACGTGCAGTTTGTACCAGCCAAACGGCCGCCAGAGCGGGCCCTGGCTGATGCCGACGGCCTGCACGCGGCCCGGCGGGATGGTCTGGGCCCGGGTTTCGAGCATGCCGTAGTGGAGCCGGACGCCGTCGGGGGAAACCGCCACCCGGAAATTGAAGTCCCCCGTGATGGACCTCCAATAGGAGGCGCCGAGGCCGATGAAGATGGGGACGAAGCCGATCAGCACGCCGGGTTCCCCGCTCCACACGGTCAGGGCGATGGCGCCGGCCAGGACCACGAGGACCGCGCCGCTGAGGCTGCTGAACACGACGGAGCCGATGATCCGTCCGGGCGACAACGCCAGCACGTGCTGTTCGGGCGCCTCCGTGACCCGGGCGGGCGCCTGCGGGTCGATCGCGACGCCGGCGGCACGGGCCAGGATGGCCGCCCGCAGCCGCTTGGCCTCGTCAAGCTTGAGGAAGGACAGCTTGAACGCCGATTTGCCGCCGTCGGCCACGTCAAACTTCAGCTCCGCGAGCCCAAACGCGCGCGCCACGAGCGGCTGGACCACGTCGATGGCCTGGACGCGGTCAATACTGGCACGGCGTTGCTGGCGGAAGATGATCCCGGAGTTGATGTTCACGTGGTGGTCGGTGACCTGATAGCGGGTGAACCGCCAGGAGAGGAAGAAGCCAATGCCAAAGACGACGACGGCGGCCCCCACCACGGCGAGGATCACGCCAACGGGGGCACTGAAACCGCCACCGTTGGGCCCGCCCGAGAACAGCGATTCGAGGGAGTTGCGGCCAAAGATGAACAGCACCGCGGCCACGGCGACCCAGCCGCGCACCAGCGGGGAGACGGGGTGGACCCGGTGCCAGGAGTCAGCGCTGTCGGTATGGAATCCGGTGCCGGGCAGTGCGCCGGCGGTCCCGGGTAGCGCCGCGTGCTCGCTCACAAGCCGGCCAGTTTCGCCTCACCGCGGGCGGACAACTGCTCGCGGAGCCGGGCGGCCTCGGTGGCCGGCAGCCCGAAGATCATGGCGTTGGTGCCCGGCGAGGCGGTGTGCAGGTGGATGGTGCTCAACCCCAGGATCCGCTCCAGCGGGCCCATCGTGACATCCACGTATTGCATGCGCCCGTAGGGAACCACCATGATCCGGTGGAACATGATGCCGTGCCGGATCAGCAGGTCGTCGTTGCGTTCGGCATAGCCGATGGCGTGGACCTGGCGGGGCACCAGGGCAAGGACCCACAGGACGATTGCCAGGACCGCGGCGGGCACGGCCCAGGCCAGGACGGCCGGGTAGCTGTCCCACACCCCGGTCAGGTGCAGGACCAACGGCAGGGCCGAAATGGCCAGGAACACCAGCCCGCCGATTCCGCGTTGGATGAGGCGGGCGATGATGAGTTTGTTGGAGACCCGCAGGAAGGTGACGTCCCCGGGGTCGATGGCGCTGGTGTGGACAGTGCCGGAACCTTGTGGCCTAGGCAAATTCCTCGTCCCCCCGTCCTTCATGCTTTTCGCGCAGCTTGGTTGTATTGTCCGGGTCGTTGTCCTCGGGCGGAATCTTGCAGAAGCGCTCCACCATGAGGCCCACGGCCACCATGACGATGCCGCCGGCCAGGAGTGCCACGATCCGCCAGATCACGCCGAGGTCCGGACGCAGCCCAAGGGTGGGCAGCTGGTCCAGGATGATGCCGGCGTGCCAGCCAAACAGGACGGCACCGGCGTACGCGCAGGCCTGGGCCAGGACCAGGGTGCGGGCGGCCAGCAGCGGGTCCAGGAACTTCTTCCGGTTCCCATCCCGCCAGCGGCGCACCTTCAGCCCCAGGATCAGGCAAACCACCACGATCAGACCCATCGTGATCAGGGAGCTCAAGGGAAGCACGGGAAGCGGCTGGCTGGCGCGGCTGGTCAGTTCCGTGGCCAGGAAGCCGGCCGCGGCCAGGACGACCGTCACGGCTATCAACCATGCAGGCCTGATGGTCCGCATTGTGCTCCTCATTTTTCCCTCACCGATTTGCTCTTGCGTTTTCTACTTCAACCGTACAGTTCTTTCACCAGCCCGGCGCCGGGTTTGGCGGCCGAAACCTAGGCCGGCGGGAACTCCCCGCCCAGGGATTCCAGCTCGGCGTGCTCGATGCCGGGCATGTCCGCGGCGTCGGCGGCCAGGGCTGCCACGGAACGGCCCGCCAGGGTGGCGTTGGGTTCCATGAGCGACCACGGGTACAGCACGAACGCCCGTTCCGCGGCGCGCGGGTGCGGCAGTGTCAGGACGGGATCGTCGCTGTGCAGTTCCCCGTAGCAAATGATGTCCACATCCAGCGTGCGGGCACCCCAGCGGACCTCCCGCACCCGGTGGTGGGCCAGCTCCACGGCCTGGCAATGGGCCAGGAGCTCGTACGGATCCAGCGTGGTGTCCACGGCGATGACCATGTTCAGGAAGTCGGGCTGCCCGGCCGGGCCGCCCACCGGCTTGGTGGAGACCACCGGGGAGACGTCTCGCAGGCGCACCTCGGGGCGGTCCACCAGATCGCCGACGGCGGCCGACAGCGTGCCGCGGCGTTCGCCCAGGTTGCTGCCAAGCGCCAGAATGACCCGGGTGAGCGGTCGGACTGGGGTCATGACCGGCCCCGGTACGCGGTGATGCTCACATCGCCGAAGGGCACCTGGATGGGCGCCTTGGGCTTGTGGACCGTCACCTGGACGCCGGAGATGCCGGGGAAGCCGTCGAGGATGGCCTCGGCAATGCGCACCGTGAGGGTTTCAATCAGGTCGAAGGCGTCGCCGCGGATCAGCGCCGCGATGACCTCGGCCACCTCACCGTAGTGGGCGGTCTTCGTCAGGTCGTCGGTGGCCGCGGCAGCGGAAATGTCGGTGTGCAGCACGGCGTCGACGATGAAGGGCTGGCCGTCGCGTTTTTCGTGGTCAAAGACACCGTGGTACCCGATGGCGGTGATGCCGGTGAGCGTGATGATGTCCGTCTGTGCGGGGGCGCTCACTGGGCGTCCCGGGCAGCGAGGCGGGCGGCCCGGCTGCGCTTGCCGGCCAGCTGGCGGGCGGCGACCTTGGCGGCGTCAAGGCTGGCGCCGACGTCGTGCACGCGCACGCCCCAGATGCCCTGGGCGGCGGCCAGCGCCGTGGTGGCCGAGGTGGCGTCGTCGCGCTCCTTGGGCGCGGCGGCCTTGCCGGCCGTGGTCAGCAGCGAGCCGAGGAAACGCTTGCGGGACGTGCCCACCAGGATCCGGTTGCCCATTGCGGCGACCTGGTCGAGGTTGGCCAGCAGCTCCCAGTTTTGTTCGGCGTTCTTGGAGAAGCCGATGCCCGGGTCGAGGATGAGCATTTCGGGCTTGACGCCGGCGGCGTAGAACCGTTCACGCACCTCGCCAAGTTCCTTCACGACGTCCTCGACGACGTCGTCGTACTTGGTCAGTGAGTCCATCGAGCGGGAGTTGCCACGGCTGTGCATGAGCACGTACGGCACCTGGCGTTCGGCGATCAGGGCGATCATGTCCGGGTGGACGTGCATGCCGGAGACATCGTTGATCAGTGCGGCGCCGGCGTCGAGGGCCAGGGCGGCGGTGGAGGCGTGGCGGGTGTCGACGCTGATCAGGGCGCCGGCCTTGGCGAGCGTCTCGATGACGGGCAGGATGCGCTGCTGCTCCTGGAGCTCGTCGACGTCCTCGGCACCGGGGCGGGTGGATTCGCCGCCGACGTCGATGATGTCGGCACCGCCGTAGAACATGCGCAGGCCGTGCGCGATCGCGGTGTCCATCGAGTTGTACTCGCCGCCGTCGCTGAACGAATCGGGGGTGCAATTAAGAATCCCATCACCACGGTGCGGTCGGTGGGCAGGCCGGCAAACGCGGCCACGGCCGTGCGCGCCCGGAGCACGGGCAGGGGTGAGGTGGCCGGACCGGTGCCCGGGGCGGCTGCGAGGGAATCCATTATGTGTTTGTTACCTTCCGAGGATCAGGCTCATGGCTTCGGCCCGGGTTGCAGGCTCGTGAAGCAGGCCGCGTACCGCGCTTGTCACGGTTTTGGCCCCTGGTTTGCGCACGCCGCGCATGGACATGCACATGTGTTCGCATTCGATGACGACGATTGCGCCGCGTGGTTTGAGGTGTTCGACGAGGGAGTCGGCGATCTGGCTGGTCAGCCGCTCCTGGACCTGCGGGCGCTTGGCGTAGATGTCCACGAGCCGGGCCAGCTTGCTCAGCCCGGTCACCTGGCCGTCGGCGGACGGGATGTATCCGACGTGGGCGCTGCCGTGGAACGGCACCAGGTGGTGTTCGCAGGTGGAGTAGAACGGGATGTCCTTGACCAGGACCATCTCCTCGTGGGAGATGTCGAAGGTGGTGCCCAAGACGTCGGCGGGGTCCTGGTGCAGGCCCGCAAAGACCTCGGCGTAAGCCTTGGCCACGCGCTTGGGGGTGTCTTCGAGTCCGCTGCGGTCGGGGTCCTCCCCGACCGCCAGCAGGATCTCCCGCACGGCGGCCTCAATGCGGGGCAGGTCCATGTGCCCGCCGTGGCCGTCGGTGGCGGCCCCCTTGGCTTCGGGGGCCGCTGCGGAAATTTCGTCGTTGTAATTGGTCACGGATGTGATCTTATCGGTTAGGAGGGCCGGCCCGGCAGCGCTTCGCCGTCTCCGCCGCCCAGGTCGATGCCCGGGGTGCGGTTTGGTGCGTCGACCTCACCCTGCAGGTGGGCGTTGGCCAGCTGGTCCTGCGGGGATACGGAGTCCGGTGCGGGCTCGCCCGCCGCCAGGGCGTCGCGGCGTTCCTTATCCGTGACCACGGGCGGCAGCGAGGAGACCGGGCGGGAGTCCTTGGACAGCCACACCTGGCGCTCGGCGGGCTTGCGGATGTCCTGGAAGATGACGGCGATTTCGGCTTGGTTCAGGGTTTCCCGTTCCAGCAGTTCCAGGGCCAGGCGGTCCAGGACGTCGCGGTTTTCAATCAGGACTTCGTAGGCGTCGTCGTGGGCGCGGTCGATCAGCTTGCGGATTTCCTCGTCGACGATCGCGGCGACCGATTCCGAGTAGTCGCGGTCGTGGCCGGCGCTGCCGCCCAGGAACGGCTCGCCCCCGGCTGCGCCCAGCTTCACGGCGCCAATACGCTCGCTCATGCCGTACTGGGTGACCATGGCGCGGGCCGTGCCGGTTGCCTTTTCAATGTCGTTGGAGGCGCCGGTGGAGGGGTCGTGGAACACGATCTCCTCGGCCACCCGGCCACCCATGGCGTAGGCCATCTGGTCGAGCAGCTCGTTGCGGGTCACCGAGTACTTGTCGTCCTCCGGGACCACCATGGTGTAACCCAGGGCGCGGCCGCGGGGCAGGATGGTGATCTTCGTGACCGGGGCCGTGTTGTGCATGGCCGCGGCCACGAGCGCGTGCCCGCCCTCGTGGTATGCGGTGATCTTGCGCTCGAGTTCCTTCATGACGCGGGTGCGCTTCTGCGGGCCGGCCATGACGCGGTCGATGGACTCGTCCAGGGCGCGGTCGTCGATGAGCTGGGCGTTGGAACGGGCCGTCAGCAGGGCGGCCTCGTTGAGCACGTTGGCAAGGTCGGCGCCCGTGTAACCTGGCGTCTTCTTGGCGACGGCGTTCAGGTCGACGCCGGGTGCCATGGGCTTGCCCTTGGCGTGGACCTTGAGGATTTGCTCGCGGCCCAGGCGGTCGGGGGCCTCGACGGGGATTTGGCGGTCAAAGCGGCCGGGGCGCAGCAGTGCCGGGTCCAGCACGTCGGGACGGTTCGTGGCGGCGATCAGGATGACGTTGGTTTTGACGTCAAAGCCGTCCATCTCCACGAGCAGCTGGTTAAGGGTCTGCTCGCGTTCGTCGTTGCCGCCGCCAATGCCGGCGCCGCGGTGGCGGCCGACGGCGTCGATCTCGTCAACGAAGATGATGGCCGGGGAGTTGGTCTTGGCCTGTTCAAACAGGTCGCGGACACGGGAGGCACCCACACCGACGAACATTTCGACGAAGTCGGAACCGGAGATGGAGTAGAACGGCACGCCGGCCTCGCCGGCCACGGCGCGGGCCAGCAGGGTCTTGCCGGTTCCGGGAGGGCCGTACAGCAGCACGCCCTTGGGGATCTTGGCGCCAACCGCGGTGAACTTGGCGGGGTCCTGCAGGAATTCCTTGATTTCGTGGAGCTCCTCCACGGCCTCGTCGGCACCGGCAACGTCGTTGAAGGTGACCTGCGGGTGGTCCTTGGTGATGAGCTTGGCCTTGGACTTGCCGAACTGCATGACCTTGGAACCGCCGCCCTGCATGCGGGAGAACAGGAACCAGAAGATCAGCCCGATGATGGCGAAGGGGATCAGCAGCGAGAGGATGCTCGACCAGAAGTTGTTCGACGCCGGTTGGTCGTCAAAGGACTTCAGGCCGGAGTTGTCGATGATGGTGACCATCGCATCGGATCGGTAGGCGCCGTAGTAGAACTGCACGTCGGTGCCGGCCTTCGTGCCGGACGCCGTCGTGTACGGGTCCTTCAGGGTCATGTCCACACGGCCCTCGGACCCGAACACCTTCGCGGAGACCACTTTGTCGCCCTTGAGCAGGGTCAGCGCCTCGGAGGTTTGGATGGTGGTCGGGCCGCCACCGGCCAGCGTCGCCAGTCCTGCGCCAATGAGCACCAGCACCACAATGATCCAGATCAACGGACCCTTGAAGAGTTTCTTCACATTCATGTGTTCGGGGCCAGGCCCCGTCCCTCCCGCTCAACCAATTTGAAAACTTTCATCCCGTGGCGGCGTCATGCCTGCGCAGACGCACCACCAGCGGTACAAGCTTTGCACCGTTTGTAGTGCAACACGCACGGGAACGCCCATTAGTTCCCTGTAGGCGGAAATCTTTACTTAAAGCACGAACGTACGCCCCCGCTCCCCGTGGCTTCAAGGGGCGGGAACGTACGGTGCGGCAAGGGCCTTATTCGTAAATGTGCGGTGCCAGCGTGCCAATGAAGTCCAGGTTGCGGTACTTCTCGGCGAAGTCCAGGCCGTAGCCGACCACGAATTCGTTGGGGATCTCATAGCCGACGTACTTGACGTCGATGTCGACCTTGGCGGCGTCGGGCTTGCGCAGCAGGGTGCAGATTTCCACCGAGGCCGGGCCGCGGGAGATCAGGTTGGCCTTGAGCCAGGACAGGGTCAGGCCGGAGTCGATGATGTCCTCGACGATCAGCACGTGCTTGCCCATCAGGTCGGTCTCGAGGTCCTTGAGGATCCGTACGACGCCGGAGGACTGGGTGCCCGAACCGTAGGAGGAAACTGCCATCCAGTCCATCGTGACGTGGCTGTGCAGGGCCCGGGACAGATCCGCCATGACCATGACGGCGCCCTTGAGGACGCCGACCAGCAGGACGTCGCGCCCCGCGTAGTCCGCATCGATCGCGGCAGCCAGTTCGGCGATGCGCGAGTCGATTTGTTCCTTGGTGTAGAGAACGTGCTTGAGATCGGCCTGGACGTCTTGTGAATCCACCAATGACTCCTGAATGTGAAGGACTTTTTGACTGGTTTGGTACAGGTGCAGCTTACGCGCTGCGTCTGAAGACAAGCTTCCCATAGCCTGCCCCGTCTTGGGGAACTCCAAGGCTGCGCGATATTCGGTACGCACTGACCTTTCCGGCCATTTGCACCGGCCCGGCGGAGCCCTTCCGCTCCAGCAGGGCCTGGGCGGAGGCGAGCCGTTCCTGGCTGGGCTGGTAGCCGCCAAGTTCGACGACGGACAGCGCCAACACGCGCATCCTCAGGGCCGGGGGCAGGAGCCGGAGCGCGTCGGCGTCGAGCCGGATTTCGTGCACGGGCCCCCCGTCTCCGGGGGCAACGGGCTCGGCAATGCGCCGATATTCGGCCCCGGCCAGCTCGTCCAGGAGGTCGGCGTCCTGGCCAAGGATCATGGCGGTGCGGGCCAGCGATTCGCGCACACCGGGCCCCAGTTCGGCGGCAAGGAACGGCAGCACGTTCTGCCGCACACGCACCCGCAGGTAGGCGTCGTCGGAGTTGGCCGGGTCATGCCAGGGGTCAAGGTCCAGGGCCTCGCATATGGCCAATGTCTCATCCCTGCGCAGGCCCAGGAAGGGCCGTGCGTAGAGTTCGCGGCGCGGGCGCATGCCGGCCAGCGAGCGGGTGCCGGAGCCGCGGGCCAGGCCCAGGAGCACCGATTCGGCCTGGTCGTCCAGGGTGTGGCCCAGCAGCACGGTCTGTGCGTCGAGGTCCCGGGCCGCGGCGTCGAGGGCGCCAAAGCGGGCGGCGCGGGCCGCGGCCTCCGGGCCGCCGCCGTCGTGCTTGAGGTCGACCGTGCGGACCTGAACGGGGTCCAGTCCAAGGCCGCGCAGCTTGGCGGCGGTCCGGGCGGCGACCTCGGCGCTGCCCTCCTGCATTTGGTGGTCGACCACCACGGCGCCGACCCGGATTTCCCCGCGGGTGGCGAAGAAGGCGGTGACGGCGGCCAGGGCCAGCGAATCGGGGCCACCGCTGCAGCCCACCAGCACCAGCGGCGGGTTGTCCACGGGGCGGTACTTGCCGGTGCTGGTGAGCCCCAGCAGGGATGCGACCATGGCGCGGGCCTTGCCCACTGTCGGGTCGAGGCGGCGCCGGGGCTGGTGGTTGGCTGCCGACGTCATTTACAGGCCCATCCGGTCAACCCACAGGCGGGCGTTGTGGATTTCCGCCTCGGTGGGGAGGTTTTCGGCACGGGTCCAAACGGTGTTGAACCCTTCCATGCCGACGATCGCCACGGCGTCGCGGACAAATTTGGCCCCGTCACTGTACTGGCGCATTTTTGCGTCGAGTCCCATCAGGTTGCGAATGAACTTTTCCAGGACGCCGCGCTCTTTGCCCCTGTTGTTGAAGCGCTGGCGGATGGTGCGCACGGTGGGCACGATCGAGGGATCCACGCCGTCCATGACGACGTTTGCGTGGCCCTCCAACAGGCTCATGACGGCGGTGACCCGGGACAGCGCCGCCTTTTGTTCCGGGTCCTGGAGCAGGTCAAGGACGCCGCCGCGGCTGGGTGTGCCGTCGCCGGCGGCCTTGCGCCCGCCCACCGACTTGGCGGCCTGCATCAGCCGTTCGCCTAGTTTGTCGGTGTCGCCCACCAGCAGCCCGCCCAGTTTTTCGATCTCGGAGAGCATGTGGTGGCGCAGCCACGGGGCCGCCGCGAATTGCACGCGGTGGGTTTGTTCGTGCAGGCACACCCACAGCCGGAAGTCGTCGGTGTCAACCTTCAGTTCGCGTTCCACCGTGATGATGTTCGGGGCCACCAGCAGCAGCCGCCCGCCGGTGGCCTGCGCGCGGCCGGCCGCGTCGGGGGAAAGGGAGGCAAAGGGGTCGTACTGGCCCAGGACCTTGCTGGAGAGGAAGGCCAGGGCGGCACCGAGTTGGGCGCCCGTCACGGTGGCGCTCACGGCCGAGTTGGCGGGCGTCCCGGCCGTCCGGTTCGCGGCCGCTTTTGCGGCAAGGGCGCCCATGATGGGGTCCATCATGACGGCAAAACTTTGCGTGTTGGCCTTCGCCCACGACGCCCTGTCCACCACCAGCACCTCGGAGTCGCGCAGGTCGCGTGCGGCCTCGAGCTTGCTGATCTGGTGCACGTGGTGCACCGATTTGTCGGCCATGAGGCGCAGGTTTTCCACGGCGCGGGAGATCTCCGCCGCCTTCAGTGCTGGGCCCGCCGGGGCCAGGTTTGCGGCCGTTTTGGCGGCCAAATCCCAATTGACCATGCTGGCGGGAGTGGACGGTGCGGCGGTGTCGCTGCTCTGCTGGCTCATGAAAACCATCAGATCACATTTAGCTGGCAGCTTTCCGCGCGGGGCCGCAGCGGCGTTCAGCTTTTCGCGAGGACTGCCGCGGCGGCGTCGATGACGGGGGTTGCCGATCCCGGGCCCGCCGTGAGCTTGTTGCCGATGATGGAGAACACCAGCAGGCGCCCCTGGGCGTTGATGACGTATCCGGAGAGCGCGGAGACCTGGTTCAGCGTGCCCGTCTTGGCCCGGACCAGGCCCGCGGCGGCCTGCGCGTTGGGGCTGGCGAAGCGGTTGTCGAGTGTTCCGGTGAGCCCGGCAATGGGGAACCCCGGCAGGGCCGCCCCGACCTCCTGGTCGGAATGGGCCACGATGTAGGACACCACTTGCGCGAGCTGGTGGGCGCTGATCAGGTTGCCGCGCCCCAGGCCGCAGTTGTCCACCGAGGTGGCGCCGTCCAGCGGCAGGCCCAGCCCGGCCAGCACCTGGCGGACCGCGGTGACGGCACCCGAATTTGTCGCCTCCAGGTTTTCCCGGGCGGCCACCAGGCGGGCCATGACCTCGGCAACATAGTTGTCCGACTCCACCAGCAGGTATTGCACCTGCTCCGCCACGGTGGCGGAGCTGACGGAGGCGAGCACCGTCCCGGGCGCGGTTTTTGCCGTGCCTGCTGCGGGGGTTTCCGGGGCCTTGGCGCGGGCGATTTCCCCCGCTGTGTTGATGCCGGCCGCATGCAGGGCGTCGGTGAACGCGTCGGCCACGGCCAGGGCCGAATCCGCGGGGCGGGGTGCGGCCGCGGCGACGGGGGCGCTGCGGCCACCGTAGAGGGCCATGGGGTAGATCGGGGCGATTTCCCCCACCTCGACGTCGCCGGAGTCCCAGTGCGGGTTCAGCGCCGGGCCGGTGAACAGGGTGTCGTCAACGGAGATCGTGACAGGGCCCTTGACGCCGGCCTTGGCCAGGGCGGTCGCTGTGTCCTTGGCCAGCGTGGCCAGCCCGGCGTGTCCCATGACAGCATTCGGATCGCTGTCGCCGGGGGTCAGCATGGAATCGCCGCCAGCCTTCAGGACCAGGGTGTTCGGGTTTGCCCCGGCAACCACCGACGTGCTCAGCCGGGTCGCGGGGCCGAGAGTCTTAAGCGCCGCCACGGCCGTGAGGAGTTTCAGGTTCGACGCCGGCGCGCGCAGTTCGTCGCCGTCGTCGGAATAGAGTGCCTTGCCCGTGGACGCATCGGCAACATAGGCACTGAACTGGCCGGCGCCGTCGAACGCCAGGGCCGCAGCCATGTCCGCCGCCAGCGTTCCCGCCTTGGGCAGCGGGGCATCGGCCGCGGGCGGGGCAATGCCGGTGAGCGTGGACAGCGTGCGCGGAGCCAGTTGGGCGGCCGGTGTAGCGGCGACGACGGCGGCTGGATCCTTGGGCAGCAGGGCCGGCACAAGGTTGATTCCGGCCGGCACCGTGACGGCGGCCAGGGCCAGGATGAGCAAACCGCTCGTCACGACTTTTGACGTGCGTCCCATGGTGGCGGCAATTCCTTTACGGCGATGCGGCCCGGCACGGAAAAACACGTTCGGGCGGCAGGGAACCCGCAACGGATGACACGGGTGGGTTTTTAGCGCGACAAAAGCGCCTATATCCTCATACTAGACGGAAATTACGCGATCGGCCGTGTCGGGCCGCGCACACCCCCTCATGAGGAGCATCAGATGAAGCACGACGTCACCATCGAGATCCCCCGCGGATCACGCGTCAAGTACGAGGTCGACCACGAGACCGGCCGTGTCCGCCTGGACCGCGTGCTGTTCACGTCCATGCAGTACCCCACGCACTACGGTTTCTTCGACAACACCCTGGGCGAAGACGGCGACCCGCTGGACGCCCTGGTCTGGTACCCCGACGTGGACCTGTTCCCCGGCATCGTGATGGATGCCCGCCCCATCGCCATCTTCAACATGGAGGACGAGTCCGGTGGAGACGCCAAGCTGGTCTGCGTGCCCGCCGACAAGCGCTTCGACCACATCCAGGAAGCCGGTGACCTCGATCCCTTCCTGATCAAGGAGATCGAGCACTTCTTCACCACGTACAAGGACCTGGAGCCCAACAAGTGGGTCAAGGCCGACGGCTGGGCCGACCGCGCCGCCGCCGAAGCCGAGCTGGAAGCCTCCATCAAGCGCTTCGAGGCCGAGGGCCACTAGTCCCCAGCTCCTCCCCAATCCCGTCTCGCTAGAGCGAGCCGAGATTGGGGCCCCTCGGAGCTGTGGGCCCAACAGTTTGAACTGGTCCCCGAATGTTGGACTTGGTAAATAAGAGTCTAGGTAGCGAGTGCCTGGGCCCGGTATTCCATCGGGCTCAGGCACTCGAGTGTTAACGAGATGCGGTCTTTGTTGTACCAGCGGATGTAGTCCTCGAGTTCAGTGATGAAGCTTTCGGGGCTGGTGTGTTCTTGGTGGTGGAACATCTCTTCTTTTAAGTGTCCGAAGAAGTTCTCCATCACTGAGTTATCCAGGCAATTGCCCTTGCGGGACATCGATTGGGTCATGCCGGCGTTGCTGAGCAGCTTCTGCCAGCTGGCGTGTTGGTACTGGAATCCTTGGTCCGAGTGCACCATTGGTGCCTCACCCGGTCCCAGAGTGCTGATCGCCTCGCTGAGCGATCGGTTGGTGAAGGCCGTGTTGGGCGACTCGGAGACCGCGAAGGAGACCACGGAGCGGTCGAACAGGTCCATGACCGGGGAGAGGTAGACCTTGCGGTCCGCGACCTTGAACTCGGTCACATCGGTCACCCACGTCAGGTTCGGTGCCGCGGTGACGAACTGGCGCTTGAGTAGGTTTTCAGCGATCTTGCCGACCTGGCCCTTGTAGGAGGAATACCTGCGGCGACTGCTGCGGACCTTGCAGACCAGATTCTCGGCGCGCATCAGCTTTAACACGGTCTTCTTCGCCACCTGCCATCCCTGGCGGCGCAGGAACGCATGGATGCGTCGGTGCCCGTAGCGGCCCTTGGCCTCGGTGAAGACCTCGTGGATCCGGGCACGGAGTTCTGCGTGCCGGTCAGGGGCCGTGAGCGCGGCCTGGCGGTGGAAGAACGTAGAGCGGGGCAGCCCGGCCGCGGCCAGGAGCAGGGGCAAGGGGTGAGAGGCCCTGAGGGCGATCACGGCGCTAACCTTCAACGCGGTGGTTGGTTCCTCAGGGCCCGTACTTTTTTTAGGTAGGCATTCTCGGCCTGCAACCGCTGGTTCTCAAGGCGCAGCTTCTCAAGCTCGCTAACCTCGGTAGGCAATTGGTCCACGGCGGTGTGTGGGCGGCCCCTCGGCCGGGGCTTGAGAGCGTCCTCACCGTCCTGGCGATACCGCCGAACCCAGCTTTGAACGAGTTTCGGCGAACTCAAGTGATACAACTGGGCCAGTTCCGTCGATGTTGCTTCAGCAGCGAGGAACTGACGAACCACCTTGATCTTGAACTCAAATGAATACGCTGGCACAGCCGGTCGTCTATCCAAAGCGGCCCTACCCCAAATCTTGAAACGTTGCTCCAAGCGCTTACAGGCATCCCTGCTGACCTGCAGCCGAGAAGAAACCGCACCATAGCCGAAGCCTTCCTCGAACAACCCTATGGCAGCAACCCGCTGCCGAGCACTCAACGAACTCCGCGAATCCATAAAAAACTCCCCGAAAGTAAGGAACCGAATTAATCAGTCCAACTTTCGGGGAGCAGTTCAAGTTCGGTGATCGAGCTTGTCGAGGTCCTTCCGGATCCGGCCGTGGGTGGGCCCAAAAGTTCGGTGATCGAGCTTGTCGAGGTCCTTCCGGATCCGGAAATGCCTGGGCCCAACATTTCGCAGCCCTGTTCGCAATAGCCTCCTCCCTCGGGAGGGGGCTATTGCCATTTCCGTGCCTGCAACATTGTTTCTTCCGAAAATGGCGTCACGATCCGGCGAAACGCTCTCTCATATACCCGTGGGAGGGTTTCGATCCTCGGCCCCGTTGGGTCATTCCCTGCCGCCGGCTTGATTTATCCGCCGCGGAACAAGGAAACGAGCGGAACGCCTCCCATGCTTCAGCACCGACCGGCCGCCCCCCAGATGCCGCGGGAGGTCCTGGAGCCGCACGGGCAGTCGAAGGAGCTGAGACCTCCCTTTCCTGCCTGTGCCACGAAGGAAGCCGGCCCGTTCCCGCACCCCCACCGGCGGGAGCGGGCCCGGCCCCTCGGGCGGGTTGACGCCGTGCCGCCCGCCCCGAAGACTGGTTGCACCGGAACACCGCCCACCGCACCGGACAGGGCCCGGGATGAGGGGACAACAGAATATGAGCACCATTGCGGCGCCACCCGCGGCCCTAGCGCACCATCACCGGCACGGCTGGTGGTGGAAGGCCCTGCTGACAGGACTTGTCCTCTGGGGGCTGACCGTGTGGGTCACGGCCGTGACCATGAACAGCAACCTGATTCCCACACTCATCCTGCTGGGCAGCTTCCTGGTGCCGTTCTGCGTCGTGTTGTTTGTCCTTGAACGCATCGTCGGCAACGTCACCACCCTCCAGGTGATCCTGGCCTTCCTGGTCGGCGGGATCTGCGGAGTCCTGGGCGCATCACTGCTGGAAGCCGACCTGCCGGCGAATGTCTTCACCTACGTTGGCGTGGGATTCATCGAGGAATTCGTCAAGGGCGCCATCCTCGTCATCATCGGCTGGAAGGTGCTGCCGAAAACCGCCAGGCAGGGCGCCCTGCTCGGGGCCGCCGTCGGCGCCGGGTTCGCCGCGTTTGAATCGGCCGGCTATGCGTTCAACGCCGTCATCACGGCAGAGGGCTTTGACCTGGGCACCATGTTGCAGACGGAGGCCCTGCGCGCCATCCTTACGCCCGTTGGCCACGTGCTGTGGACGGCAATCCTTGGCGCAGTCCTGTTCGGTGCCGCCCGCGGGCGCGCCCGGTACAGGTTCAGCTTCACCATCATCGCCGCCTATGTGGTGGTGGCCCTGTTGCACGGGCTGTGGGATTCCATGAGCGGCATCACTTCCCTGGTGGCCCTGCTGCTGACCGGGACCACCATCTCCGACATGCGATTCGGCTTCATCCCGGCCAGTTCCCAGGCGGCCGCCGCGCCCTTGGGGTCGGTCCTTTACGTGGTGGGGGTGGCCCTCACGGCAGTGGCCGGGATCCTGGTGCTGTGGACGGTCCTGCGGCGCCACGCCAAGGCCGCCCGGGTGCTCGCCGCCGGTACGGTCGCCGTCGAACCGGCTCCGTCGCCGTCTCAGCCCACTACGCAGCCGCCCTGGACGTCATAAACCAGGCGTGGTGAGCTAGGCGCCGGGGCCGTCATATGTTGCCCGTGCGTCGAGGATCGAACGGTGGTTGTCCGCTGCCCAGCCCACGAGGGTGATGACCGGCTCGGACAGGGAGCGGCCCAGCGGGGTTACCGCGTACTCGACCCGCGGCGGGATCTCCGCGTAGCTTTTTCGTGAGACGAGCCCGTCACGTTCCAGGCTGCGCAGCGTCTGGGTGAGCATCCGGTGCGAGATTCCGTCGACGCTGCGTTGAATTTCGGTAAACCGCAACGGTCCGTCATGCAGGAGCCCAATGACCAGCAGGCTCCACTTGTCTCCGACGCGGGCAAGGACCTCGCGGATCACCCGGCTGGCGGGGTTCTCCACGCTGCACATCGCGGCACCTTCGGTGTCGCCGTGCACGTGGATGGGTTCGGGTGTTTGTTCAAGACCGCTTTGCATGTCCATTCCTCTCCAATACGCACCTAAAGGTGCGTGACGAAGCAAAAAGTGCGTCCCCCTTGAATGGAATACTCTAACATCTGGTGCGTTATGCACTATAAGTAACTAACGAGTTTGGAGTATATATATGTTGATCGCCCTTTGGATCGTCACCGGTATCCTTGCAGCCCTCTTCGCCATGGCGGGATCCATGAAAGTCATCACGCCCTACGGTGACGTGCGCGAGAAGATGGAGTGGGTGGAGGCGATCAACGCCGGGCAATTGAAGACGATCGGCGCGCTCGAGGTGCTCGGTGCCGCCGGCATGATCCTGCCGGCCGCGACGGGAATCGCGCCCTGGCTTACGCCCGTGGCCGCTGTTGCGCTTCTCGCCATGATGGTCGTTGCGGTGGCCCTGCACCTGCGCCGGAAGGAACCGTTCCTCCCCAGCTTGATCCTCGGCGTCGTCGCCCTGGTCGTGGCCGTCGGTTGGGTCGCATTCGCCTGATTTGCCCGAAAACGGGTGGGGGAACGTCAGCCGAGCAGGCTGCGCAGGACCGCCGCGGCGCCGTCGTCGTACACGGAGGTGGTGACCTCGTCGGCAACAGCCTTGACGTCGGCCTCGGCCTGGCCCATGGCGACGCCGCGCCCGGCCCAGCGGAGCATCTGGATGTCATTGCTTCCGTCGCCGATCGCCACGGTCCGGGGCTGCGCAACGCCCAGGCGGGCACGCAGCTTTTCCAGGGCGGTGGCCTTCGTGACGCCGGCAGCGGCAATGTCCAGCCAGGCGCTCCAGCCGACGGCGTAGGTCACCCCTTGCAGCCCGGCCGCGGAGATGGCGGCGGAGAATTCCTCCATGCTGGCCTCGGCGCTGTTGACCACCACGCGCACGGCGTTGGCCTCCAGGAGGTGGTGGAAGTCCACTTCGCGGGCCTCGATGCCAAAGCTCGCGTCCTGGAAGCGGGAGGTGGCCAGGAAGTTCCCGTCCGCGTCCTCCAATGCGAACCGAGCCCCGGAGATTTTCTCGCGCAGCGTGGTCAGTGCGTCCCGGGGGCTGAAGGTGACCCGGTCGATGATTTCGTAGCCGCGCTCCAGTGCGGGGTCCAGGCGCAGGGTGACGCCGCCGTTGGAGCAGACGGCGTAGCCGCGCTCCAGGCCGATCATCTCCACGATCGGCAAGACGGCGCCCAGTGAGCGGCCCGTGGCGATGATGACCTCGTGCCCGGCGTTGACCACGGCGCGGGTGGTGGCGCGGACGGCGTCGCTCATGATGCCGTCGTGGTCCACCAGCGTGCCGTCGACGTCAAGGGCCACCAGGTAGCGGTTGAAAGTGGTGATTTGTGCGGATGTTGCCCGGTCGTCGATGCCGGGTCCTGCCATATTCGTTGTCATAGTCATATCTCCAGTGAAGCATCAAGGGTTGGACCCAGTCTGCCAAACAGCTGCGGGAACCATGAACATTCGGTGAACGGAGCGCGCCAACGCACGGCAGCCGGCGCACGTCCGGCAGCGCTCAAAAACAAGCCGCGGCAGCGACTCAGCGGAAGGCGGCCTCGGCCCGGCTGGCGTCCAGCACCATGGACAGCTTGGCCCTGAGCGTGCATTCAAGGAGCTCGTCGGCGCCGGCGTCCTGCCCGTAAAGCTCAGGCAGGCGCAGGCTGATCAGCGTGTTCATGAGCATGCCCTGGGCCAGGAAGTCGCGGGCGGCGTCGGCGTCCATGCCGGCCTCCTCGCGGATGAGCGCGAACATCGCCAAGAAACCGTCGCGGGAGCGCGGGCCGATCACGGGTTCATGGCCGGCCACGAACGACTGCATGAGCATCATGAGGATGCCGCGGTCCTCAATCAGGTCCACATACGTCACCGCCATGAAGTACTTCAGGTGGTCCTCGCGGCGGGTGCCCGCGGCGGGGTCCATGGCCGCGACCTGCTCGGCCAGCTCGCCGGCGTCGTAGGCGGCGATGACGGCGCGGAAGGCGTCGAGCACGGTGCCCAGGGCCCGGTCGAAGGCCTCCAGGAACAGTTGTTCCTTGCTGCCGAACATGCGCACCACATAGGGCTGGCTGATGCCGGCGGCCCGGGCAATCTGGTCTGTGGTGGCACCGGCGTAGCCCCGTTGGGCGAACACGCCGGTGGCCGCCTCGAGGATGAGCCCGCGGCGCTCGGCGGCCGGGATGCGGGTTGCCGGGGTAACTTCGCTAGTTTTCTTCACCACACTTGACATGTTATCAGTTGATAACTAAATTTGCAGGCGTAGTAATCATTCGATTACCACAACGCTCGAGGAAACGTCTGGAACCATCATGAAAAAGCCCATTCCCGTCTGGCTGGCCGTCCTGGCCGCCTCACTGCCCGTGTTCATGGCCACCCTGGACAACCTGGTGGTCACCAACGCCCTGCCGGTCCTCCACGAAAAATTGGGTGCCAGCGTCGAACAGCTGCAATGGGTGGTCAACGCCTACACGCTGAGCTTTGCCACCTTCATGCTGCTGGCCGTGGGCCTCGGCGACAGGTTTGGCCGGCGCCGCGTCTTTCTGGCCGGGCTTGCCATTTTCACCCTGGCGTCGGCCGCGGCCGCCCTCAGCTCCGATCCCACCCAACTCATTGCCGCCCGGGCCGTGCAGGGTGTAGGCTCGGCGGCCCTGATGCCGCTGTCCCTGACGCTGCTGGTGGGCTCCGTCAGCGCCGCGCGCCGGCCCCTGGCCATCGGCATCTGGGGCGGCGTCTCCGGATTGGGTGTTGCCCTGGGCCCGCTGATTGGCGGGGCCGTGGTGCAGGGCTGGAACTGGGAGGCCATCTTCTGGCTGAACGTGCCGGTGGGAATCGTGTCGATGCCGCTGGTGTTCCTGGCCCTGCCGAACAGCTTTGGCGCCCGCGTCCGGGCCGATGTCGCCGGGCTGCTGCTTTCCGGCGTTGGCCTGCTGGCCGTGGTGTTTGGCATTGTGCGCGGGAACGACGCCGGCTGGTCAAGTCCCGAGGTGCTGGCGGCCCTGGTGGGCGGCGGGGCCCTGCTCGTGGCGTTCGTGGTGTGGGAAACCCGGGCCGCCGCTCCCCTGCTGCCGCTTCGGCTGTTCCGCGACCGTAGTTTCACGGTGGCGAACATTGTGGGCATCACCTTCAGCTTCGGCATCTTCGGCTCGGTGTTCATCCTGATCCAGTTCCTGCAGGTGGTGCAGGGTCACAGCCCGCTGGAGGCCGGCGTCATGACGATGCCGTGGACGCTGGCCCCCATGTTCGTGGCTCCCCTGGCCGGCATGCTTGCCCCGCGCCTGGGCACCCGCACCCTCATGATCACCGGCCTGGCGTTGCTCACGGCGGGAATCTTCTGGCTCGCGGCCGTCATGACCGCCACGGTCGCCTACCAGGACCTGGTGCCCGGCTTCCTCGCCGCGGGCATCGGCATGGGCCTGGTGTTCGCTCCCATGTCGACGGCCGTGCTGGCCAATATGCACCACGACGACCACGCCAAGGCCTCCGGCGCCAACTCAACCCTGCGCGAGGTGGGTGTGGCGCTCGGCGTTGCCGTGCTGACTGCGGTCTTCACGGGCGCCGGCGGACAGTTGACGCCCACCGGATACGTCGGCGCGGCCATCCCGGCCATCTATGTGGGAGCCTCGGTCCTGGCCGTCGCCACGGTGGCCGCATTCTGGCTGCCGTCCCGGAGCCGGGCCCGCACCGTTGCCGCGGCGATCGCAGCGGAGGCGGCGCCGGCGTCGGACTTTTCCACAGAAAAGGCAAACGCCTAGGTAAACACCCACAGCGTTATGCACACTGTGGATGTTTACCCAGGCGTTACCCGGGCGTCACCCGCCAAGCGGGTGCCGGCCCTGGATTAGAGGACCGGGAAGACTTCCATGCCGCCCAGGTACTTGCGCAGTGCCACCGGAACGTTGACGGAACCGTCGGCGTTCTGGTGGTGTTCCAGGATGGCCACGATCCAGCGGGTGGTGGCCAGTGTTCCGTTGAGGGTGGCGACGGCGCGGGTGCCGCCCTTGCCGCCGTCCTCGGCGACAACGCGCTCACGGATGTTCAGGCGGCGCGCCTGGTAGGTGGTGCAGTTGGAGGTGGACGTCAGCTCGCGGTAGGCGTCCTGCGTG
Source organism: Arthrobacter sp. ERGS1:01 (assembly GCF_001281315.1). NCBI lineage: Bacteria > Bacillati > Actinomycetota > Actinomycetes > Micrococcales > Micrococcaceae > Arthrobacter > Arthrobacter sp. ERGS1:01. The sequence continues at coordinate 153,826 of NZ_CP012477.1, read as the reverse complement.
GGCACCCAGGCCTCGCAGTCGAACTTGCGGGCCGCGGAGCCGCCAAGATCGCCGGCGGCCGTATCGATGACGCGGTACGGCAGTTCCACCTTGGCCAGCATTTCCTCTTCCCAGGCGAGCAGCCGCTGGTGTTCCTCGGCCGCCTTCTCGGGCGTGGTGTAGACGAACATCTCCACCTTGTTGAACTGGTGGACACGGATGATGCCGCGGGTGTCCTTGCCGTGCGAACCGGCCTCGCGGCGGTAGCAGGAGGACCAGCCGGCGTAGCGGATGGGCTCGTTGACGTCGATGATCTCGTTGCCGTGGTAGCCGGCCAAGGCCACCTCGGAGGTGCCCACCAGGTAGAGGTCGTCCTCGGCCAGGCGGTAGATTTCGGCGTCGTGCGCCACGTCGAAGCCGGTGCCGGCCATGGTTTCGGGCAGCACCAGGGTGGGGGTGATCATGGGGACGAACCCGGCCTCGATGGCCTGGTCCATGGCCATCTGCAGCAACGCCATTTCCAGGCGAGCGCCAACACCCTTGAGGAAGTAGAAGCGTGAACCGGAGACCTTCGCCCCGCGTTCCATGTCGATGGCACCGATCAGTTCACCGATTTCCAGGTGGTCCTTCGGGGTGAAGTCGGGGAATGCGCGCGGCGTGCCGACGGTCTTGACCACGATGAAGTCGTCCTCGCCGCCCTCGGGGACGCCATCGGAAATCAGGTTGGGCAGGGCGCGCACCAGGGCGTCCTGTTCGGCACTGGCGGCGTCGGAGGCGGCCGAGGCGGCCTTGACCTGTTGTGCCAGTTCCTTGACCTCGGCCAGCAGGGCCTGCTTTTCCTCGCCCTTGGCGGCGGCCACCTTCTTGCCGAAGGCGTTTTGCTCGGCGCGCAGGGCCTCAAAGGAGCTGATCGCGGACTTCCTGGCGGCGTCGGCGGCGATGATGGAGTCCACCACGGACGAGTCGGCTCCGCGGGCACTTTGGCTGGCGCGGTATTTGGCAGGATTTTCGCAGAGGTCTCTTACATCGATCACGCCCTAAGCCTATCCAATCAATCCAAGTCGAACGGCTATGGTTGTGTAATCATGCCAACTGAAGTCCTTATCGCCGTCATAGCGCTCATTTTCCTGCTCGCTGTCGTCTTTAGCTGGCTGGGGGTGCGCAAGCTCGCCCAAAAGCACACGCGCAGTGCCGTGGCCGAGTCCCGCACAAGATCCACGCGGCCGCCCAACGGGTTGCGTTCATCTACAACCCCACGAAGAACGGTGCCGAGGCGGCCAAGACGCTGCTGCTGCGCTCCACCTCCGTGGCGGGCTGGCCGGAGCCGATTTTCCTTGAGACGACGGCCGCGGACCCGGGGTACGCCATGGCGCGGGCCGCGCTCGACGCGAAGGTCGACGTCGTCATCGTGGGCGGCGGCGACGGCACGGTTCGCGCCGTCTCACAGACCCTGCGCCGCACCGAGGTGCCGCTGGCGATCATCCCGCTGGGCACGGGAAACCTGCTGGCCCGCAACCTTGACCTGGACGTCAACGACATTGCCGCCAACGTCCAGGTGGCGTTGTTCGGCCACCAGCGGCACATCGACGCCGGGCTGATGGAGCTCGAGAACGAGGTCACCGGCGCCGTGTCCGTGCAGTCCTTCATGGTCATTGCGGGCCTGGGCATGGACGCCGAGGTCATGAACGACACCAACTCGAAGCTGAAGGAGCACGTGGGCTGGCTCGCCTACAGTGAGGCCGGGCTGCGGCACATGGCCGGGCGGCGCAAGAAGGTCAGCATCGCCCTGGACGATCAACCCGCCCAGCAGCGCAAGGTCCGTTCGGTCCTGTTCGCCAACTGCGGGCTGTTGCCGGGCGGCATCGACTTTGTGCCCTCCGCCATGATCGACGACGGCGTCCTGGACGTGGTGGTGGTGAGCCCGCGCAGCGCCCTGGGCTGGATGGCGATGGCCGGAAAAGTGGTGTTCCAGCACAAGAACCACCTGCCGGTCATTGACTTTTACCGGTCCCAAAACCTGGTGATCCGCACGGTGCTGCCGGTGGAAACCCAGGTCGACGGCGACCCCTGCGGCACGGCGACCGTGGTGCGGGTGTCCGTGGAGCCGAAGGCCGTGCTGGTGCGCGTGGCCGCGCCGAACACCCCGGCGTAAGGGCCCCTGCCGGCTGCTAGTCGTCTTCCTGCCGATGCGACTGTTCGTTGATCAGCCGCTGCTCCTCGTCAAAACGCAACTCGTTCGCGTCGTCGCCTTCGTCCCCCACGGAGGTGTCGCGACCCTCATCCCTGCCCGGATTGACGATCGTGCCTTCCTGGCTGCTGTCCTTGGCTCCATGCGGGTCCATTCTCAGTCGCCTCCTTGCCTTGCCTCGTGGGAAGAATCCCTCCGCTCACGCCGTTCGGCGTGTGGATATGCAAAGCATAGGCTTGCACCGCCCGCACGGATAGAGCCTGCGGAAAAGCCGTTACGGCGTTTAGCCCAGCAGCGACTCAACCCACGCGGCCGCCTCGCCGAAGGCGCCGTCGGAATTGTAGGAACGGATGATCGGCGGCTGCTTGTCCGCCCGCGGGTACGACCCCAGGAAGCGCATTTCCGGGCTGACCCGGTGCAGGCCGCGGAGCGCGTCGGCCACGCGGGCATCACGAATATGCCCGTCCACGTCCACGCTGAAGATGTAGTGGCCCAGGAATTGGCCGGTGGGCCGGGACTCGATCCGGTTCAGGTTCACGCCCCTGCTGGCAAACTGCTCCAGGATCGCCATGAGCGCGCCCGGGTGGTCCTCCGGCAGCGGGATGGCCAGCGTGGTTTTGTCCGCGCCGGTGGGTTCGGGCAGGTGGCCGGGCTTGCCCACCAGCACAAAACGGGTGACGGCGCCCAGGTTGTCCTCGATGCCGGCGGCGAGGATGCTCAGCCCCGTCTGCTCGGCCACGAGGGGCGCACAGACGGCGGCCTGGAACGCCGGTTCGTCGCCCAACAATTCGTGGGCGGCGGCCGCCGTCGAATTGGCCGGCACGTAGGCGGCGTGGGGAAGGTGGTCCTGGAACCAGTCCCGGGTCTGCGCCCAGGCGTGCGGGTGCGTGCCCACGTGCGTGATGTCCGCCAGGGTTACGCCCGCGGGGGCCACCAGGACGAAGCTGACGGGCACCACCACCTCGTGCAGGATCCGCAGTTCCAAGCCGTTCGAAATGGCGTCGAGGGTGGCCGGAACACCGCCCTCGATGGAATTTTCGATGGGCAGCATGGCGGCCCGGGCCGCGCCCGAGCGCACCTTGGCCAGCGCGGCGGCGGCGTTGGTGGAGGGGATCCGCTCCGCATCCGCGGCGCCGGGAACCTGCAGCAGGGCGGATTCGGTGAACGTCCCCTCCGGTCCCAGGAAGGTGTAGGGCAGGGAGGAGGTGCCGGGCTCGGAAGTCATGGGGTGCCTGTCGGGAGAGGGGAGGTGGGGGACTACAGGACGCGCGGGGTTTCGCCGTTTTCGGCGACCATGGGCTTGTCGGCCTCGAACCAGGCACCCATGCCGCCCACCACGTTAAACGCGGTGTAGCCGTTCTCGGTGAGCCAGGCGGTGGCACGGAAGGAGCGCCCGCCGGTGCGGCAAATGACGTTGAGGTCGGCGTCCGGGTCAAGGTCGTCGAGGCGCGCGGGCAGTTGTTCCAGCGGGATGTGCAGGGCGCCGTCAACATGCCCGGCCTCCCACTCGTAGTCTTCGCGGACATCCAGGATCACGGCGTCATCGGCCAACTCGGCAACGGTAACGTTCATGATGTCGCTCATGGGGGTTTCTCCTGTGCAAAAGGGGGCTGCTTTTAAGCTCAAGCGTAGTCGCTGCGAGCCACGCGGATGCCGGGAAAGCACCCCGCGAACGCGCAGCCGGCCAGCTCCCAATGTGACGTCCCACGTCATAAATGCGAAAATTGGTCCTGTGAGCTTACAAAAGAGTCCGGCGCCTGACGCTGCGGCCACCCAAAACCACCGCGACACCTCGTTCTTCGGACAGCCCAAGATGCTGCTGAACCTCTTCAGCGTCGAGCTCTGGGAACGCTTTTCCTTCTACGGCATGCAGGGCATCCTCGCCTACTACATGTACTATTCCGTCACCGAGGGCGGCCTGGGCATTGAGACCGGCACCGCGCTGGGGATTGTCGGCGCCTATGGCGGCGGCGTGTACCTCTCCACGATCCTGGGCGCCTGGGTGGCCGACAGGCTCCTGGGCTCCGAAAAGGTGCTCTTCTACAGCGCCATCCTGATCATGGCCGGCCACCTCTCACTGGCCCTGATCCCCGGCGCGGCGGGCCTGGCCATTGGCCTGATCCTGATCGGCGTCGGCTCCGGCGGGCTGAAGGCCAACGCCACCTCACTGGTGGGAACGCTCTACGCCAAGGACGACGAACGCCGCGACGCCGGCTTCTCCATCTTCTACATGGGCATCAACATCGGCGGCCTTGTCGGCCCGCTGGCCACCGGCTGGCTGCAGGTCACCTGGGGCTTCCACGTCGGCTTCGCCGCCGCCGCCGTCGGCATGGCACTGGGCCTGCTCCAGTACGGCCTGACCCGCAAGAACCTGCCGGAATCCGCCCACCTGATCCCGAACCCGCTGCCGGCCAAGAGCTACGGCAAGGTCGGCGCCCTCGCCGGTGCCGCCGTCGTACTCATCGTTGCCGCGGTGGTCCTGAAGCTCATCACCGCCGAGAACCTCAAATGGATCATCGTGACCGTGGTCATCCTCGCCACGATCGCCTACTTTGCCGTGATCCTGGCCAACAAGACCGTGACCGGCGTGGACCGCAGCCGCGTGTACTCGTTCATTCCGCTGTTCATTGCCAGCGCCGTGTTCTGGTCCCTGTTCCAGCAGCAGTTCACCGTAGTGGCACTGTATGCGGACAAGCGCCTGGACCGGAACGTGTTTGGCTGGGAAATGCCGGCCAGCTGGGTGACGTCCATCAACCCCGTCTTCATCATCATCCTGGCCGGCGTGTTCGCGGCGGTCTGGACCAAGTGGGGCGCCCGCCAGCCCGGCACACCGGTGAAGTTCGCCGTGTCGCTGATGGTCATGGGCCTGGCCTACCTGGCGTTCATCCCGTTTGCCGGCATGGCCGCCGTGCCGATGCTGGCCATCGTGGTCATCCTGCTGCTGTTCACGGTGGCCGAGCTCATGCTCTCCCCCGTGGGCCTTTCGCTGGCCACCAAGCTGGCGCCGGCCGCGTTCAAGACCCAGATGGTGGCACTGTTCTTCCTGTCCGTCTCCCTGGGCACGGCCATGTCCGGCGTACTGGCCCAGTGGTACGACCCCGCCAACGAGTCCCCGTACTTCATGGTGATCGGCCTCGTCTCGATTGGCTTCGGCGTGCTGCTGCTGGTGGGCCAAAAGCCCATCAAGAAGCTCATGGCCGGGGTGCTCTAGGCCCTTAAGGCAAGCACTTAAAGCACGACGGCGGCACCTTTCCTTTCGCGTGAGCGAAGGGTTGGGTGCCGCCGGACGTTAAGGCAGCTTTCGGCTTGCTTTTCTAGCGCCGGGCCGACCAGGTGGCTTCCGAGCCATTGGAGAAGTCACCCATGGTCATCAGGGCGAAGATCACGAAGGCGTAGATGCCGATGTAGATCAGCAGGGCCAGGTAGTTGGTGATCAGTCCCGTGATGGAGAAGGGGTTGCCCTGCGGGCTTTCCTTCTTCAATGCCACATGGCCCAGCACGATTCCGACGATCTGCGGAATGATGAGCCATCCGGCGAGGAACAGTGACCCCAGGCCGATGATCATGCTGGCCAGGCTCAGGCCGCGGGGACCGCTCGTGGCGTCAACATAGCCCGGACCGCCCTGGTAGTAGGTGGGTGCGGCGAACTGTGGCGCGGTGAACTGGCCGGTCTGCGGGGCGCTGTACGGGTTCTGGCCATAGGGGTTCTGGCCGTAGGGGCTTTGCCCGTAGTTCTGGGCGGCGTTTTGCCCATAGGCGTTTTGCCCGTAGGGGTTCTGGCCGCCTGCCGGGTTTTCACTGCCGGCCGGCGGTGTTGCGGGCTGCGGCGCATAGCTCGGGGGTGTGTGGTCCGGCGGTGTTCCGGAGTATTGCTGCGGCTGATCCGGTTGATTGGACACTGCTGGCTCCTGCGCGAGGGACCCCATTCATGAAGGGTCAAGGGGAAAGGGGGAATCGTGCCTCCCATCGTAGTCCAGCATGCGGCCATCCCCGCGGACTTGCGGCCCCAAACGGTCCACACTGTGACAATCGTGTGCGGCGGCGTCCCCGCTCTGGCATGCTGGGTGGCATGGCTAGCCGCGCGGGCACTGTTGCCCTTCCCCAGGACCTTGTTGACCTCACAGCGTTGATTGACGCCTACTACGATCTCACCCCGGATTTAGCCGACCCCGCCCAGCGCGTGGCCTTCGGCACCTCCGGGCACCGGGGTTCGTCATTGAAGTCCTCCTTCAACGAGGGCCACATCGCCGCCATCACCCAGGCCATCATTGAATACCGTGCCGGGCAGGGCATTACGGGCCCGTTGTTCATGGGCAAGGACACGCACGGGCTGAGCGAACCGGCCCAGAATACGGCCCTTGAGGTGCTGGCCGGCAACGGCGTTCAGGTGCTCATCGACGCCCGGCACGGCTTCACGCCCACCCCCGCCGTGTCGCACGCGATCCTCAGCTACAACAAGGGCCGCAGCACGGACCTCTCCGACGGCATCGTGGTGACGCCCTCGCATAACCCGCCCGGCGACGGCGGCTTCAAGTACAACCCCCCGCACGGCGGCCCGGCCGATTCGGACGCCACGGGCTGGATTGCCAACCGCGCCAACGAACTCCTGGAGGGTGGACTGCGTGGCGTGCGCCGGCTTCCGCTTGCCGAGGCGCTTACCGCCCCGTCCACGGGCAAGTTCGACTTCCTTTCCAGCTACGTTGACGACCTGCCGTCGGTGCTGGACCTTGACGCGATTCGCGCCGCCGGCATCCGGATCGGCGCCGACCCCATGGGCGGGGCCTCCGTTGACTACTGGGGCGAGATCGGCGAACGCCACAACCTGGACTTGACCGTCGTCAACCCCACGGTGGACCCCCAGTGGGCGTTCATGACCCTTGACTGGGACGAGAAGATCCGCATGGACTGCTCGTCGCCGTCGGCCATGGCCTCGCTGATCAACAAGCTGGCGGACGGCGCACCCTACGACATTGCCACCGGCAACGACGCCGACGCCGACCGCCACGGCATCGTCACCCCGGACGCCGGGCTGATGAACCCGAACCATTACCTGGCAGTCGCCATCCAGTATCTCTACACGAACCGTTCACAGTGGCCGGCCACGGCGGGCGTGGGCAAGACCCTGGTGTCCTCCTCGATCATCGACCGGGTGGCCGCCGATCTTGGCCGGAAACTGGTGGAAGTACCGGTGGGCTTCAAGTGGTTCGTGCCCGGGCTGCTCTCCGGCGAGGGCGTGTTTGGCGGCGAGGAGTCCGCCGGCGCATCGTTCGTGAAGAAGGACGGCTCCGTCTGGACCACCGACAAGGACGGCATCCTGATGGCCCTGCTGGCCTCGGAAATCACCGCGGTGACCGGCAAGTCCCCGTCCCAGCACTATGGTGAGCTGACCGCCCGCTTTGGGGCGCCGTCGTACGCGCGCATCGACGCGGCCGCCACCCGGGAGCAAAAGGCCGCGCTGGGCAAGCTCTCCGCCGCCGACGTCACGGCCACGACCCTGGCCGGCGAGGCCATCACGGCCAAGCTGACCGAGGCGCCCGGCAACGGCGCGGCCATTGGCGGGCTGAAGGTGACCACGGAAAACGCGTGGTTCGCCGCCCGTCCCTCCGGCACCGAGGACGTGTACAAGATCTACGCCGAGTCCTTCAAGGGGGCCGAGCACCTGGCGCAGGTCCAGGCCGAGGCGAAGGCGCTGGTGGACGGCGTTATTTCGTAGCGCCCGTGAACGTCAGCGGATCCCATTCGCGGATCCCGCTGGCGTCAACCACGCCTTCCTGCACAAACGGGTCGCCGGCGAGGAATTCCTCGGCGGCGGCCCTGCTCGTGAAAATGCACATGGCGCCGTTCGTTTCGGGCGCGTCGAACGTGCCGATCCCGATGATCTTGCCCAGGGCGCCCTGTTCGTTGACGTAGGCCAGGTGCCGCGAATAGACCTCGGCGACCTTGCCGAATCCGGTGGGGCTGGGAGAGTAGAACGCCACATATTGCATGCTTGAATCCTAGTGGTGCGCCCCGGGCTCGTGCTCGGCGTGGCCCACGGGCTCCAGCTGGAACGTGGAGTGTTCGATGCTGATGTCGAAGTGCCCGGCCACGCATTTTTGCAGGGCGTCGAGCATGGTGGGGGCGTGGCCGTCGTGGAAGCAGCCCTCGTCCACCACCACGTGGGCCGACAGGATGGGCAGCCCGGTGGCGATTTGGCTCGCGTGGAGGTCGTGGACCCCGTGCACGTGGTCCAGTTCCATGATGTGTTCGCGCACCTTGGCCAGGTCCAGCCCGGCGGGCGTGGATTCGAGCAGCACGCCGATGGTTTCCAGCAGGAGTTTGACGGTGCGCGGGAGGATCAGCGCGCCAATGAGCATGGCCACCACGGCGTCGGCCTGCACCCAGCCGGTGGTGGTGATGATGATCGCCGCGATGATGACGGCCACCGAGCCGAGGGCGTCGTTCATGACCTCCAGGAACGCGGCGCGCATGTTGAAGTTCTTGCTGCGCCCGCCCAGCAGGACAAACAGCGAGATCACGTTGCCCACCAGGCCGACGACGCCAAAAATGATCATCTCCTGCGAGGCGATGTCCGCCGGATGGAACAGCCGCTGCACGCCTTCCACCAAAACCACCAGCCCGACGGCGAGAAGTATGGCGGCCTGCGCGGTTGCGGCCAGGACCTCCGCACGGGCAAAGCCCCAGGTGCGCCGGTTGGTGGAGGGCCGGGCCATGAGCCGGGCTGCGACGAGGGCCATGGCCAGGCCGCCGGCGTCCGTGAGTACGTGGGCGGAGTCGAAGAGCAGCGCCAGTGAGCCCGTCAGCCAGGAGCCGATGAGCTGGACCACGAAGACGGCCAGGGTGATGCCCAGCGCGACGGCAATGCGTCCCTGGTGGCTTTCCCCGGGTGCGCCCGCGTGCGAGTGGCCGTGTGAGTGATCGTGTCCCGACATGCCTCAATAGTACATCGATTGCTGAATCCATCAAAAGGTGTACCATATTGAGAATGAAGCCCATTAGCAACGCGGCGGTCCTGGCCCGGTTTGGCTACGCCATCTCGGACCCCACCCGGGCGCAAATCCTCATGGAACTGGCCATCACCCCGAGCTACCCGGCCGCACTGGCCCAAAAGCTGGACGTGTCCCGCCAGAGCATGTCCAACCATCTTTCCTGCCTGCGCGACTGTGGGCTGGCCGTGGCCGTCCAGGAAGGCCGCCGCTCGCGCTACGAGCTGGCCCACCCGGCCCTGGCCCACGCACTCAACGACCTGCTCGGCGTCGTCCTGCAGGTGAACCCGGAGCACAACGCCGGGCACCCCTAGGGCGCCCGCGGCTCAGGTGCCCGGCGGGGTCGCTTGGGGCTCCACCACAAGCACCCGGGCTGGGGATTGCGTCACCGGGCGGCTGCTGCTGACGTTGAGGTCGGCATCAATGTGCAGCAGCTCCCCCGGCGCCAACAACCGCCAGCCGGGATCGTGGTCCATGCGCTCCGTGGCGATGACCACCGATCCCCGCCCCGCCAATTCCCGGCTGTGCGCGTGGATTCGGCCACTCTCGGCCTTCAATGGCAGGCCCCTGCGATGCCCGCCGGGCGCCCGCTCGAGGACATAGAGTTCGTGGGTCGCCGGGTACCGCACGGCCCACATGTCGGTGGCCGACGCGAGAATGAAGTTGAGGCTGTAGACCGGCAGGTTTTCCGCAATCCAGGCCAGGGCGGCGGAGATTCCGGCGTGCAGATCGCCGTCGTGGCGCCTGGTCTCCACGGTGATCAGGGCAAACAGCCGTTCACTGTCGGTCTGCCCCCGGACCAGGTCCGCGCCGCCAAGCCCGGCCAGCCGCGCGTCGAGCTTCTCCAACTCACCGAACGCGCCGTTATGGGCAAAGATCCGCCCATCCTGCTCAAAGGGGTGCGTATTCTCCAGGGTATGCGCGCCCGTGGTGGCGTACCTGACGTGGGCCACGAACGTCCGGCTCTTGAGCTCCCGGGCCGCCGTGGCGAATTCCGGGTCCGCAAAGGCCGCGAGCGGCTGCTTGGTAATTTCCGGCTCGCCGTCTGCGGTGAACACGCCAATGCCCGTGCCGTCCGGCTCCCGCCGGCTCTGCAGGGCCAGGCTGTCCGGAGCCTTGAGCAGCCAGAATGTTGCCTTGACCGGGTCCGGCCCGGCGTGGAGTCCAAACAAACGGCACATGCGCCACCCCGCTCCGATCCGACTCATAAGCCGCGGACGGATACGCGCCACGGGATGCCGGACCTAGTGCGATCCTAGCGTCCGGACCGAGCGGTGGAACACTCCTTCACAATCACGGCAAACCCAAAAAGTTAGCTTAAGCTAACCTAAGTAAACTTGTTCCTCGCGAGAACACCTGCCCAGGCCTGCCGGATCCCCGGCACGCCCATCTTCCGTGCACTGCGCCGGAATCAACCACTGGGACAACAGAATGACACTTATGCACTACACCCATGCCGTTTTGGCGGCCGCCGGCATTGCCGTCATGGTCCTGCTGTTCTGGGCGTCCACGCGGGTGTCCGCCCGTCGCGCCACGGCCTGACCCGCCAGTTCCACGGAGCACCAGATCCGGCTGCCGGCGATGCCACCAGGGGATAGTGTTGTCGGTGGCCGGATCACACCTTGACCACGCTTTGGAAAGGCAACTATGGGCTTACTGGGAACACAATGGAGCGTCCACGGGGACGGCAGGACCATCAAGCGCGGTGAGGTGGTCCGCCCCGACGAGCGCCTGAGCTGGCCGCGCACCATCGGGATTGGCCTCCAGCACGTGGTGGCCATGTTTGGCGCCACGTTCCTGGTGCCGATCCTCACCGGCATGCCGCCGGCCACCACACTGTTCTTCTCCGGCATCGGAACCCTGCTGTTCCTGGTCCTGACGCGCGGCAAGGTGCCCAGCTACCTGGGTTCCAGCTTTGCCTTCATCGCCCCGATCCTCGCCTCACAGACGCAGTTCGGCGTGGCCGGGGCCCTGGGCGGGGTGGTCATGGCCGGCGTCACCCTGGCCGCGATCGGCCTGATTGTGCAGGCGTTTGGCGCGGGCTGGATCAACCGGCTCATGCCGCCGGCCGTCACGGGCACCATCGTGGCGTTGATCGGGCTGAACCTGGCCCCGGCCGCGAAGAAAAACTTCCTGCTGGCACCCGTCACGGCCACCGTGACGCTGGTGGTCATCATCCTGGTCAGCGTGCTGTTCCGCGGCATCCTGGGCCGGCTGTCCATCCTGGTCGGCGTGCTTGCCGGTTACGGCGTGGCCGTGCTGCGCAGCGAGGTGGACTACTCCAAGATCGGCAAGGCGGCCTGGCTCGGCGTGCCGGACTTCCAGACACCCACGTTCCATGTGGCCGTGATCGGCTTGTTCGTCCCCGTGGTGCTGGTGCTCGTGGCCGAGAACATCGGCCACGTGAAGTCCGTCGCCCTGATGACGGGCAAGAACCTTGACCCCTACGCCGGCCGCGCCCTGATCGCCGACGGCGTTGCCACCACGCTGGCCGGCTTCGGCGGCGGTTCCGGTACCACCACCTACGCCGAGAACATCGGCGTCATGGCCGCCACGAAGGTCTACTCCACGGCCGCCTACTGGGTGGCCGCGTGCACCGCCCTCCTGCTGAGCTTCTCGCCGAAGTTCGGCGCCATGATCGCCACCGTTCCCGTGGGCGTGCTGGGCGGCGCCGCAACCCTGCTCTACGGCATGATCGGTGTGCTGGGCGTGCGGATCTGGGTGCAGAACAAGGTCAGCTTCTCCAACAACATCAACCTGACCACGGCCGCCGTCGCCCTCATCATCGGCATCGCCGACTACACCTGGACCATCGGCAACCTGCAGTTCGCCGGCATCGCCCTGGGCACGGCCGCGGCCCTGGTGACCTACCACGGCATGAGCGCCCTCGCGAGATGGCGCGGCACGGCCGAGGATCCCAAATTGCCGGATGCCGAGCCGGCACACCACTAGATCCCGTTCAACGCCTCCGACGTGGCCATGACCGTATAGCGGGCGGCGTCGGCCAGGGCGGCCTCCGGGGAACCGGCGACGTCGGTGGCGCTGACGGCCGCCACCACGCCGTGGGCTGCCAGTTCGGCCGGTGTCACCAGGATCCGCCCGGCGACGACGACGACGGGCAGGCCGCGCGCGTGGGCGGCGTCGGCAACGCCGATGGGCGCCTTGCCGGACAGTGACTGGCTGTCCATGGACCCCTCACCCGTGATGACGAGGTCCGCGTCCGCCAGGGCGGCGTCGAGGTTGATCATCTCGGCCACGAGGTCGAAGCCGCGCTCGATGGATGCGTTCGCATAGGCGACGAAGGTGGCGGGGAACCCGCCGGCCGCTCCGGCGCCGGCAATGTCGATGTCGGCGCCCGTGTCCGCGCGGACCAGCGACGCCAGGTGGCGCAATCCGGCGTCGAGCAGCTCCACGGAGTCCGCGTCGGCACCCTTCTGCGGCCCGAAGATGTGCGCGGCGCCGTTGAGGCCGTACAGCGGGTTGTCCACGTCCACGGCCATCCGGATGCGGGTCGCGGCCAGGCGCGGGTCCAGGCCGGAGGCATCGATGCCCGCCACCTCGGTCAAGGAGCCGCCGCCCAGCGGCACCAGGTTGCCGTGGGCGTCCAGCAGCTTCAGGCCAAGTGCGCGCAGGGCGCCGGTTCCGCCGTCGGTCATGGCCGAACCGCCCAGGCCGATGATGATCTCCGTGGCCCCGGCATCCAGGGCCGCGGCGATGAGCTGGCCGGAGCCGTAGGAGTGCGCCCGCAGCGCGTTCTCCACTGTCGGTTCGGCCAGTAGGTAGCCGCTGGCCTGCGCCGTCTCGATGACGGCCACATGGGTTTCCGCGTGCAGCGCCCACGCGGCGCCAACGGGCTTGATGATGGGTCCCACCACGGCGTTGAGCCGTTCCTCGAAGCCCGCCGCGACGGCCGCCTCCAGGGTGCCCTCGCCGCCGTCGGCCACGGGCAGCGTAGTCACGACGGCGTCAGGGTAGACCCGCAGAGCGCCTTCGCTCATCGCGGCGGCCGCTTCGACGCCGGTCAGGGTGCCCTTGAACTTGTCAGGTGCAATCAAAATTCGCATGCCCCTATCCTGCCAGCCACACCTGCGAGCGCCCGCATGTTGTGCAATGTGTGACCTCGATGGCGCCGCCCGGGGACCGGGGCGGTATTGTCGGCGGTGACGGGGGAACCATAGTCGGCGGCGCAACGACGCGCCCACCACAGTCAAGGAGGCAGGGGATGGACCCGCGCAAACTCGAACATTTTCTGGCCGTGGCGGACTCGCTGAGCTTCACTAAGGCCGCGAAGACCCTGCACATCGCCCAGCCGTCGCTGTCCCAGTCCATCAAGAGCCTTGAACGCGAGTTGAAGACGGACCTTTTTGTCCGGCTCCCGTCCGGCCTGGAACTGACCCCCGGCGGCAAGGCGCTCATGTCCCCCGCCTCCCGGGCCCTGCGGGCGCTCAAGGATGCCCGGGAAATGGTGCGCTCACTGACCGACGTGCAGGGCGGCACCCTGGACATTGTGGCACCCGCTTCCCTGATCACCTACCCCACCGCGCGGCTGGTGCACCGCTTCAACCGCGAATACCCCAGGGTTAATGTGACGGTCCGCGAAGCCGCCGACTCCGCCGAGGCCGCCAACCAGCTGCTCGACGGCCGCGCCGAGGTGGCCGTTTTCGAGATGACCGGCAGTGCCACGGGCATCGTCCGGCACAAGCTGTTCAGTTACGAGCTGTACGCGGTGTTTCCGGCCGGCACCCCCAACGCCCCGGACCCGCAGGTGGAGATCATCAGCTGGTCCGCGCTGGAACGGCACCGCCTGATCAGCCTGGCCCCCTATACCGTGAGCCGGAAGATGATCGAGAGGCACGGATTGTCCGGCAATATCGGGATCGAGGTCCACAGCATCGAGGCGGCCGTTGAACTGGTGCGCCTGGGCGCCGGCGTGGGCGTCCTCGTGGAGCCCTACGCGCTCATGGCCCAGCGCGACGGTGCCACGATCTTCCGGCTGGAACCGCAGGTGGTGCACAGCGTCGGCACCGGGCACCGCCGCGGCGAGGTGGCCCCGGCCGTCACGGCCTTCACCAACCTGGCCATGCTGCACGACCCCGAGGCCTAAGCCACCGCAATCCCAGGGGTACGTAGGCGCCGCCTATGGGCTCATTGAAGCTACGTCTTGGACTGGCCGCAGCGCCGACACCTAGCCTTTACCTACCCCCACCGTGTTGTGACGCAGGTCTCCCTCCCCAGGCTGCGAACGACGTCGGCGGCCCATCTCAGTTGGCTAGGAGACCCGTTTTGAAAATTGCCACATTAGCCGCCAAGGCTGTTGCCGCCGGAACCATCGGCCTGATCGCACTCACCGGTTGCTCCAGCCCCGGCGGTAGCTCCGCCGACGCCGTCAGCGCCACGGGCCCGGTCGTCATCCAGTACAACCCGACGCTTTACTCGTGGGCCGGCATCATCGCCCAGAACGAGGGTTTCTTCAAGAAGAACGGCGTCAACGCCGAACTCAAACAGATCGACAACGGCACCCTGGCCACCACGGCCCTGGCCAGCGGCGACATCACCATGGCCTTCCAGGACCTGAGCCTTGTCTCCCCCTACCTGAACAAGGGCCAGAAGTTCACCGCCATCACGGCCACCGGCCAGCTGTCCTGGGACGTGGTGGCCCCCAAGAGCTCCGGCAGCCCCACCGACTTCCCCGCGTCCGTGGCGTCCCTGAAGGGCAAGAAGATCGGCGTCCCCTCACTTGGATCGGTGGCCTACTACTACGCCCAGGCGTATCTGAAGGCCGCCGGGGTTGACCCGTCCAGCGTCCAGTTCGTCGCCGTCGGACCGTTCGCCCAGGTGCCCGCCGTCATCGCAACGGGCCAGGTCGACGCCGCCGTCATCACCCCGGACCAGACGTACCAGCTCGAGCAGGCCGGGTCCGTAAAGGTGCTGTTCTCCGCGGTCAAGGACCGCGCCAAGGTGGACAGCGAACTGGCCAAGGTCATTGGCACCCCCGGCGCGTTCTACTTTGCCCAGTCCAGCTGGGCCAAGGGCAACCCGGAGCTCGTGAAGAAGGTGCAGCGGTCCATCGCCCAGGCCGATGTTTGGGCCCACGATCCGGCCAACCTGCCGGCACTGACCACCATGCTCCAGCAGATGAAGCTGCTGCCGGCCAAGATCACCGACCAGAAGGCGTTGCAAAACTATGTTGCCTACGCCGTCACGTTCCTGACCACCCACGCATCCCCCGCGAACATGCAGGCCTATGTGGACTTCTGGAAGTCGAACGGACTGCTCAAGGCCGACGTCACGGGTGCCGGCCTGCTCTCGCCAACCATGGCCACCACCGCCGAGCAAACCACGGCGCAGGCCAAGTAGTACCCCGATATTGAGGATTGAGAAAATGACAGTCACGGCCACTCACAACACCCGCCGCCCGGCGAACGATGCCGCAGGCGCCATCTCCGTGGACCAGGTCTCGCACCGCTTCGGCAGCGGCCCCGGCAGTGTCACGGCACTGGACAACGTCGGATTCTCGCTCCAATCGGGCGACTTCGTCGCCATTGTCGGTGCCAGCGGCTGCGGGAAGACCACCATGCTGAACCTTTTGGCCGGCCTGGAACCGCTCCAGGAAGGTGCCATCAGCATCTCCGGCGGCGCGCCAAGTTCGGGCCACCCGGACATCGCCTACCTGTTTGCCCGCGACAGCCTGCTGCCGTGGCGCACGGTGGCCGGCAATGTGGAACTCGGCATGGAACTGCGCGGCGTGGCCAAGGCCGAGCGCCGGCGCCGGGCGCTGGACTACCTGGACCGGGTGGGGCTGGGCGATTACGCCGGCTCCTACCCGGCCCAGCTCTCCCACGGCATGCGCCAGCGCGTGGCCCTGGCCCGGACCATCGCCCAGCAGCCAAAGATCATCCTGCTCGATGAGCCGTTCTCGGCCTTGGATGCGCAGACGAAGATCCTGTTGCAGGGCGTGTTCATGGACTTGTGGGAGGACATCAAGGCCACGGTCATCCTGATCACCCACGACCTCGGCGAGGCCATCACCCTCGCCGACCGGGTCCTGTTGTTCTCCTCCCGGCCCGGCCGGCTCCGGCAGGACTTCGAGGTCCCGCTGCAAAGGCCCCGCAACCCGCTGGATCTGCAGTCCGATCCGGAGTATCACGAACTATATGACAGCATCTGGAACCTGCTGCGTGAGGAAGTAACCCAATGAGCGCCCTGACCAGTTCCCGCGCCGCCACCCGCAGTTCCCAGGGAACGACGGCGGCACCGGCCAAATCCCGTCGTCCCACCGGCCGCGGCCGCACCCGCCTGTACCAGGGGCTGGCCGCGGTGCTCCTCTTCGGTTCCTGGGAACTCATGGCCCGCGCCGGGCTCATCAACCCCAACTTCACGAGCCAGCCCTCGCTGTTCTTCAAGGCCTTCGTGGTCGGGTTCTCCAGCGGGGAATACTGGCCCATCCTCGGCGCCACGCTGTTCGAGGTGTTCGTGGGCTTCGCCCTGGCCGTGGTGCTGGGCCTCGTGGCCGGGTTCCTGCTGGCCGAATCGAAGCTGCTGGACAACGTGCTGCGCCCCTTCATGACGGGCTTCAACAACATTCCGCGGATCGCCCTGGCGCCGCTGTTCATCCTGTGGTTCGGCCTCGGTTCGCTGTCCCGGATCGCCCTGGTGGTCAGCATGGCGTTCTTCATCGTCGCCTTCAACACCCGGGCCGGCATGCAGTCGGCCAACCGCGACCACCTGCTGCTCGCCAAGACGCTGGGCGCCTCCCGCCTTGAACGGTTCCGCAAATTCATCCTCCCCGCGGCCCTGCCGTCCACGTTCGCCGGTATCCAGCTGGCCCTGACCTACTCATTCATGGGTGCGGTGGCCGGTGAAATGCTCAGTGGAAACCAGGGCATCGGCGGCTACCTGGCCCTGACCATGAACACCTTTGACACCGACAACTTCTTTGGCGCCATGCTGGCGCTGGTCATTGTTTCGCTGTTCTGCTCCGCCATCCTGGAGCTCGTGGAACGCCGGCTGCTGCGATGGCGCGTCATTGAGATGCAGGGCCTGGAAGGGCATTAACCGCCCCTTGAAGCCTTGCCGGATTTCCCCACCAATTTTTTGATGCGAAGGACACGATCTGCAGTGAACATCATCCAAGAAAACGTCGAGATGGCCATGAGCGACGGCACAGTGCTGCGCGCGGACGTCTACCGCCCCGACGACGGCAACAAGTACCCGGTGCTGTTTCGCCGGACCCCGTACCGCAAGGAGGGTTGGGGCCCGTTTGGCCGCCGCCTGGCCGAGGCCGGCTACGTGGTCATCATCCAGGACATCCGCGGCCGCGGCGCCTCCGACGGGGAGTTCATCTGGTCCTTCGCCGACGAGGCCCAAACCGTTGAAGGCCTGGACGGCTACGACTCCGTGGAATGGTGCGGACGCTACGAATACTCCAACGGCGCCGTTGGCACCTGGGGGCATTCCTACGACGGCTGGTCGCAACTGCGCACCGCCGCCCTGCAACCGCCCAGCCTGGCCACCATGCACATTGCCGGCATCACTGCCCGCTTCCTGGACATGACCCGCGGCATCCTTGACCCGGGCCGCCGGATGGAATGGTGCTACACGCTCGGTGCCGACCTGGCCAACCGGCAGACCGTGACGGCCGGCGTTCCCGTGGACCGGGACAAGAAGCTGACGGACCGGTGGGCCAACTTCGAGCGCGGCAAGTGGCTGTGGTTCCTGCCGCTGGCCGAATTGCCCGAACACGCCCTGACCGGAGCGTCCAAGTTCTTCCAGGACTACCTGGCCCGCGTCAACGTCGAGGTGTGGGGCTTCGATCAGGTCCTGGACAAGGTCCAGGTCCCCACCGCATTCCTGACCGGCTGGTGGGACAGGTTCTCCGACACCGCCAAGCTCTACAACAACCTCGTTGCCGCCGGCCCGGCGGAACTGGCAGCCCGGCACACCCTGCTCATGGGGCCGTGGAGCCACAACCCGGACACCTTCGTCCCCGACCTGGGCGACGCCGAAACCGGCGGCCAGGGCGGGCTCGACTACCTGCAAACCCTCGTGGACTGGTTTGACGCCCGGCTCAAGAACGACGACGCCGCCCTCGCCGAGCCGGTGCGCTACTTCAACGTGGGCGAGAACGCCTGGCGCACCTCGCCCGCCTGGCCGCCAGCCGCCGTCGTCGAGCAGTCCCTGTTCCTGCACTCCGGCGGCTCCGCGGCCAACCTGGACGGCGCGGACGGAACCCTGTCCGCGCCGGCGCCCGGGGACGAGCCGGCCGACCAGTACTCCTACGACCCCCGCGACCCGGTCATGAGCCTCATGCTCGACGACTCCCACCACGCGCCCAAGGACCAGTCCCCCAACGACTCCCGGCCCGACGTGCTGCACTACCAGGGCCCCGTCCTGACGGCACCGGTGGATGTCACCGGCACACCGCGCGTGCGGCTTTGGGCCAGCACCGACGCCCCGGACACAGACTGGGTGGTGCGGCTCATCGACGCCGGCCCGGACTCCGCGATCAACGTGTGCAGCGGGATCATGCGCGCCCGGTACAGGAACTCCTACGAGAAGGAGGAGTTCCTGGTTCCCGGGACGCCCACCGAATTCGTCATCGACATGTCCGTCACGAGCTACAGCTTCCAGCCCGGCCACCGCATCCGGCTGGACATCACGAGCTCCGACTTCCCGAACTTCGACCGGAACCACAACACGGAGCACGACTTCGCCGTGTCCGCGGAACTGCGCACGGCCCGCCAAACCGTCCACCACAGCCAGGGCCTTGCCACCGAACTGGTGCTGCCGGTCATGCCCGCCCAGGAGGCCTGAAATGCTTGCCGATATTGAGGAAACCCGCGCCTACCAAAGCGTGCCGATGGGCCACCGGCCCGCGAAACCGCGCACCACGGGGCTGACCATCGCCGTCGAATTCGGCGTGGGACCGGCCGCCCAGCAGGACTTCCTGGCCATTGCCGGGCACACCCTGGACTACGCCAAACAGGTGGTCAGCATCGCCGGGGTCATCCCGGAGGCACAGATGCGCGAGAAGATCGAGATCTTCAAGGCGCATTCGGTCAAACCCTTCCCGGGCGGCATGTTCCTGGAATACGCCCACGCGAACTCCCTGGTGTCCGAATACCTGAAGGAAACCCGGGCCCTCGGCTACGAGGTCCTCGAGGTGTCCGAGAACGCCCGGACCATCGACCGCGGCGCTCGGGCCGACATCATCGCCTGCTCCCTCGACATGGGCTTCGAGGTGCTGGGCGAGGTGGGCAGCAAGCACGTCAAGAGCACCGCGGCCCAGATCGTCGACGACGTCAACGTCCTCATGGAACTGGGCTGCTCCAAGGTGCTCGTGGAGGCCGCCGAACTCATGGTGGACGGCGCCATCGACGAGGAGCTGATCCGCCAGCTGGAGGAGGGCACCACGATCGACGACTGCGTCTTTGAGCTTCCCGGGCCGTGGATCCCCGGCGTGCACCAGCACGACGTGCTGGCCATGGAGATGTGGCTGCTGAAGCGTTTTGGCGGAAACGTCAACATCGCCAACGACATGTGGGGCAATTCCCTGTACCTGGAAACCTGCCGGCGCGGCCTCGGGGCGAACCTTTTCGCCTAGTTTCCGCCCGTTTTCCGCTGGATTTCAGCTGGTTTCAGCCCCGAGGCGATACGCCGGTCCACGCCATAGCCTCCACCTAAGCGGCTATCGCATCTAGGTCTTAGACAACCGTCCAAAGCGTTGGTGGAATTGATTCACCGCCCCCGACAGGGTTGTTTTCACACCGAAACGGAAAGTCATCATGGAGTACTTCGACGCTATTATCATCGGCTCCGGGCCCGCCGGATACACGGCCGCGATCTACCTTTCCCGGGCCCAAATCCGGACCCTGGTCCTGGAGGGCTCCCAGTTCGGCGGGGCCCCGATGGGCACGTCCGAGGTGGAAAATTTCCCCGGCTTCCCGGAGGGCATCAACGGTCCCGAACTCATGGCCAACATGCGCCTCCAGGCTGAACGGTTCGGCGCCCAGCTGGTCTCCGTCGACGTCGACTCGATCGACGTCAGCGGCGGCGAAAAGCGGGTCACGGCCAACGGCCGCAGCTACTCGTGCCGCGCCGTCATCATGGCCACCGGCTCCGTTGCCCGCACGCTGGGCGTGGACCGCGAAACCGAGCTGACGGGCAAGGGCGTGTCCACGTGCGCCACCTGCGACGGCTTCTTCTTCCGGGGCAAGGAGGTTGCCGTCGTCGGCGGCGGCGACTCGGCCATGGAGGAGGCGTTGTTCCTGACCCGCTTCGCCACCAGCGTCCGGCTCATCCACCGCCGCGACACGTTCAAGGCCAGTCCCATCATGCTTGACCGGGTCCGCAACCATCCAAAGATCACCCTGCAGACCAACACGGAGGTCCTGCGGCTGCACGGGGACGACGCCCTGTCCGGGCTCACGCTGCGCCACATCCCCACCGGGGAAACCATGGAGATCGACATCGACGGCCTGTTTGCCGCCGTCGGCCATGACCCGCAAGTGTCGCTGCTGGCCAACGCGGCGGGTGGCTGCGCCGTGGAGTTCGACGGCGGCGGGTACGTCAAGGTTGCCGGCCGCAGCGGCGCCACCGCCCACCCGGGCGTATTTGCCTGCGGCGACCTCGTGGACCCCACCTACCGTCAGGCCATCTCGGCGGCGGGCTCCGGCTGCGTCGCCGCACTGGACGTCCAGCACTTCCTCGCTGAGCACAGCAGCGAGTCCATCGAATCCGAGCTTGCAACACTTTAGGGGAGCGTCGAACCATGTCACTGAACACCGTCACCAAGGCCGGCTTCGGCCAGGCCGTGGCCGAACCCGGCAAGATCGTCCTGATCGACTTCTGGGCGTCCTGGTGCGGGCCCTGCAAGGCCCTCGCCCCCGTCCTTGACCAGCTCAGCGACGAATACGCCGGCACTGTGACCATGTACAAGGCCAACATCGAGGAGGAGCCCGACCTCGCCGCCGACCACCGGGTCATGAGCGTGCCCACGCTGGCGTTCTACCGCGACGGCGAACGCATCAAGACCGTCTCCGGCGGCAAGACCCGCGATGAAATGACCGCACTTTTCCAGGAGTTGGCACCATGAGCACCATGTTTTCGGCCGAGCCGGACGTCACCGAGGACTTCGCGTCCGCGATCGAATACTGCCACGAACAGGGCTGGACCGACGGCCTGCCCGTGATCCCGCCAACGCAGGAACTCGTGGAGGAATTCCTGGCGGCTGCCGGCTGGCAGGGCGCCGACGTGCTGGCCTACGAGCCGGTCCGCGGCCGCTCCATCACGGCCGAGAAGGTGGTGGCCAACGCCATCATGGCCGGCTGCAAGCCCGGCTACCTGCCCGTGGTCAAGGCGGCGCTGGCGTCCATGAGCGCCGACCAGTACGTGCTGCACGGCACCGTCACCAGCACCGGCGGGGCCGCCCCGTTCATCCTGGTCAACGGCCCCATCCGCGCCGGCATCGGCATCAACAGCTCCACCAACCTCTTTGGCCCCGGCAACCGGGCCAACTCGAGCATTGGCCGGGCCATCCGGCTGGTCCTGCTCAACTGCCTCGACGCCACCCCCGGCACCCTTGACCGGTCCACCCAGGGCAACTTCGGCAAGTACTCGGGCTGCTTCGGCGAAAACGAGGAACTGAGCCCATGGCCGGCGTTCCACACCACCCGCGGCCTGGCGGCGGAACAAAGCGCCGTGACAGTGTTTGCCGGCGAATCCGGCCACAACATCCTCATGCACGGCATGACGTCCCCGGAACAGCTCCTGGACGTCTTTGTCGACGTCATGCGCTCCTGGGGCAGCTTCAGCGAAGGCGAATCCCTCATCGTCATGGCCCCCGAACACGCCAAGTACCTGGCGGACCGCGGCTGGAGCCGGGAAATGGTGGCGGACTACCTGTACGAAAACGTCAAGCGCCCGCTGGCGGATTTGAAAAGGTCGGGAAAGCTCGAAGGCGCCGGCAGCGTCCCCGAACCGGGCGACGACGCCAAATGGGTCCACCGCGGGCATTCGCCGGCGGACATCCTCATCGCCGTGGGCGGAGGCGAGGCGGGCGGGCACTCCGCCTTCTTCCCGTCCTGGTCGCGGATCCGCGGCAGCCTGGCCACCACCACGGCAATCGACTGAAAGGACACCACCATGACACTGCGCCTGGTCAACCCCACCACCTCCTCCGACGCCGCACCGTTCCGGGAGGCGGCCCGCCCGCTGGACCTCAACGGGGCCCGGATCGCCCTGCTGGCCAACGGCAAGACCCACGGCGAGTTCCTGCTCGCCAACGTCGCCGCGGCCCTGCAGGCCAAATACGGCATTGACGACGTCCGGGTCTGGACGAAGCCGCACCCCAGCGGCCCGCCCACGCAGCAGCAAATGGCCGAGATCAAGGAGTTCGCGACGGTCGTCATCAGCGCCATCGGCGACTGCGGCTCGTGCAGCTCGTGCTCCGTATTTGACGGCATGAACTTCGAACGCGCCGGGATCCCCAGCGCCATCGTGATCTCCAAGCCGTTCCTGCCCACCGCCGCGGCGATCGCCCGCGTCAACGGGGCCGCGAACTTCCGGGTCGTCGCGATCGGCCACCCCGTCACGAGCAAGGACGAGGCGGCGCTGCTGGCGGACGCCGCCACCGCGGCCGTGGAGATCGAGGACATCCTGCTCAACGGCCACGGCACGGACTCCGAGGAGCCGGTTTCCGACGGCATCGTGCCCGGCCGGGATGACGACGCCGTGGACGCGATCCTGGCGGAATTCCGGGAGGCCCTGAACAACGACGGCACGGAGATCCTGCTGTCCCGGATCGCGCCGAGCGAGCTGGGCCTGAAACTGGTGACCAGCGGGGCGGCGTGCTCGGATTGCGTCATGCCCACCGCCGCCATCGAGGCCATGCTCCGATCGGCATTCCAGGCCCGCTTTGGGCCCGGCGTCGAGCTTGAACTGACGGACGACCGGATCTAGGCGTTCACCCGGGGCGCGGTTACTGCTTCCAGTAGCCGCGCTCCCGCATGACGGCGGCCAGCACGTCCGCCCGGTCCGTCATGATCCCGTCAACCCCCAGCTCGAAGAGCTCATGCATCTGGGCGGGATCGTCGATGGTCCAGACATGCATTTTCAGGCCGAGCCGGTGGGCGCGGGCCACCGAGCGGCGGCTCACCAGCGTCAGTGGGCCGAAGCTGCGCGGAATCTGCAGCACATCCACCCGCCGCATCAGCGAGCGCGCCAGCGGTGCCGGCAGCCACGAGGCCAGGAAGGTGTAGGCCGCCAACAAGCCCTGTCCGGGGGAAGCGGCAACGGGGCGGGTCAGGCGCGAGAACACCTGGCGCCGGCGCGCCCCGGAAAACGAGGCCACGCAGACCCGCTCGTGCAGGCCCAGCTCCTCGATCAACGCGGCCAGCGGCGCGGCGGAGCCGGCATCCTTGACGTCAATGTTGAACCGGGCCGTGGGGAGCGCCTCGAACAGTTCGCGCAACGTGGGAATGGGCTGCGTCCCGCCAATCCTGGCCTTCGCGACGGCCGAATAGGGCAGTTTCGCGATAACGCCGGCCCGGTCCGTGACTCGGTCGAGGGAGGCGTCGTGGAAGACCACCGTCACGCCGTCGGCCGTGGTGTGGATGTCCGTTTCCACGTGCGTGTATCCGAGGTCCAGTGCGGCCTGGAACGCCGGGATGGTGTTTTCCAGGCCCTCGGGGCTGAAACCCCTGTGCGCAATGGCCAGGGGCGCCTGCGATTCCAGGTATGGCTTGGCGGCTCCGGCATCCATGGCTGCTCAGGCCCGTCGCAGCGCGGCCAGGCGGGCCTCGATGATCCGGGCCACGCCGTCGTCGGCGAAGGCGGGCGCCGTCAGCGATGCGGCGGCGAGTGCGTGCGGGTGGCCGCTGGCCATGGCGTAGCCTGCACCGGCCCAGCCGAGCATTTCAATGTCATTGGGCATGTCGCCGAAGGCCACCACGTCTGCGGCGTCGATGCCCTTGGAGGCGGCATATTCGGCGAGCGCCACTGCCTTGTTGACGCCCAGCGGCCCCATTTCCAACAGGGCCAGCTCCGGCGCCGAATGGGTCAGCGCAATGAGTCCTCCCACCCGGGGCTGGACCAAATGCAGGAACTCGTCGGCGTTGCCGGTGTGCACCACGGCCAGCATCTTCACGATGCCGCCGTCGGCCATCTCAGGGGTCAGGACCGTGGGTTCCATGCGTTCGCCCACGGCCGGCCCGCCGGGCGGGTAGAAGCCCTCCTCGGCGTGGAATCCGGCCAGGCTCTCCAGTGCGAAACGGGCTTCGGGCGCCAGCGCGGTGATGACGTCGCGGACCTGCTGCACGGTGTCCCAATCCAGCAGGTGCGAGGTGATGACGGCCTCGGTGGGGAGGTCGTAGGTGACGGCGCCATTAGAGCAGATCACCGTCCCCGTGTGGCCAATCTGCTCACGGATGGGGTCCAGCCAGCGCGGCGGGCGGCCCGTGACGAAGACGATGTCGATCCCGGCGTCCGCGGCATCCCTGAACGCCGCAATGGTGCGGTCGCTGATGGATCCGTCGTGGCCGAGGATGGTCCCGTCAATGTCACTGGCAATTAATCGCATACCCAAGGCTATCCAACTTCATGGTTCGACGCCGGGCACGGCTCCTACGCCTCGTACACCGCCGTCAGCCGGGCCCGGCCCAGCGTGTGGAAGTGCAGGTTGAAACCCAGCACTGCCGGGGTGGCCGACGCCGGCACGTCCAGCGATTCCACGTCGAGCGCGTGCACCACCACCATGTAACGGTGCGGGCCATGGCCGGCGGGCGGGGCGGAACCCATGTACGCGGGGTAGCCGCCGTCGTTGTTCAAGGTCAGCGCGCCGGCGGGCAGAGTCGTGGAACCGGCGCTACCGGCGCCCTCGGGAAGGGAGGTGACGGTGGCGGGGATGCCCGTCACGGCCCAGTGCCAGAAGCCGCTGGCCGTGGGCGCGTCGGGATCGTACATGGTGACGGCAAAGCCGCGCGTCCCTTCCGGGAAACCGGACCATGACAGTTGCGGGGACAGGTCTCCGCCGTCGGGGTGGCCGCCGGGATTGACCTGCGCCAGGGGCATCACGGCGCCGTCCGTGATGGAGGAGCTCTCCAGCGTGAATTCGGGCACGGGGGTCAGGAACTCATAGGGATCGTAGTCGTACATGGTTCTAGCCTTTCTGCAGTTCGGCCCGGCTGGGCGGGTTCGCGCCGGCCCGGGACACCGTGATGGCTGCGGCGCGGGCCGCAAAGTGGATCACGTCCGCCAGCTGCTCGCGGGTGATGGCGCGCAGGGCGTCGCGGCGCTGTGCCCCGTCAAGCTCGCGGTCCACGAGCGCCGACAACAGGGCTGCCATGAAGGAATCCCCGGCGCCCACGGTGTCCACCACGGTGGTGGCCGGCACGGGGCAGGCAGCCTCCCCCGCCGCGCACACGGCCCACGGGCCTCCGCCGCCCTGCGTGACAACCACGACGGCGGGGCCTTCCGCGCCGCCCAGGGCCAACCACTTGCGGGCCGACTCCTTGGGATCGACGCCCGGGTACAGCCACTGAAGGTCCTCATCGGAGGCCTTGACGACGTCGGAAAGCCGCACGAACTTTTCCGCCTGCTCGCGGGCGTAGTCGACGTCGGTGATGATGGTGGGCCGCGCGTTGGGGTCGTAGGAAATGGTGGCGGACGGGTGGGCCGCCACGACGGCGCCGAAAACGTGGTCCGCACCGGGCGCCAGCATGGTGGCGATGGATCCCACATGCAGCAGCGAGGTGGCGGCAAGCATGAAGTTGGGCTTGCCGTCGGCGCCGGAGGCCACGGCGGGCAGCTCCCAGTCAAGGTCGAACTCATAGACGGCGGCACCGTCGGCGTCGAGGACGGCGCGGGCCACGGAGGTGGGCAGGGAATCGGGGGCCACGGGCACCAGCACGCCGTTATCACGCAGGTGGCCGGCCACCATGTCGCCGTAGGCGTCCTTGCCGTAACGGCCCAGGAACTGCACGGGGTGTCCCAGCCGGGCCAGCCCCACAGCCACGTTCATGGGACTGCCGCCCACGTGCGGGACGGGCTCCAGGCCCGGCCGCACCACTTCATCGATCAAAGTTTCACCAATTACCGTCAACATTCCACCAGCCTACGGTGCGGCCCCGGGTTGGCCGGCTTCGTCACACTTTATGAACCCGGCCCATAAGTGATCCAGGTCTCTTATAATCCGAGCACCAATTGTGATGGCAAACACGGGGTGGATCCCACCCAAAAACCGCCGATTTCCGGGGCTTCCGACTCATATCCACTGGCGGGAACATGCCCCTCAATAACGAATTTCAATGATCTTTAGTGAGATTTTCATTTTGTTTACCGTCATATTCCAGCACGAATCAATGGATGGAGAGGCCTTTTGAACATGACACATTCTTGGCGCAAGATCGCGATGGTGGTCGCCCTGAGCATGCCCCTGGCCGGCATCGCGGCCGTCAGTCCGGCCGCTGCGGCGCCGGATCCGGCACCCAACCCGGCCCCCGTCGTCGTGCCGTCCCTGCACGAATGGACAGGGGGAACCGGCGCGCTGGAAATCACCCCAGCCAACAGGATCGTGGTCTCCGCGGCCCTGGACGATACGGGCAGGGAGTTTTCCGCGGACCTCGCCGAGATGACGGGCTTGTCCCTGCCCGTGACCACCGGCGCGGCCAGGGCCGGGGACATCTCCCTGGTGCTGGACCTCGCCAACAAGTACGCGGCAGGTGGGGCGCGCTACGACAAGGAGGGCTACCGGCTCGACGTATCCGCGAGCGGGGTGACGGTCACGGCCCCCACCGAGACCGGCGCCTACTACGGCACACGCAGCATCCTGCAGATCATGGCCCAGTCCAACGGCCGCAACAAGCTGCCCGTGGGCGGGGCCGTCGACTGGCCCGACTATGCGGCCCGCGGCTTCATCCTGGACGTGGGACGGCGCTTCTTCACGGCGGATTTCATCAACGACTACATCAAGATGATGAGCTACTACAAGCTCAACCGCTTCCAAATCCACTTGAACGACAACGAGATCGCCCCGGCCAACAACGACTGGACGAAGTCGTACAAGGCGTTCCGGCTCAAGTCCGACAACCCCGCCCTCGCGGGCCTCGCCGCGACCGACGGCTCCTACGACCGCAAGGACTGGGACGGCTTCGAGGCCACCGCCGCCGGCCGCGGCGTGCAAATTGTCCCCGAGATCGACGCCCCGGCGCACGCCGCCGCGATCATCGCCTGGCGTCCCGCCATTGGCCGTGACAACGGCAAGTCCGACCACCTGGACTTGAGCAAGCCGGAAACCACCGCCGCCATGAAGGAGATCTTCGCCGAGTTCACCCCGTGGTTCAAGGGTCCCGAGGTCAGCTTTGGCGCCGACGAATACCCGTCGAGCCTCACCACGGACTTCCGCACGTATTACAACACCATGGCCGCCTACCTGCGCACCCTGGGCAAGCAGCCCAACGCCTGGGGCAGCTTCAGCTACATGGGCGGCAGCGTGGCCGGCTACGACAAGGACGTCACGATCAACTCGTGGAACAACTCCTGGTACGGTCTGACCTCCGCGGCGGCCGACGGCATGAAGTTCATCAACACCAACGACGCTTCCCTGTACGTGGTGCCGTTTGCCGATTACTACCACGGCTCCGGGCTGAACAACCAGTACCTGTACACGGACTGGCTGCCCAACACGGCCGGCGACCAGACGGTGGCCCCCGACAAGGTCATGGGCGCCATGTTTGCCGTCTGGAATGACAAGGTCGACCTGAAGTACACGCAGCAGGACGTCCACGGCCTGATCGAGCGGTCCTTCCCCTCCGTGGCCCAAAAGACCTGGACCGCCAAGGCGCCGACGGTGCCGTTTGCCACGTTTAACACCACGCTCGACAAGGTGGGCATGGGCCCGGGCCTTGGCACCGTCAAGAGCACGACGGCGGTTGCCGGCTCGGGCGACCTTGCCGCCGGTGCCGCCGTGGCCGCGTCCTCCAGCGCGGCCGGCCACCCGGCGTCGAACCTGACCGACGGCGTGCTGAACACCCGCTGGGAATCCGCCGGCGCGGACCCTGCCGGCATCACGATCGACCTGGGCACGGCACAGAAGGTGGGCGGCGTGAGCGCCGAATGGGCCGCCAACGCCCCGGCCTCCTTCACCGTGGAAACCTCCTCCGACGGCGTCTTCTGGAACCGCACGGCCACGCATACGGTGGCCGGGCCCGGCGCCGACACCGTCCAATTCCCCACCACGATGGCCCGCTACGTGCGCCTGGCCGGGCTGGCACCAGCCGGCAGCACTAACCGCGCGGCGGGCAGCAGCGCCGGCAATGTTGGCGCCTGGAGCGTCGGCGTGCAGGGCGTGACGAACGTGGCCCTCGGCGCCGCCGCCACGGCCTCCGGCGTCGAGGCCCCGAGCCTGCCCGCCAGCCAGGTCTTTGACGGGAACCTCGCCACCCGCTGGTCGGCAAACTACGACGGCGTCCGCTGGATTGCCGGCGACCTCGGCAAGGCCCAGACCGTCAACGAGGTCACGATCGCCTGGGAGGCCGCATCCGCCAGGGACTACACCGTCTCGACCTCGACGGACGGCGCCGCGTGGACGGTGGTGGCCGGCAAGACGGGCCTGGCCGACGGCAAGCGCACCGACGTGGTGTCCTTTGCGCCCACTACGGCCCGCTACGTCAAGGTCGAGATCCAGGCCGCCACCATGGGCATCTACCTTTCCGCCTACGAGATCGAGGTCCGCAACACTGCCCTCACCAGCCTCGGAGTGTCCGGTGCGCTGGATATTGCCCCCAACGGCGACGGCAAGTACGACGCCGAACCAACCCTGGCGCTGACGGCCACGGGTGCCGCCGCGGCCGGGGCTGCGATCGAGTACAAGGTGGGTTCCGGCGCATGGCTGCCCTACTCGGCGCCCGTGAAACTGGCCGGCTACCAGCCCACCACGGTTGAGTACCGGGCCACCGCCGGAACGGAGACGTCCGCCGGGTACGCGGTCCTCGATCTGGACACGCCCGGCGCCTCGCCGTCACCTTCACCGTCCGAGACGGCAACGGCGACGGCGACTGCGACTGCGACTGCGACTGCGGATCCTACGGATGAACCGACGGCGGGGCCCACCGCAACGGCTACCGCCACCGACTCAACCTCGGCCGCGCCCTCGGGATCGGCCGTCGCGACCGCAACTCCGTCGACAGTTCCATCGGCTGGCGGCAGTTCCGACACCCCGCTCAGCCCCGCCGCCGCGGCATCGACCAGCGCCGGTGCGGAGGGCGGGCTGGCCAGCACCGGCGCGAACGTCGCGGCCCTGGTCCTTGGTGGGATGCTCCTGCTGGGGGTCGGCACCCTGACCCTGGGCCGCCGTCGTCGTTCATCACGCGGACGCTACCAAGGCTAGAACCAGTGCTGTGGCGGTGTGGAGGGATTCCTTCGCTCCGCCACAGCCGCTTTTAAGCCGTAGTTTTACGTCGCCCGGCGGCGGTGCCGCTCGACCTTGCGGGGGCGCGGCGCATAGGCTCGAATATATGAGCAGCCATTGGGACCGCCTCGACGATTCGCTACGCCCTGCCGTGAGCGCCTCCGTTGCGGAGTATGAGCGTATTCGCCCGCAGCTGGAACGCGTCACCGCGGAGATGGAATCGCTGGTGCGCGCGGTCATGGACGACGCGGACGACAAGCCGTTGTTCGTCACGAGCCGCACGAAGACGGTGGAGTCGTTCCGCGAAAAGGCCTCCCGGATGGCCGTTCCGGAACCCGACGCCGCGCCTTCGCTGCAGTTCCCGGAACCGCTGCGCAACCTCACGGACATGGTGGGCGTGCGCGTCATCACCACGCTGCCGGGCGAGAATGCGCAGGCGGCGAACCTGATCAAGCGGCGCCGGAACATCTTTGACTGCCGCGGCGACAGGGAGAAGGACATTGGTTCCATCGAGTCCGGAACCTACGGGTACTCCAGCCGGCACCTGATCCTGCGCAGCATCCAAAACGAAGTTGTCCGCGCCTACCAGGAGATCCTGGATCCGGACACCAAGACCAACGGCAGCTACTTTTTTGAATGCCAGATCCGCACCATTTTTGCCCATGCCTGGAGCGAGATCGAGCACGACATCCGCTTCAAGGCCCAGGATCCGCGCGCCTGGAGCCCCTACTTTGACCGGCAGTTCACGGCCACGGCGGCCATGTTGGAGACCGTGGAGCAGGCATTCTCCGAACTGCACGACAGGTATGAAACCGTCACGAGTTTTTGGGACGCCGACGGCGAGGGCGGGGAGTCGCTGACCCCCAACCGGATCAAGGCCGTCTGGCAGACCCTGCTGCCGCACGTCGACAGGAAGGCCGACGACGACTGGGGCTGGGCGGCCGAACTCGTGGCCGCGCACGGGCTCACCAAGACGATCGACCTGGCGGCCCTGCTGCAGCCCCAGATCATCTCCAACGTCCGCCAGGCCCTGGACCACAGGTACTCCCCCGGCCCCGACCGGCTGCTCGATGACCTGCTGCTGTGGCAGTTTGGCCAAAGCCACATCGACCTGACCGCCGAGGACGCCGCCGCCGAGCAGACGCCCCGGCGCGACAGCCTGCAGCGCCGGCACCAGCAGATGCAGCGCTTCCGCAAGGCGTCGGGCTTCTAGCAGCGCGCCGGGTGGTTGCACCGGCACTTCTGCGCCCGTTTTCGGTTGGCGCGCCCCGTGTACCGGGCGCACCAACCGGAAACGGGTGCGAAAAGCGGAGCGGGGCGCGGCCACGGATCTCGACAGGCTCGATCACCGGGGGTTGAGCTCGTCGAAACCACCAATCCAGACAGGCCCGATCACCGGGGGTTGAGCTTGTCGAAACCACCGATCCCGACAGGCTCGATCACCGGGGGTTGAGCTTGTCGAAACCACGGATCCCGGCAGGCTCGATCACCGGTGGTTGAGCTTGTCGAAACCACCAATCTCGACAGGCTCGATCACCGACAGGCCCGATCACCGGTGAATCAGAGCACGCCGTTCACGCGCTGCGGGATGCCCAGCGGGTTCTCGTCGCGCAGCGCGCCCGGCAGCAGGTGCGCCGGCAGTCCCTGGTAGGCCACGGGGCGCAGGAAACGGCTTATTCCGGCCGTTCCAACGGACGTTGAGGTGGGCGCCGTGGTGGCCGGGTAAGGGCCGCCGTGCTGCTGGGCATAGGTGACCGAAACGCCGGTGGGCCACTGGTTCCACAGCACCCGTCCGGCTTTCCGGGCCAGCACCCGCACCAGCTCGGGGGCCACGGAATCGGTATCCTCGCCCTGGATGGTGGCCGTCAGCTGGCCGTCAAGCATCCGTGCCACGGCCAGCATTTCCGCTTCGTCGCGATACGTTGCCACGAGCGCCGTCGGCCCGAAGCACTCGGTGATCAGCCCTTCAGGATCGGCCAGGATGGCCTCGGCCGTGGTGGTGCTCAGCGAAGGTGCGGGAGGGGCGTCAAATGCACCGTCTCCGGCGCCAAGTACCTGGACGGAGCCGTGCCCGCGCAGTTGCTGCAGGGCCTCCGTGTATCCGGACTGGATCCGGTCATTGAGCAGCCTGGCCGGGGCGGGGCGCGCCGACTCCGCCAGCAGGCCCACCATGGAGGACTCCGCCGGGACCAGCAGTATGCCCGGCTTGGTGCAGAACTGCCCGGCGCCCATCGTGTAGGACGCCACAAATTCCCGGACAATCCCGGCTCCCCGGGCAGCGGCTGCGGCCCGCGTGACGAACACGGGGTTCACACTGCCCAGCTCACCGTAAAAAGGGATGGGATCGGGGCGGGAATTGGCCAGGTCAAACAACGCCCGGCCGCCCGGGATGGAGCCGGTGAACGCGGCGGCCTTGACACGCGGGTCCAGCAGGGCGTCCCGGCCTGCCTGCGTGCCATAGACCAGCTGCAGCAGCCCGGCGGGCGCGCCGGCCGTGGCCAGGGCGTCCGCACAAATGCGGCCGACGGCGGCGGAGAGCTGCGGGTGTCCGGGATGGGCTTTGAGGACCACCGAGCACCCGGCGGCGAGCGCCGAACAGGTGTCGCCGCCCATGACGCTGAAGGCAAACGGGAAGTTGCTGGCGGCGAATACCAGCACCGGACCCAACGGCTCCAGGACGCGGCGGATGTCGGGCCGGGCACCCATGGGCCACGAGGGATCGGCGTGATCGATCCGGGCATCCAGGTAGTCCCCGTCGCCGAGCATTTCGGCAAAGAGACGCAGCTGGAACGTGGTGCGCTTGAGCTCGCCCGTCAACCGGGCTTCCGGCAGGTTGGTTTCCGCCTGTGCCACCGTGATGAGTTCGGCGCCGGCAGCGTCGAGGGCGTCGGCCACGGCCACCAGAGCGGCCGCATGGTCCGCGGCCGGGCGCTGCGCCCACTCGCTCGCAGCCGTGTTGGCAGTGGCGAGGATGTGTTCGAGGTCGGCGGGGGTGGTGTCGCCAAGGTCCGGGCTGGTCATGAGCGGTGTCCTTCGTCGGTGTCTGCGGGTGGGTCGGTGTCTGCGGGTGGGGCGGTGTCTGCGGGTGGGTCGGAGTATTCAAGGGCGGCAAGCCGGCCCAGGGTCACGGGTGCGGCCAGGGTGCGTTTGGCCATGGCGCGCAAGTCGTCCGCCGACGTCGGGCGGGAGGCGAAGTCCGCCGCGATTTCCGCCGTGGCGAAGCCGCACACGCGCCCCTGGCACCAGCCCATGCCGGGGCGGGCAAACGACTTCAGGCTGCGGGCATCCTCGGCCCCCAGCTCGGTGTGGGCCGTGCACAGCGCCCCGTAGCTGACTTCCTCGCAGCGGCACACCACGGTGGCGGGGGTGAGCCAGGATTGCCAGTGGCCCGGGACCGGGTTGGCGCGGTGCATGGCCACGGCAAATTTCCGCAACCGGGCACGGTCACGCTGCAGCCGGCTGATGCGCGTGCCCAGGCCCGGGGCCCCGGCCGATGCCCGGCCGCCGTTGTCCGCCGCAACGCACAGGGCAGCCAGCTCGCCCTCGACGACGGCCATGGCCGCGCCACCCACACCTGTGGCCTCGCCGGCAACGCTGACGCCGGCAACGGAGCTCTTGAGCCGTTCATCGACCACTGCCACCAGGGAGCCGTCTACGTCCACGGCGGTCTCGGCCCCCGCGGCGAGCACCAGTTCCAGCTGCGCCGTGAAACCCCAGCCCAGGGCCACGACGTCGCACGCCACGCGCCGCCCGGTGCCGGCAACAACCGCGCCGTCCGCGGTCAGCTTGGAGAGCGTGACCGCCTCGACGCGGTCGGTGCCGTGGATTTCGGTGACGGCCGTGCGCACCTTGTACGGAATCCGGTGCCGGGCCAGGGCCGCCGCATATTCGATGCCTTCGGGCATCTTTTCCGGGGCGCGGACGGCCCCGCGCAGGTTTCGCAACCAGCCGGTGGGGCTGTTGGCTTCGCAGATGGCGGCCACCTTCACGCCCGCCGTAGCCAGGCCCGTGGCCACGGGAAGCAGGAACGGCCCGGTGCCGGCGACGACGGCGACGCGCCCGGCAGCGGTCCGGTTGCCTTTCAGGAGCGCCTGGACTCCCCCGGCGGCCATGACGCCGGGCAGGTCCCAGCCGGGGACGGGCAGCTGGCGGTCGTACCCGCCGGGGCACAGAATCACGTGCCGGGCGGTGACGGTGTCAGGGACACCGCCGTCGCGGGGGTGATCCGGCCCGTCAACGGAGGGAGCCGGATCCACGGTGGGTGCCAGGCGCAGCGTGGTGGTCCCGCCCGGGGAGGACTCAATGAGCCAGACGGCGGAGTTGCGCCAGTAGTGGAGCGTCCCGGCAGCCTCGTGGGCGTACAGGCGGGACCGGAGGCCGGCAAACCGCTTCCAATCGTGATGCCCGTCGGCCTCGTCGTCACGTTGATTTGTCGCGTCAACGGAGGCCTCGTCTGGGTGGCGCCAAAACTGGCCGCCGGGCTGGGTGCCGGCGTCCACGAGCACCACGGACAGGCCGGCATCCGCCGCATGGACGGCCGCGGACAGGCCTGCCGGGCCGGCGCCCACGATGGCAACGTCAACGCTCATTCCGGGGCCTCCGCACCGGTTTGAAGCACCATGCCCTCGCGCGCCGGGGTGAGGCAGGCTCGCTGGTTGGGCACGCCGTCGGCCGTCAGCAGGCAGTCGAAACATACGCCGATACCGCAGAACAAGCCGCGCGGGCGGCCGGCGTTGCGGGTGGTGCGCCAGGACAGGATGCCTGCCTCGGTGAGCGCTGCACCCACGGTTTGGCCGGGCCGCGCGGGCACCGGCACGCCGTCAAGGGTCAGGTGAAGCTCAGGCATGCGCGTGCTCCTGCGGGGTCTCGAAGCGTTCGGGGGCAAAGGGGGCCATGTCCAGGGCTGTCGCGGCACCCGTGAGGGATTGGGCGATCAACGCCGCCGTCCCCACGGACAAGCCGATGCCGGCGCCTTCGTGGCCGCAGGCGTGAAGCAGCCCGGGCGCCCGGGGGTCCGGGCCGATGACGGGAAGGTGGTCCGGGCAGTAGGGCCGGAAGCCAAAGTAACTGCGCAGCGCCTTCACGTCCGCGAGGAACGGGAAAAGCGCAATGGCTTTGCCGGCCATCTGGGCGAGCACCCGCGGGTCAACGGTCTTGTCGAAGCCCACGCGTTCGCGGCTGGAACCGATCAGGATGGTGCCGCCGTCGGTCCCCTCCACCACGGGCGAGGTCTGCAGCCCGGCGTCGGAGCTGGCCACGTTGTCGACGTATTCGGCCGCGTACACCTTGTGCCGCACCAGCTCGGCCAGGGGTTCGGTGACCATCACGTAGCCCTTGCGGGGGTGGACGGGGACGTTCACGCCGGCCAGGTCCGCAATGGCGCCGCCCCATGTTCCGGCGGCGTTCACCACGGACGGGGCGGAGATGGTGCCGCGGCTGGTTTCGACGCCGGTCACGGCATCCCCCGCACGGGTGAACCCCGTGACGCGGGTGTCGGTGTGCACGGTGGCACCCATGGTCCGGGCCAGCCGCAGCAGGTGGGCCGTGACGAGCATGGGCTGGACCTGGGCGTCCTGCGAGTAGAAGGCACCACCCACCATGGCCGGGTTCAGGTGGGGCTCCAGTTCCAGGAGCTGTGCGCCGTCCAGGAGTTCCACGTCGATGCCGACGGCGCGCTGCCGGCGGGCCAGCCGGGCCAGGTTGGCCTGGGTCCCTTCGCGGGCCGAGACCACCACCCCGCCCTTGGACTCAAATTCCCAGAGCCGGCCGTGTTCGGCCAGTTCACCGCGCCACAGGCCCTGCGAGTACTGGGCGAGGGCCAGTTCCGGGCCGGCCTCCTTGTCTGAGACAAGCAGGTTTCCCTCGCAGGCACTGGAGGTTCCGCCGGCAATAGGCCCGCGTTCGACGACGGCGACCCGCAGGCCGGCCTGCGCGGCAAAGTACGCGCAGGCGGCGCCCACGGCGCCACCGCCAATGACCACGACGTCGGCGAATCGGGGAAGACTCATGTTCAGTAGTATGTCACATGTCACTGATCAAAAACAGTGGCTCCGCCGATGAGAATTCACTCCGCCCGCCGAAATTGGCGGCGCGTTAGTGCTGGGCCCACGCCCCGCGGACGTGGCCAATGTGCCGGGTCATCAGCTCCTGCGCCTCGGCGGCCTTTCCAGCCGCCATCAGGTCCACCAGTTCCACGTGCTCGAGCGCCATCTCACCCAGCTCGCCCGTGGCGGCCAGGGGGGCCAGGCCCAGCAGTCGGGTGTGGGAACGCAGCTCGGAGATCAGCGAGACGAGGCGCTTGTTGCCGCTGTAGCCAAGGACGGCGATGTGGAATTTCCGGTCCGCCTCGGTGTACGCAATCAGGTCTCCTTCACTGGCAAAATCGACGATCGCCACGGCCATCTCGCGCAGGCGGGCCAGTCCGGCGTCGTCAATCAAGGGCGTCACGTCCCGGACGGTGGGCGGCTCGATGAGCAGGCGCAGCGCCGTGATCTCATCCAGGTCGTCGTCGGAGACCTCGGTGACGCGGAAGCCCTTGTTGGGCAGCGAGATCACCAGGCCTTCCTTGGCCAGATCAAGCATGGCCTCGCGCACGGGGGTCGGCGAGACGCCAAAACGCTTGCCGAGCGTGGGTGCGGAATACACTTCGCCGGGCTTCATCTCCCCGGAGATGACGGCCGCGCGCAGGGCCAGGGTCACCGTTTCCCGCAGGCTGACGTTCTTCTTGACCATGGTCAGATGAGAATTTTCCAACGAGCCCATGTCCCCTCCAAGTAACTCGGCAAAACGGAGCATGCGCCCCGCTACAATATGACATTTTAGTCCACGCTTGGCCCGGCACCGCTAAATGTTTCAAAAACCCTTCCGGCCACCACGATGTCCTCCCAGGACATTCCGACGCCGGTGTACAGCAGCGGGGCGCCCGACTCCGGAACAAAGCGGCCGTTGACAAGATCGGACAATGTGGCCAGGCCGTGCTCCCGCCATTCTTCCGCGGACCGGGCGGGGATCAGGTCCCCGGCCTCGCGCAATGCCGAACCGAGGCCCTCCACGACCACCGATGCCCTGCGCGCCAGGACGGTGTCGACCTCCCGCGCCGCCAGCCCGTGGGAGCCGATGGCGGCCACCACGGCCCCGTCCCGAACTAAGTTTCCGTCAAAAACAGGGACGGATGACGACGTTGCGCACACCACCACGTCAGCCTTGGCCACGTCCGCGGGCGAACCGGCGCGAGCCGGCACCCCTCGGGCGGTCCATTTGAGCGCCAACGCCTCGGCCGCCTCGGTGCGACGGCCAATCACTGTCAGTGCGCCAATCCCGCACACCTCGTGCAGCGCCGCAATGTGCCGCTCCGCCTGTAATGAGGTGCCAATGATGGCAACGGTTCCGGCGGATGGCGCGCCGGCAGTCGGCCCGGAGCCAACGGCCAGCAGGTGCTTGATGGCCAGGGTGGTGACGGCGGGCGTGCGGATGAGGGTCAGCTCCGCCCCGTCCATCGCGGCCAGCGGCGTCAGGGTCGCCCGGTCCAGGAGCAGGTACGTTCCCTGGATCTTCGGATGGCCCTTGGCGGGATTTCCCGGCGCCACGGTAGCCACCTTGATGCCGGCATACCTGGCCGACTGTGCCGGCATGAGCAGGAATTCCCCTGCGTCCAGCGGCGCAAACAGGCGCGGCGTATCCAGCTCCGGGTCCTGGCCGCCGCGCAGGGCGTCTTCCAGCGCGGCGACGGCCGCCGCCGGGGGCAACAGTCCGGCGATCGTGGCGGCGTCGATGTACGGCAGCGTCATGGGCGTCCGTCGGCGGAGGTGCGGTGCGGCGCCGGGGCGTTCACAGCAGGAATCCGGCCTGGAAGGGGTCCTCGGGATCCAGCATGTACTGCGCCGTGCCCGTCACCCAGGCCCGCCCCGTGATGGTGGGGATCACCGCCGGCAGGCCGCCCACCGTGGTTTCCGCCACGAGCCGGCCGGTGAACGTGGTGCCGATGTAGGACTCGTTGATGAAGTCCGTGTCCAGCGCCAGTTCCCCGCGGGCGTGCAGCTGGGCCATGCGGGCGCTGGTGCCGGTGCCGCACGGGGAACGGTCAAACCAGCCGGGGTGGATGGCCATGGCGTGCCGGGAGTGTTCCGCCGTCGAGCCGGGCGCCTTGAGGTAGACGTGGTGGCAGCCGGTGATGTCCGCGCGCTCGGGGTGCACGGGCGGGTTTTGGGCGTTGATGGCGTCCATGATCTTCAGCCCGGCATCCAGCAGCCGGTCCTTGGCCGCGCGTTCAAACGGCAACCCCAGTTCGGCCAGTTCGACGACGGCATAGAAGTTTCCGCCAAACGCCATGTCATAGCGGACCTCACCGAAGCCCTCCACCGCGACGCTCTGATCCAGCGCCAGCGAGAAGGACGGCACGTTGCGGATGGTGACGGACCTGGCCGCGCCGTCCACCACGGAAACCTCGGCGATGACCAGCCCCGCCGGGGTGTCCAGCCGGATGGTCGTCACGGGCTCCACCACGGGCACCATGCCGGTTTCCACCAGTACGGTGGCCACCCCGATGGTGCCGTGGCCGCACATGGGCAACAATCCGGAGACTTCGATGAACAGCACACCGTAGTCGGCGTCGGGCCGGGTGGGCGGCTGCAGGATGGCCCCGCTCATGGACGCATGCCCGCGGGGTTCATACATCAACAGTGTGCGGACGTCGTCGCTGTTCTCCATGAACCACTGGCGGCGTTCGGCCATCGTGGCACCGGGGATGGTACCCACCCCGCCGGTGATGACCCGGGTGGGCATCCCCTCGGTGTGGGAATCCACGGCATGAAATACCCGTTTGGAGCGCATCGCTAAAGTCCCTTACGTGGTGGTCCGGATTGGTCTTACTTGTAGCCCTTGGCCAGCACGGCTTCGGTGTCGGCCTTGATGCTCACCGTCAGGTCCTCGTTGAGCGGCAGGCGCGGCTGGCGGCAGGCGCCGCCCTTGCGACCGGCAAGGTCCATCGACAGTTTAATGGCCTGGACGAATTCGGTCTTGGAGTCCCAGCGCAGCAGCGGGTGCAAGTCGCGGTAGATGGGCAGCGCGGTGGCAATGTCATCCATGTTGCCGCTCGTGACCAGGTTGTACAGTTCCACGGTGCTTTCCGGAATGGCGTTGGGGTAGCCGGCAATCCAGCCGACGGCCCCGGCCAGCCCCAGTTCCAGCAGCACGTCGTCGGAGCCCACCAGCAGGTCCAGGTCCGGGGCCAGCTCGGCGATCTCGTAGGCGCGGCGGACGTCGCCGGTGAACTCCTTCACGGCCACGATCAGACCCTCGCCGTGCAGGCGGGCCAGGAGGGCGGGCGTGAGGTCCACCTTGGTGTCGATCGGGTTGTTGTAGGCCACCACGGGCAGGCCGGCCTTGGCCACTTCGCGGTAGTGGGCCGTGACGGTTTCCTCGTCGGCGCGGAAGGTGTTCGGCGGCAGCGCCAACACGGAGGCCGCGCCGGCGTCGCGGGCCTGCTCGGCCCAGCGGCGGGATTCGGCGGCACCGTAGGCGGCAACTCCGGGCATGACGGTGAAGCCAACGGGTGCGGCGGCGACGGCGGTCTCGACCACCTTGGCCCGCTCTTCATCGGTCAGGGTCTGGTACTCGCCGAGCGAGCCGTTGGGGCAGACGCCGTCGCAGCCGTTGGCGGCAAGCCAGGCCACATTGTCCGCGAAGGCCGCGTAATCGACGCTCAGGTCATCGTTGAACGGAAGGGCGGTGGCTACGTGGATGCCCCGCCAGGGCTGCGTGCGGTTGGTCATGAAAGGCTCCCTTGCCAGGTGTGGTCGAATCGAAAAGTGACTGCCTTCACACTAACAGTGCAATGTCACATTACACAAGTGATGGAAGGGACAAATTCCTCAAGGGTCAAAGGGCCCAAATGCACGGAAGCGCCCGCGGAACACATGGTCCGCGGGCGCTTCAACCAGCCGGTGGCGCTAGGCCTTTTGCACCAGCTTCATCCAGGCCTCGATGCCGGTGGCATCCAGCGGCAAGGCGTCGGAGATGACATCGGAGCCGGTGGCCGTGACCACGATGTCGTCCTCGAGGCGCACGCCAATGCCGCGCAGTTCCGGCGGCAGCGTGAGGTCGTGTTCGTGGAAGTACAGGCCCGGCTCCACCGTGAGCACCATGCCGGGCACCATGGGGGCGCCCTGGTAGCTTTCGTAGCTGGATTGCGCGCAGTCGTGGCAGTCCAGGCCCAGGTGGTGGCCCACGCCGCACACCAGGTAGCGGCGGTGGTGCTGGCCCTTGGGCGAAAGCGCCTCGTCCACGGAGACCGGCAGCAGGCCCCAGTCGTTGAGCCCGTTGGCAATGACCTCCATGCAGGCCTCGTGGAAGTCGGCGAAGTACTTGCCCGGGCCCACCTGGGCCAGGCCGGCGCGGTGTGACTTCTCCACGAGGTCGTGCACCTGGCGCTGGATGGGGCTGAACGTGCCGGAGCCCGGGAAGGTGCGGGTCACGTCGGCCGTGTAGAAGCTGTTGGTTTCCACGCCCATGTCCAGCAGGAGCGTCGCATCCTCCAGGACGGGGCCGTCGCAACGCACCCAGTGCAGGGTGGGGGCGTGCTTGCCGCTGCCCACGATGGTCGCGTAGCCCACGCCGTTGCCGTGCGTGCGGGCGTGGCGGTCAAAGGTGCCCTGCAACCAGCGCTCACCGCCGGCCTTGATGGCGTTGGGGACCTCGCGCACCACGGCGGCAAAGCCGTCCACCGTGTGGTCCACGGCCTCCTTCAGCTGGGCGATTTCCCAGTCGTCCTTGACCATGCGCAGGGTGGACAGCACGCGTCCCAGCTCGCCGCCGTCGGCGATCCCGTGGCGGCTGCGGACGTCGGCGGGCACCAGCCCGGCCGCGAGCGTTCCGGAGCCGGCCCGCATGGCCGCGATGATGCCGGCGTCGAGCTCACTGAGGGGCTTGACGGGCAGGGACAGGGCTTCGGCCCAGTCGGAGAAGTCGGGGGCGGAGCCGACCCACATTTCCCCGTGCGCGGCGTTGGTGAAGAACTGGGGGTCGCCCGCGTAGAACGGCGCGGGGATGTAAAGCGTGGCGTCGTGGGAGGAGCCGGACGGCGTCATGACCAGCACGGCGGCCTCGATGGCGGCGCCGCTGAGCCAGTAAAAGTCCGAATCCGGGCGGAAGTCGTAGTAGGTGTCATTGCTGCGCACCGGGGCGGTTCCGGCACCAACCACCAGGGCCTGGCCCGGGAACTGCTCGGACAGGCGGGCACGGTGGTGTCCGGCGGCCGCGGCGGCACCGGCCACCACGGGCGGGGTGCGGTCCGGGGTGCCCCAGCCCTGGCCCATGAATTCGGTGAACGCGGGAACGTTGGCAAGGCGGGGCATGCGGGAGTCCGGAACGGCCGGGGCGGGCATGGAACGGGTGGTCACTGCGTCATTGGCTGTCATTCTGGTATTCCTCCGCCCAGCTGGGCAATCGTAGAGCGTAAGTAGGCAAAGACCTTGTCGTCGCCAATGCCGTCGTGTTCAAATTCGTTGGTGACCCAGGCATGGACGTTGCCCACGGCCGCGGCCGTCTCCAGCTGCAGTCCGGAGTCGACGTACATGTCGTCAAAGTACACGGCCGCCGCCACCGGGACGTCGTTGGAGGCGAGGCGTTCGACGTCGTACAACTCGCTGTTGGTGCCACGGCGGGCCAACTCGTTGACGGCGCCGGAGAACGGGCGCAGGAGGCGAATCTCCTCAAACATCCATGGGAACATCATCTCACCCGTGAACATCAGAGGGCGGGCGGAATCGGCAAATTCCGGGTGCGCGGCCAGCTCCCGCTGGGCCGCCCAATTCGTGGGACCGTTGGCGCCGTGCGAGTAGATGCTCTCCTGCATGACGGCGAACAAGGGGTTCTCGGCGTAGGAGGTGCGGGCCATCACCTGCGCCAGGAAGCCGTCGCTGAGGCCGGCGCCTTCGGGCGTGAAGGCCTCCTCGAGCAGCCAGTGCACGCGCTCGAATCCGGGCTTCATGCCAAAGTCGATGCCCAGGGTTTGCAGCCGGCGCACCGTGAGCCGGTCGCCGTCGGGCAGGCGGACGTCATTGCCGGCCAGGTGGTCGGCCAACGCCGCGACATGGTCGACGGCGTGCGGGTAGCGGGCGTAGAACTCACGGTTCTTGCCGGCCGTGCGGGGGAAGGTGCGCCGGTAGACCTCGGAGGCGTCGGGCCGGATCCCGGCCAGCCCGCCAGTGACGTAGCAGGCGGTGAGCGCCTCGGGCGCCACGGAGAGGTAGGTCAGGGTCAGGAAGCCGCCGTAGCTTTGCCCCACGGTTGACCAGCGGCGCCCGCCAAACCGGGTTTTGCGGATATGTTCGGCGTCGGCAACGATCGAGTCCGCCCGGAAGCGGGAGAGGTAGTCGGCGCCTGCGGATGCATCGGGGAAGCCGGCCATGGTGGCCGCGTCCACCCGGGTGCTGCGGCCCGTGCCGCGCTGGTCCAGCAGCACCACGCGATGGGTTTTCAGGGCCTGCCCGATCCAACCGGTGGCGCCGAGCGGGCGCGGACCCTTGCCACCGGGCCCGCCCTGCAGGAACACCATGACGGGCAGGCCCTCGCCGCGCCGCACGGGGTCCACGAGCTCGCGGGCGAAGACCGTGATGGTTTCCGGGTTGCTTGCATCGAACCAGTCGAGCGGCACCGTGACGTAAAAGTCGGTGACGTGCATGCCCGGCATGATGTACGTGGTTTCGTTCATTGGTCCATCTTCCCAAGTCCTGTTGTGTGGGTGCTCCGGCATGCGGTTTTCACGGGGTTTTCAGCGGAGCACAAAGCCGAGTCCGAGGTCGTCGCGCGG
Organism: Arthrobacter sp. ERGS1:01; assembly: GCF_001281315.1. Lineage (NCBI taxonomy): Bacteria > Bacillati > Actinomycetota > Actinomycetes > Micrococcales > Micrococcaceae > Arthrobacter > Arthrobacter sp. ERGS1:01. Next base: position 111,461 of record NZ_CP012477.1, on the reverse strand, counting down.
GTCCAGCGTGAATGTGGATTCGCCCACGGGGAACGCGTTTCCGCGCACGCCCACCACCACGCCGCCGGTCTCGCGGCCGGTCACGGAGGCCGTGAAGTGCGAGCCGATGATGGAAAAGTGGTCAAGGACGTCCCCGTCGGCCAATTCACCCGAGGCATCCAGTGCTGCGACGCGGGCCGCCGTCCCGGAGCCGCACGGCGACCTGTCAACCTGGCCGTCGGCGAAGATCGTGACGTTGCGTTGTGCCAGCGCGCCCGTTTGGGCGTCCGCGCCGTCATGGAAAATGGTGCCGTAAATCCCGTCCAGCCGCGGCTCGCCGGGATGCCGGGCCGCCGGGTGGTCCGCGAGCGCGGCCTTGACCTGCCGGCCCGCCTCGATGAGCTGATTGAGGTGCGACGGCGTCACGCCCAGGCCGGCCGCCGCGGCGGGCAGGGACGCGTACAGGGCGCCACCCCACAAGACATCCACGGTCAAACGGCCATAGCCGGGCGTTTCAATGTCAATGCCCCGGGCCGCGACGAAGGAGGGCACGTTGTGGATGGTGACGGCGTCGATGTCCCCGCCCGCGGTGGTCACGGTGGCCGTGACGCGCCCCGACGGGACGTCGATCACGACGTCGGTGTCGCCGTCGTCGGGCGCCGGGACCAGGCCGCTGCGCACGGCCCAGGCACCCAGGGCGATCGTGCCGTGGCCGCATGCGGTGGAGAAGCCGTCCTTGTGCCAAAACAGGACGCCAAAGTGCGCACCGGAGTCGTTGGGCGGGACAATGAAGGCGCCGTACATGTCGGAGTGGCCGCGGGGTTCGTTGACCAGCAGTTGCCGGAGCGTGTCCGCCGGGCCCGTCATGGCGTTTTGCCGGCGATCCAGCACGGTCCGGCCCGGAATCTCGCAGGGCGGTTGGGGCACGATCCGGAAGGGCTCGCCCGCCGTGTGGTAGTCAATCGTGGTGACTTTCCAGCCCGTGGCGTCCATGCCCATCCTTTTGCCAGTGATCCATTGGGATGATTCCCACGCCTCGAGGGCACTCACTCCTCCCCAGTAAAATATCACATGACACTACCTGTGCGTCAAGCAGATTGCCCGGAGTGGGCCGCTACTTCCCGCGGCCCAACTTGGACGGCCACCACATCCTGCGGCCGATGTCGTAACTGAGCGCCGGCACCAGCAGCGAGCGCACCACCACGGTGTCCAGCAGCACGCCAAACGCGACGATGAATGCGATCTGGGCCAGGAACAGCAGCGGAATCACGCCCAGTGCGGCAAAGGTCGCCGCAAGCACCACCCCGGCGGAAGTGATCACGCTGCCCGTCTTGCCCAGCCCGCGCAGCACGCCGGCCCGGGTGCCCATGAGCTGCGACTCCTCACGCACCCGGGTCATGAGGAAGATGTTGTAATCCACCCCCAGTGCCACGAGGAACACGAAACCAAACAAGGGCACGGTGGCATCGGCGCCGGGGAAGCCGAAAACGTGGTTGAACACGAGCGCCGAAACACCCATGGCCGCGGCATAGGAGAGCACCACCGAACCAATGAGCACCAGCGGCGCCACAATGGAGCGCAGCAGCAGCATGAGGACCAGCAGGATCACCACCAGCACCAGGGGCACGATCGTGACCAGGTCCCGTTGCGCGGTGACGTTGGTGTCCAGCGCGATGGCGCTCACCCCACCCACCAACACCCCTGCGTCCACGGCGGGCAACTGCGCGCGCAGCGTTTTGACCACGGTCTCGGCCGCCGCCGAATCCGCCTGGTCCGCGAGCGTCGCGTCGATCATGACCCGCCCCTCCTTGACCACGGGCGCGGCAGTCGCGTCGGGTCGCCCGCTGCCCGCATAGGTGCTCACGGAGGCAATGCCCGGGACCCGGCCGACGGCGTCGGCCACCTGGGCCTGTTTGCCGGCGTCGGCGATGATCACCACGGGGCTGCCGCTGCCGCCGGCAAAGTGGCGGGCCAGCACCTTCTGGCCGTCCACCGCGTTGCTGGGGCCCAGGATGACCTGCGTTTGCGAGACTCCGTTGGCCTGCAGTTGCAGCAGACCGCTGCCCGCCGCAAGCAGCAGCACCAGGGTCACCACCCAGGTGGCCCGCGGTCGCCGCGAAACCAACAGGCCAACCCTGCGCCAAAGCCCGCCGATCCCCGCCAAGCCATGGGCGACGTCGTCCCTGGCCGTGGCATTCCGGCCGGGTGCCGCCTCGGGGGCCGAGTGTTTATGCGCGTGCTCCACCCTGGGGCGGAAAGGCCAAAAGGCGGCTCGGCCAAAGGCCGCCAGCACGGCGGGCAGGAACGTCAGCGCGGCCAGGAGCGAGAAGAAGATGCCGATGGCCGCGATCGGTCCCAGGCTGCGGTTGGAATTCAGGTCGGAGAACAGCAGGCACAACAGGGCCAGGATCACCGTGGACCCCGAGGCGACGATCGGCTCCCAGGCGGCCTTGTACGCGCGGATCAGCGCCGTCCAGGTTGACTGGGTCTGGTGCAGGGCCTCCCGGAAGCGGGCCACGAGCAGCAGTGAATAATCCGTGGCGGCGCCAATGACAAGGATGGAAAGAATGCCCTGGCTCTGGCCGTTGAGCTTGATCACATCCCCTTTTGCGAGGTAGTAAACCACCAGGATGGCCCCGCACAAGGCCACCACGGACGTCAGCAGCACCAGGATGGGAAGCACCACCGACCTGTAGACGACCAGCAGGATCACAAAGACGGCCAGCAACGCCACGAGCAGCAGGATCCCGTCGATCCCGGAGAAGGCGCTGACCAGATCGGCCGTCAGGCCGGCCGGGCCGGTCACGTAGGAGCTCATGCCGGCCGGCGCATTGGCGGCAAGCACCTCGCGCAGGTCTCCCACCACTGCCTTGACGTTGCCGGCGTCGGCCACCGGGACCAGGAACTCCACCGCCAGTTTGTCGGCGGAGGGAATGGGGCCGGCGATGGAGGAGGTCTGCGGCGGCGCCGGCTTTTGCACACCCACGACGGCGCCCAGCTTGCCCGGCAGCGCGGCAAGCTCGCCCAGTTGCGCCTGCGTCAGGGGGGTCGGGGAGCTCACCACCACGACGGCGGGAATGGTGGTGCTGTCCACGAATTTTTGTTGCCAATCGGCCACCACGGTGGACTCGGCACTGGCGGGCAGGAAGGCCGCCTGGTCATTGGTGGAGACATCGGAAATCTTGCCAAACGTTGGCCCGCCCAGGCCTGCGACGGCCAGCCACGCCACCACCAGCACCAGGGGAAGGACGATTCTCAACCAGCGCTTCTGCATCCATTTTGTTGGCTCCATGCCTCCAGATTACTTCCATCATGGAGAGATTTGATAGCGGAGATTCCAAGATGGGACTTTCCGGGCCAACATGGCGGAAAATGGAAGGCATGAACGCATCCAATCCCTTTGGGCCCCTTTTGGCGTCCATGCGGGAATTCTCCCTCGAGTCGGACCGCTACGTGGAGCGCGTGGCGGCTTTGCACGGGCTGCACCGCACCGACCTGAACGCACTGGGCTACCTCATCCGCCCCGGACTCGCGGAAAACGCCATGACGCCGGGAAAGCTCGGCGATGCCCTGCACCTGAGCTCGCCCGCCACGACGGCCCTGGTGGACCGCCTGGAGCGGTCCGGCCACGTCAACCGGAAACGCAGCGAGACCGACCGCCGCCAGGTGGAGCTGGCCATGACCGAGCACGCCCGGACCGTGGGCCGTGAGCTGTTTGCCCCGCTGGCCGCGCGCATGGCCACGGCGCTGGCGAACTACTCGCCGGAGGAACTTGCCGTGGTCCAGCGCTTCCTGACCGAGATGACGGACGCAACCGTGGAAGCGAAAAACGGCCTCTCCGCCCCGCAGGACTAGTCAGCCAAACGGGCGCAGGCCGGCCGAACCTCGGCACCGAAAAATGCCGTGGGCGGACCCCCAACCTCGAGGGGCCCGCCGCGAGCGAAGCGAATGGTCAGCGCGGATTTTGGGCCCCCGCGGCCGAGGGGCCCCGACCGAGGAACGAGGTTGGGGAGGCCGCGGGGACTAGCGGCGGCCGCGCTTTTGGGCGCGTGCCTTGCCGCCGGGGCGTCCACCGCCGCGGAGGTTGGCGCCACCGCCCTTGCCCTTGGCGCCGCCGCGGGCCGGCGTCGAACCCTTGGCGGGGGCCTTGGCGCCCTTCTTGGGGGCGGCGTCCTGCTTGGCCTGCACGGAAGGTTGCCGGGAGCTGTTGGCGCTGCGACCGCGGACTACGCCGATGAATTCCTCGATGACGGCGTCAAAGCCTTCGGGGCGGTCCGCGCCGTCCTCGAGCCAGGCCAGGCCGATTCCGGAGTCCTGCACGCCGGTGACAACCCGGGCGCGCAGGGCCTTGCGGTTGAAGTGGCGGGCCACCGACATGGGCAGGATCAGGATGCCCAGGCCTGCCTCGACGAGGTCCAGGGCCTCCTCCACGGATGCCATGGGCGGCAGCGGCTTGCGGGTGCCGGCCTGGATTTCGCTGGAGATGTCCCGCCAGGCGGGGAAGTCGTCCGGGTCGGCCAGGAGGTATTCGTCGGCGAGTTCCTCGACGGCAATTTCCTCGAATGCCGCGATGGGGTGGTCCTTGGGGGCCACCACCACGGACAGTTCGGTGTAGAGGGGAATGACGTTCAGCCCGGTCTTGTCCACGGGCAGGCGCACGAACGCCATGTGCGCCCGGCCGGCGCGCACGTCGTCGAGCTGCTGGGGTTCGGCGACCGGGTTGGCGTGCAACGCCACATCCGGCATGCGGTCCTCCCAGCGGTGGATCCACTTCCCGGGAGTCACGCCCGGGACAAAGGTCACTGTAAGTTCACGGGGTTCAGACACTTGTTTACCCTAACGCACTGCGCCGCCGCGGGTACCCTTGAGATATGACCATTGAACCGTCCCCCCAAGCCATGAAGTCCGCCACCGCGGCCAAGAAGCTGGGCATTCACCTGCCCGCCGCCCCTGCGGAATTCCAAGATAACGCCATCAGCCGGGGGGATTTCAAGGCCTTGCAGGAGAACCCGCCGGAGTGGTTGGCCGATCTTCGCCGAAACGGCCCGCACCCGCGCCCCGTGGTTGCCCAGAAGCTGAACATCTCCATTGGCGGCCTGAACCGCTCCGACATCACCGAGGCGCTGACGACGGCGGAGATCACCGCGCTGCTGCAGGCTCCCCCGGCGTGGCTGGTCGAGGAACGTGCCGTGCACGCGAAGGCCCGTGCCGAGGCGAAGCTGGCCAAGGAGCGCGAGGCGGCCCGCCGCCCGAAGAGCTAGCACGCCAAAAAGGACGGCGCTTGCGCAATAAGACGGTGGTCTACCGCCGTCTTATTGCGCAAGCGCCGTCCTTTTTCGTGACCGTTACGGGTTGTAGGCCTGGCTGGTCCGGCTGAGCACCTGGCCGCGGAAGAATTCCGGGTGCCGCTTGTACATGACGAACATGAGGACGGCGCCGAGCAGGATCACGCCGCAGCCCAGGATGAACACGAGGCCCAGGCCGCCAATGTTGGAGCCCGTGCCGTAGCCCGGATCCATGGAGTCGTAGGCGGTCTTGAAGAACATGACCAGCAGGATCACCCCGCCCACCAAGGGTGCAAGGAACTTGAACAGGAAGTTCCGCACGCCGTGGAATGCCTCGGCGCGGAAGTACCAGACACAGGCCAGGGCCGTGATGCCGTAGTAGAAGCAGATCATCATGCCCAGCGCCGTGATGGTGTCCGAAAGTGCGTTGTGGGACAGGATCCGGGTGATCACGTAAAAAGCCGCCGCCGCAACGGCCGCGGCAACCGTCGCATAGCCGGGCGACTTGTACGTGGGGCTGATCTTGCTGAAGCTCTTCGGCAGCGCCTTGTAGTGGCCCATGGACAGCAGGGTCCGGGCCGGTGAGACGAACGTGGACTGCAACGACGCGGCGGACGAGCTCAGGATGGCCAGGGACATCAGGATCGCGAACGGCCCCATGACGGGTCCGGCCAGGACGGCGAAAATGCTGGCCTGGTTATCAGGATTTCCTGCTCCCAGGCCCGTGGTGCCAACGCCGGCAAAGGCGAGGGTGGCCAGTGAGACCGTCATGTAGATCAACACGATGACCACCACCGTGACGGTGGCCGCCCGGCCCGGGGTCTTTTCCGGGTTCTTCGTTTCCTCGTTCATGGTCAAGGTCACGTCCCAACCCCAGAAAATGAAGATGGACAGGGACACCCCGGCGGCAAATTGCGAGAACGATCCCACGGCGAAGGGGTTGAACCAGTCGGGCGAAATGGCCGTGGCGTCGAAGGCCGTGCCGTTGGCCACATGGGCGAACGCGGCGATGGCGAACCAACCCAGCACCAGCAGCTGGAACGCGACCAGCACGTACTGGAACGTCTTGGTGGTTTCCATGCCGCGGTAGGAAATCCAGCACGCGATGGCAATGAACACGAGCGTGGTGGCGATGTTCAGCGGCAGGTTCGCGGACAAGTCCCCCAGCGATGGATTCTGAAAGATCTGCGCCAGCATCAAATAGAAGAAGTCGACCGCCACGGCGGCCAGGTTGGAGAGCACGATGATCGTGGCCGCAATCAGGCCCCAACCGCCCATCCAGCCCAGCCACGGGCCAAAGGCGCGCGAGGCCCACGTGAACGAGGTGCCGGCGTCGGGCATGGCATTGTTCAGTTCGCGGTACCCCAGGGCCACGAGCAGCATGGGGATGAACCCCACCAGGAAGATGGCCGGCAGGTGCACGCCCACCGAGGACACCGTGGGGCCCAGGGCGGCGGTGAGCGTGTAGGCGGGGGCGATGCAGGAGACGCCGATGACGACGGCGCCGATCAGGCCCACCGAGCCGGCTTTCAGGCCCTTTTCGCTCAGGCCGTGGTCGCCGGCGGCGTTTCGCACTGTGTCGTGGCTGGTCATTTTGTCCCCTTTGCGGGTCCCGCGTCGTCGATGACGGGGACCTGGGTTGTGTGGAAAAGTTCTTCCGGCAGCGGCTCGTAGTTGCGCGGCACCACGATCATGGGCACCGGCAGGGCACGCAGGATCCGGTTGGCCGTGGCGCCGAGGAAGATCGAATTGTTGTGGGCCAGGCGGCTGGAGCCAATGAGCAACAGCTCCCCGTCCTGCCAGTCCAGGCGGTCCACGGCGTCCTCGATGGTGCGCCCGTGGCCGACCACGACGTCGATGTCGAGCTTGTCGAGGGCGCTCACGTCCACGCCCCGGCTGGCCTCGGCCACGCCGCGCAGGTGGGCGGTGGCCTCCTCGATGCCGGCGTCGGATTCGCCGGCACCCAGGGCCACGAGCGAGACCAGGCGCAGCGGCAGGGACCGGCGCTTGGCCATCGCAATCCCCGTGCGCAGCACGTCCTCGGCGCCGGCCCGGGTCCCCAGGGCGCACGTCAGCCGGGTGATGGGTTCGGTGCGGCTGTAGCCGGACGGGGCCAGGACCACCGGCACGGTTGACGCGTGCAGCAGGGCGCTGGCCACGGAACCGATCGAGAACCGCTTGAACAGGCCGATGCTGCTGGCCCCGATCACCAGCAGTACCGCACCAAGTTCGACGGCGGCCGCGATGAGCGCCTCCGCCTCGGATTCCCCGCGGCGAATGTGTGCCCGGGCGGCCACATCCGACGGGATCAAGCCCAGGCCTTCGTCGAGCCACTCGGAAACCTGCTTGGCGAGGATGCTCTCAAAGCCGGCCTCGGGCGGGTAGACGCCGTTGTAGGGCGAATCCTCGGGAAGCACCATCACCAGGTCCAGGGAGGCACCCTGCCTGCGGGCCAGCGCCACGGCCAAGTTAACGGCGTCGCCGCCCCGGGCATTGGCCGTGTATCCGACTACATAACGCAAAAGTGTCCTCCTGTGGACGAGTGATGATTCAGGCCCCGGCTGTGTCGCGGAAACTGCATGAAAATCGTCGATTTAGTGCAGTTTCTGCGACACAGCCGGGCGGGAATTGCTACTTGAGGTCGGCGATCAGCTTCGCAGCGGTGAACTGGCCCATGCGGACCGCGCCGTCGACGTGCTGGTAGCCCTCGGCGGCCAGGTCGGAGCAGGACCAGTGGATGGGGCCGACGGGGGTGAGCTGGTCGGGTCCGTAGCGGTGCAGGCCGCCCAGGTCGTAGCTGGCGGCGTAGGCGCCGCGGGTCCATTCCTCGGAGCCCCAGTCGGACTCGTAGTAGACCACGGGCTCGGCCGCGGCGTCGCCCAGGAAGTCGGCGAGCGCCGTCGTGACTTCCTTCTGGCGCTGCTCGGGCGAGAGCGAAAAGGCGTAGTCGGCCTTTTCGTCGGAGATGAACGCGACCAGGGTGCCGCGGGGGTCCTCGTGGTTGGTGTTGTCGTAGACCTCCTGGACCAGCGAGGAGGCGGAGAAGCCGGTGCCGGAGAGGCCGTCGGCACGCCAGAACGGGGTCTCGTACACGGCGTGGACCTTGATGACCAGGCCCAGCGACTGGTGCTGGTGCATCTGGTGCTGGCGGCGGGGCAGCGGCGGGTCGAAGGAGACGCGGCTGTACAGGTTCGGCGGGACGGCCATGACCACGCGCTTGGCGGTGACGGTCGCGTTGTCGCTGGTCACGGTGACGCGGTAGTCGCCGTCGATCTCTTCCCACCGCACGGTGCGGGCCGGGGAGTTGAGGATGACGTTCTCGCCGAGCTTCGCGGCCAGGGCCAGGGAAACGCCCTGCATGCCGCCCACCACGCGCTTGTCGAGGATGAAGTTGTCGTCCACCAGGTTGGAGAAGGAGCCGGCGGAGGAGGCCATGAAGACGGCCTGGAGTGCGGAGAAGGCGTGCGCGGGCTTGGTGAGCATGCCGCCGGCGATGAACAGGCCGATGTTGTTGCAGGCCTCCTCATTCGGGGACTGGCTGCGCAGCCAGTGGTGGAAGGAGATGGTGTCCAGTTCGCGGGCGGCCGGGTGGTCCCACGGTCTTTCCGGATCCATTGCGGCGGCCAGGAGGTCGAGGGTGTCGATGAGCTTGTTCATCTCGGCCTCGGTTTCGGCGGTGACCGGGAACATCTCACCCGTGTAGCGGGTGCGCGTGCCGTCCGGGGCAATGTAGACGCTGTCGCCGTCGCGGTAGCGGGGGTAGGTGTCCAGGCCGAGTTCGTCCAGCAGGCCGATCAGCGCCGTCTGGTCCGGGGAGACCCACTGGCCGCCGATTTCCAGCCAGGCGCCGTCGATCGTGTTGGACCAGGTGCGGCCGCCCACGCGGTCACGCGCCTCGACGACGGCCACGGTCAGGCCGGCCTTGGTGAGTTCGTGTGCTGCCGTCATGCCGGACGGGCCGGCACCGATGATGACGACGTCGCGCTCAAGATTCTGCATTATTTCCTCTCCATGGAAACCCGTTCGTGTCCGGGCTCATAAAATGAATGACGTTCATTTAGAATAGACTGTAACGTACCTCACCCCGCCGGGTAAAGGCGGTGGCGGGAAAAGATTCGCCCCCTGGGGCGCAGGCAGCACGGAAAGAGTGAAGTGAACCAGAGCGCAGCGATCGCGGCACCCGCACGACGACGGGCCGGCCGGCCCCCGCGCGCCCTGATCAGTTCCGCCCAAATCACCAAGGCCGCGCTGCGGCTCGTGGCCAAGGACGGCTACAAGGCGCTGACCATGTCCGGCGTGGCAAAAGAGCTGAACGTAGCGCCGTCGGCCCTGTACAACCACGTTAGTTCCAAGCAGGACGTGCTGGTCCTGGTGGAGGATGCGCTGATGGGGCGCGTGGACGTCTCCGCCTTCACGGACAAGCCCTGGGAGGAGGCCGTGCGGCTCTGGGCACACTCCTATCGCGACGCGTTTTCCGCCCACCTGCCGCTCATTCCGGTCATCGCGCTGCTGCCCGTGACGAACGCTCCGCAAACCATCAAGATGTACGACGCCGTCACGGCCGGCTTCCTGAGGGCCGGCTGGCCCAGCGAGCGGATCGTGGATGCCATCGTGGCCCTGGAATCCTTCATCTACGGCTCCGCCTACGACGTCAACGCCCCGGCCGACATCTTTGCCACCGGCGAGCTGTCGGCGCAGGCACCGTCCTTCAGCGCAGCCGTCGCCGCCCGCGCCGCCCACCGCGGCGGGACCAGCGACGCCGACGCCGCCTTCGCGCTGGGCCTGGGCGCCCTGGTGTCAGGGCTCGCCGCGTCGCTTTAGCCGACGGCCCGGCATCGGAGCGCCCCGCACCGCCCCCGCGGAAAGCCACTAGCCAGCACGGACGGTGATCCCTAGGCTGAAGCCAGGAAAGTTTTCACCATCACCAAAGGAGCACGCCATGGGTTTCAGCATCGGCACCGCAGCACTTCGCCTCGTCTCCGGGGCGTTCATCCTCAACTCCGGCATCGGCAAACTCAGCCTGGCCGAGGAACAGGCTGCCGGCTTGCAGACGGCGGCCGCCCGGGCGATCCCCCAGGTCGCGACGCTGACGCCGGCGCAATTTGGCAAATACCTCAGTGCCTCTGAGATCGGCATCGGCACCGCCCTCCTGCTGCCGCTGGTGCCCACCCGGCTGGCCGGGCTCATGCTGGCCACGTTTTCCGGCGGTCTGCTGGCCACCTATCTCAAGGCCCCCGGCATGACGGAGCCGGACGGCATCCGCCCCACCCATGCCGGCACCGCCATGGCAAAGGATTTTTGGCTGGCCGGGATCGCCGTCGCGCTGATCTTCCGGCGGCGCAAGTAACGCACGGGCCGCTACGTCACCGAAGGGACCCTTTCCCAGGGTCCCTTCGGCGCATCCGGGGACTATTATGCAGCTAACCCCTAGGAGAGCCGCCGTTGCCCAAACACCCCATCCCACCTGCCACGCCTGCCCACAGCCCGGCCTGGCTCAGGCTGGCGACCCGGCCCGACGTCGTCGTCCACAAGGGCCGGCTGGCACTCCTCAACAGCACGCTCACCCCGGACCAGGCCATGGTGGCGGACCTGCTGGCGATCCGCACAGCCCTCGATAACTTCGCGATCCCGTACCTGTTGGTGCGCGGCAACAACGAACGGCCCGTGCTCGCCGTCGACCGTGCCTACCGGCACGCGCTGAAGAATGCGCTGGCCCGCTCCTTTGCCGATGAACCGCTGTACGCGCGCAGCATCGACACGGCCCGGCGGACGGTGCTGCTGGCCGACGGCGAGCCCGCCCTGCCCGCGAAAACCCGGATCATCCGGCTGTTCCGGCCCCGGCTGGAGCCTGCGGGCGGACTGTATTTCGGGGCGTCGGCCGGCGTCCAGCTTGAATTGTGGACGTTCCGGAAGGGGCATATCAAGCTGCCGCTGGAGAACTCGCTGACCCGCCGGCGGATCAGCGCCGCGGACGCTGTGCGCGGCACCGTGAGCCGGTACGGAATGTCCTGGCCGACCATCGAGAACATGTTTGCCGACCACGCCTTTGACGTGCGTTTCACGGTGGACATGGTCTTCAGCTGGGTGGACGGCAGTTCCGCGGAATACCAGGCGGCCCGCCACGAACAGGAGGCCGACGCCGTCCTGGGCGAGGGTGACGGGCATGAATCGCGATACCGGCAAATCGACGAACTGAAATATGCCCTGCGCTCCATATACATGTTTGCGCCATGGATCCGCACCATCTTTATCGCCACCGACTCCCCGGCACCCGCATGGTTGGCGGAACACCCGCGGGTGCAGATTGTGCGCAGCGTTGAGCATTTCGCCGATCCGTCCGTGCTGCCCACCCACAATTCGATGGCCGTGGAGTCCCAGCTGCACCATATTGCGGGCCTGGCCGAGCACTACCTGTATTCCAATGACGACATGTTCTTTGGCCGGCCGGTGGGCCCCGAGATGTTCTTCACCCCCGGCGGCATCACCCGGTTCATGCTCTCGCCCAACAGGATCGGCCTGGGCGAAAGTTCCGTGGAGCGCAGCGGCTTCGAGAACTCGGCCCGGGTGAACCGTCGGCTCCTGTGGGACAAATTTGGCCGCTTCACCACGCGCCATTTGGAACATTCCGCCGCACCGTTCCGCAAATCCGTCATGGCCGAGCTGGAACAGGCGTTCCCGGCCGAATTTGCCGCCACCGCGGCCAGCCGCTTCCGCGCCGCCGGGAACATTTCCGTGACAAATTCGCTCTACCATTACTACGCTCTACTCACGGGCCGGGCCGTCATGCACGCGGACGGCCTGGGCGTCTACGTCGACACCACCAGCAGGAAGGGGCTGGCCTCATTGAAGCGGATCCTGGCCAGGCGCAATGCCGATTTCCTATGCCTGAACGATGGCAGCTTCCCCGAGGTCGACGCCGATGAGCGGCGGGAGCGCGTAAGCGACTTCCTGCAGAAGTATTTTCCCATCAAGGCGCCCTGGGAAAAATGATTCCGTGGGCGGCATGGATTCCAAGGAGCAGGCAATGACCGATTCCCCCGCAAGCCTTTCCGCGGAGATGGCGGATATTTCCGCCATCCTCACGGATCAGCGGCATACGTTCATGATTCCCATGCGCAACTTGACCGATGAGCAGGCCAACACCCGCAGCACGGCCAGCACCCTGACCCTGGCGAGCCTGGTCAAGCACGTGACGGACACCGAACGGCACTGGGTGTCCACCATCCTGGCACCCGACGAAAACGCCGTCTTCGACATGGCCGCCGGAACGGACGGGCACACCGTCCACGACGGGGAGACCATCGAGACCCTGGTGGCGGCCTTTCACGCAAACGCGAAAATCACCGATGCCGCCCTGGCACGGATTGACCTCGACGCGCTGATCCCGCTGCCGCTGGCCCCGTGGCAGCCCGACCGCGAATTCTGGACGGCCCGCCGGATCCTGCTGCACCTGCTCCGCGAAATCTCCCAGCACAGCGGCCATGCGGACATCATCCGGGAAGCCATCGACGGCGCGAACACCACCTACGCCATGGGCGCCGACGCCGGGATGGACTTCAGCTAGGCGGTTCCAGGCCCAGGGCGGCCAGGATGAGCTGCTCCGGATCGGCCGCACCGTCCCCGCTCGCCTGCAGGGCCTCCTGGTTGCTGGCGGACACCGCGTCCACCACCTCGCTGCGGTGGATCGAGACGTTCCGGGGGGCGTCAATGCCGATCCGGATGCCCTCCCCGCGGCCGCCGTCGAGGATGGTCAGGACAATGTCGTTGCCGATGAGGATCTTCTCACCGATCTTCCGAGTCAGTACCAGCATGGCTTTCCTTCCGTGGATGTGCTGATGGGGTGGTGCTAAAGCGTGGGGCGTTCGGCCTGTTGGCCGTCCAGCCAGCCCACGGGAATATCGAGCTCGTTGACCGTTTCCGGGGTCGAGGTGTCCTCGGATCCCACCACGGCCAACGCGTCGGGTGTGGAGAACCAGCATATTTGGCGCACCCACGCCGCGGTGTCCTCGGGTTTGTGGGCCGCGTCCACCACCAGCCAGAGCTGGTCCGGGCGCAGTGCCGATAAAGCGGCCGGTTTCGACGACGTCCTGGCCCCAATGCTGAATGCTACCAAAAGCGGTTTGTTGGCGACGGCGGCCAGCGCCTGGGCCTTCTTGACGCCGGGACTGTCGATGAGCACGTGTTCCACGCCCTCCGCCCGGTGCCCGCCGGCGGTGCGCAGCATGGCCCCGCCCGCGTGGTTGAGTTCGCGCAGCATCGACGTTGCCACGCCCAGCGGTTGCTCGCGCAGGCCCACCAGCACCACCAGGTCGCCGGCACGGGTGGACGGACGCACGACGCCGCCGTCGGGCTCGGGCGGTGCGGGCCGGGTGTGCGCCGGGCCGCCTTCCGCATCGCCGGCCACCGCTGATCCGCATTCCTCATCGCCGGCAACGGCCAGCCGCGCCATGATGGCGTCAAAATCGGGCTTCCGTACGGCCTGCTCCACCGGCTTCCCGGCGGATTCCGCGGGCACTGTGGGCACGGCGACGGCCGTGCCGTGGCTGTCGGCCTTGTCGGCCTCCGCCAGCAGCGCGGACAGCCCGCGCCGCGAGGTTGCAGCGGGCCGCGTCCCCGCGTCCGGGGCGGGCCGGGGCGCCGCCTTGGCCGTCAGGGGCGGCCCGTCCACCTCCACGGTCACCTCGTAGCTGGTCTCGGCGCCCAGGCCGAACAGCCCGCCCACCTGGATGCGTTCAGCACGGACAATCCGGGCCCGCTGGCCGTATTCATGGACCAGCTGCCACTTGAGTGCGGCAAGGCTGGGCCCCTTAAGCTGAAATCGACTGGGCACCGCGCACCACTCCTAACGTTTCGATGGTCGGGTTGCCGGCCGTGGCCTCGGTGTAGGAGAGCACGGGCAGTCCGTTGACGCGCCCGGCCACCAGGCGCCGGATGGCCGGACGCAGGGCCGGGGCACACACCAGCACCACGGTCCGGCCTGATGCCTCGGCCGCGGCCGCGTTGTCGCCAACACTGGTCAGCACGGCCTCGAGCCGGTTGGCGTCCATGACGATTTGGGTGCCGAGGTCCGAGGGCCGCAAGCCCTCCAGCATGCCCTGTTCCAGGGTTGGGTCAATCATGAGCACGGCCAGGGTGCCGCCCTCCAGGTATTTGTCGGCAATGACGGGGCCCAGGCCGGTCCGGGCCGCCTCCACGAGTCCTTCCGTGTCGGAGCCTTTTTTGGCCTGCAGCGACAGTGCCTCGTAGATGCGGGGCAGGTCGTTGATGGGCACCTGCTCCACCAGCAGCCCCTGGAGCACGCTTTGCACTTCGCCCAGCGACAACAGCCCGGGGATCAGGTCCTCCACAATGGACGGCGACACCTCCTTGACCCCCTCGGTCAGGACGCGCACGTCCTCCCTGCTGAGCAGCCGGGCCGCGTTGGCGCTGACCACCGACGACAAATGCGTCACGAGCACCGAGACCCTGTCCACCACGGTGGCTCCGGCCATCTCGGCACTGTGCCGCATCTCCGCCGGCACCCATTTGCCGGCCAGCCCGAACACGGGTTCCACGGTGGGGGTGCCCGGCAGGCAGGCCAGGTTGTCGCCGAGGGCCAGCACGCGGCCGGCCGGTGCGGTTCCGCGGCCGGCTTCCACGCCGGCAATCCGGATGACGTAGGTGGACGGCGGCAGTTCAACGTGGTCGCGGGTGCGGACCGGGGGCACCACGATGCCCATTTCCATGGCCACCTTGTGCCGGAGGGCGCGGATGCGGGCCAGCAGGTCGTCGGCGGAGCCGGACACCAGGTCCACGAGGTCGGTGGCCAACTGGATTTCCAACGGCTGGACGCGCATCTGTTCCAGGATGTCCTCGGTGGTTTCGGTCCGGGGCGCCGACGGCAGGGCCGCCAGCGCGGCCGCCGTCGCCGCCTTCGTTTCGGCCGCCTTCACCCGTTGGCCAATCACGAGCAGGATCGCACCGACCGCCAGGAACAAGAACACCGGCATGCCGGGGATGACGGCCATGATGATCGCCGCGATCCCGGCCACCATCAGGGCCGGGCGGGACTGCGTCAGCTGCACGGCCGCCGTCGTACCCATGTCGGAGGAGGCGTTGGAACGGGTCACGATCATGCCCGTGGCCACGGCCATCAGCAGTGCCGGGATCTGCGAGACCAGTCCGTCGCCCATGGAGAGCAGCGAGTAGGTGTTCAGCGCGTCGGCGATGTCCATGCCGCGCTGGCCCATGCCGATCGCGATGCCGCCCACCAGGTTGATGATGATAATGATGATGCCAACGATCGCGTCGCCCTTGACGAACTTGGACGCACCGTCCATGGCACCGTAGAAGTCGGCCTCGGCGGAGACCTCGGCGCGGCGTTCCCGGGCCGCGACGTCGGTAATCAGGCCGGCGTTGAGGTCGGCGTCGATCGCCATCTGCTTGCCGGGCATGGCGTCAAGGGTGAAGCGGGCGCCCACCTCGGCCACGCGCTCGGCACCCTTGGTGACCACCACGAACTGGATGACCACCAGGATCAGGAAGATCACCGCACCAATGATCAGGTTTCCGCCCACGGTGACCTCGCCAAAGGCCTGGATCACCTGGCCGGCGTGCGCCTGGCCCAGCACCAGCCGGGTGGAGGCCACGTTCAGGCCCAGCCGGAACAGTGTGGCCACCAGCAGCAGGGACGGGAACACGGAGAAGTCCAGCGGCTTCTTCACGAACATCGTGTTCATGAGCACCAGCAGCGCAAACACGATGTTGATGATGATCAGGACGTCCAGCAAAAGCGTGGGGATGGGCACCACAAGGAGCAGCACAATGCCCACGACGCCCATGGGGATGGCCATTGCTGACACATTGCGGTTCACGGCGGGTCCTTAGTCTGGTTGACGGAAAAGTTGGGGGAAAGCGGGTGGTGCGGCCTCAGGCCGCGGCAAGCCCGGCCGGGATGGGCGAACCGGCCGGCAGGATCTGGTGGGTCCCGGCCCCGCCACCGCGTTTCTTCAGGGCCATGACGAACGCGAGCACGGCCGCCACCTGGTTGTACAGGTCCACGGGAATTTCCGCGCCCAGCTCGCAGGAGCCGTGCAGGGCCCGCGCCAGCGGAATGTCCCGCACCATGGGCACCTTTTTCGCCTCGGCCTCGGCCCTGATGCGGGCGGCGATCCGGTCCGCCCCCTTGGCCACCACACGCGGCGCCGACTTCCCGGGTTCGTAGCGCAGCGCCACCGCCACGTGGGTCGGGTTGACGAGGACGACGTCGGCCGTCGCCACCGCGCTCATCATGCGGTTGCGGGCCATGGACAGCTGGCGTTGCCGGCGGGCGGACTTGATCAGGGGGTCGCCGTCGGTGCTCTTGTTCTCATCCTTGACTTCCTTTTTGGTCATCCGGGTCCGCTTCCGGTTGCGCCGGGACACCACGAACACGTCGGCGACGGCAAGCAGCAGCCCCGCGCCCACCGCGTACTGGATCAACTGCACCAGGCCCTGCCCGGCCGTGGCCAGCATTTGCGAGACGGGCAGCACGCCGGCGCCCAGCAACGTGACGGTCAGCCCCTGGATGACCACGAACAGGACAAGTCCCACCACGGCGGTCTTCAGCAGCGCCTTGGCCCCGTTCCACAGCGCCTGCTTGCCCACCACGTTCTTCAGGCCCTTGAGCAGGTCGAACTGTTCGAACTTGGGCTTGAACTTCTTGAAGCGGATGCCGCCCTGGAGCGCGGCGGCGGCCAGCACGGCCACCACGACGGCGGCGAACAGCATGCCGAGGATCCCCGCCAGGGACCCAAAAGCCGATTCCATGGCCTTCAGCGCGGTGTTCGCGTCGGGATGGTGCACCATGGCCGTGACCGTGAACATCTGGTCCGAAAGTGCATTGGCGCTGGCGGAGATGACGCCGGGGATCATAAGTGCCGCGGCACCCACGCCCACCCAGGCGGTCAGATCCTGGGAACGGGTCAGCTGACCCTTTTCCCGCACCTCCCGCATGCGTTTGTCGGTGGCTTGCTCGGTTCTTTCTTCGCTGGGTTCCTCAGCCACCGCTGATCACCTCCGTCAACCGGGTCATGGCCGTGGTCACCAGGGCGGCCACCCTGGGGCCCAGGCCGATCACGACCAGCCCGCCCAGGGACAGGGTGAGCATGATCTTCAACGGAAACCCGAGCGCAAAGGCGTTCAGCGCCGGGGCCACCCGGGTCAGCAGACCCAGGCCGGCGTCGGCCAGGAACAACACCACCAGCAGGGGCCCGGCAATTTGTACTGAGGCAATGAACATTTCCATGACCGAGCCCGCCATGGTCTGGACCGGGTGGGTGAGGTCGAGCGCCCCGCCCAGCGGCACGGCGTCGAACGACCTGGCCAGGCCGCCAATGATCAGCTGGTAGCCGTCGGAGGCGAAAAGGAGCGCCAGCGCCGTCATTTGGAACAGCCGGGTGAATTGGGCGCCGTTGACCATGGCCTGGGGATCGAACGCCTGCGCCATGGAAAAACCGCCGAAGAGGTCAATCAGTGAACCGGCGGACTGCACCGTGGCAAACACCAGGTAGACCAGGAAGCCCAGGGCCGCGCCCGTGATGATCTCCATCAATACCGAGACCACGAATTCGCCCGTGCCGCTTTCCTGGTGCCCCACCGCAACCCGGCTCGTCATGGCCAGGCCAAGGCCCAGCGCCAGCATGCCCTTGATGCGCAGCGGGAAGGCGTTGTAGGAAAACGGCGGGGCAATGACGATGAAGGCGGTGGTCCGCACCACCGCCAGCAGTGCCGCCTCCAGCCAGGCCATGTCCACGGGGATGTTCATGGACCGTGCCTAGCCGGCCAGCAGGGACGGGATTTTGGCGAAAAGATCGTGGGTGAACGTGACAATCTCGGTGATCATCCAGTGCCCGGCGATCACCAGGGCCAGGACAACGCCCACCGCCTTGGGCACGAAGGACAGCGTGGCTTCCTGGATTTGGGTGATGGATTGGAGCAGGGACACGGCAAAGCCCACCACGAGGGCCGTGAGCAGGATGGGCGCGCACAGTTTTGCCGCCACCCACAGGGCCTGGACGGCAATGTTCAGGACTTCGGCGGTGTTCATGGACTGCCCGCATAACTTTGGATCAGCGAGGTGATGATCAGTCCCCAACCGTCCACCAGGATGAACAGCAGGATCTTGAACGGCAGCGAGATCATGACCGGCGGGAGCATCATCATGCCCATGGACATCAGCGCCGAGGAGACCACCAGGTCGATGATCAAAAACGGGATGAAGATGACGAAGCCGATGATGAAGGCGCTGCGCAGCTCGGAAATCATGAACGCCGGGATCAGCGTGAGCATGGGCACGGCGGCCGGTGAGGCCGGGTTGTCCCGGTTCGCGGCCCGGGTCATCAGGGCGATGTCCTCCTCCCGGGTGAGCGGGAGCATGAAGTGCCGCAGCGGACCGCCGGCCAGGTCGAAGGCCTTGTTGACGTCGATCGTGCCGTTGAGGAACGGCTGCACGGCCGTGTTGTTGATGTCCACCAGGGTGGGCGACATGATGAACAGGGACAGGAACAGGGCCAGCCCGGCCAGCACCTGGTTGGGCGGCACGGTGGGCAGGCCGATCGCGTTGCGGGTCATGGCGAGCACCACGAAGATCTTCGTGAAGGACGTCATCATCAGCAGCAGCGCCGGCGCCACGGACAGCAGCGTCACGGCCAGCAGCGTGACGATGGATGAGCTGGGGGTACCGCCGAGCCCGTTGATGTTGATGTTCACGCCGCCCGTGCCGGGGTTTTCGGGGTCCACGGGCGCGGTCGGGTCGGTGGGCGGTGTCGGGTCGCCCGGGGCAAAGGGCGCGAGGGCGTGCGACGGCGCCGCCGTGAGCATGCTCAGGGCGTAGAGGGCGGCCAGGACCAGGAGCACGACGACGGCGGCCTGCGCCCAGCTGCGCGGGTGCCGGAATGCGGTTGTCACAGATTCAGGCCCTTGCGAACCGCCGCACCGGCCTGCGCCCACGTGCTCGGGGCAAAGATGGTCCCGTGCAGGGGTCCGGAATCCGGGGAGGGGGCGTGCCGCGGCCGCCGGGCCGCGGCCTCGCGGCGCAGGCCGGGTTCGCCGGCCTGTTGCAGGACCAGCGCAAACTCGGGGTCTGTGCCCTCGGCCGGCTCCCCGTCCCAGACCGCCGCTTCCGGCGCGTCGGAGGTGTGCAGGACGTTGACGGAGTGCTCGGTGACCCCGAGCAGGAACCGCTGGCCGGCGGATTCAACCACCACCACGGAAGCCTTCTGTCCCAGGTTGCGCCGGCCGATCACGTCGACCGCCGACTTTTCGCCGTGGTGCCCGGCCTTGGCGAACCGCTTTTGCGCCATCCACAAAAGGACGGCCACAACCGTGAGGGACAGTCCCACCCGCAGCACCAGGAGGAATGTGTCCATCTAGCCAACCGTCTCTGCGGTGTCCAGGATCTTCGTGATGCGTACGGCATAGTCCTGGTCCACCACCACTACCTCGCCATGGGCGATGAGGCGGCCGTTGAGCAGCACGTCGGCTGGCGAGCCGGCGGACCGGTCAAGGTCCACCACGTTGCCCGGCTCAAGGCCCAGCACGTTGGCAACGCTCATGCGGGTCCGCCCGATCACCACGGAAAGCGCCATTTCCACGTCGTGGATGCGGCCCAGCTTGTGTGCGGTCAGCTCGGTGTGGCCGCTGCCGGCCGGCTGCCGGATTCGCAGGGCAAGCGACGCGAAAGGCTCCTGGCCCGCGGCGCCGTTGCCGGCGTCGGTGAAAGTGAAGATCGCGGCCTCGGGGTCCGCGAACAGGGCGGCGGCGTCGCGCTCGGAGACCTCGCCGAGCACGCCGGAACCAAATTCGGCCGTGGCGGCCTCAAAGGCGGGGCGCAGGACGTCGGCCAGGGCCACCGTTCCGGTGCCGCCGGCGGCGCGGACGCCGGCCTCGGCGCGGGCGGACAGCACCAGGGCCAGTTCGGCGGAGACGGCGCCAACAAAGTCCACGCCCACCCCGACGGTGCCCGACGGCGCGGAACCGGACGGCTGTTGCGTGGTTTCCAGCGGCGACGGGGACGGCAGGAGGGCCGCGAGTGCGGAAGCCGCCGCTGAGGCCTGGGGTGTGGTCATGGGTGTGTCTCCTCGGTTGTGACAATTTGCCCGGCCCGGCGGGACCCGTGCGTGACGCCGATGGCGCGGGCGATCGGCTTGCCGCCCAGGGTCAGGTCGAACGGCCTGGCCACGGGGTGCGGAAGCGGCAGGACGTCCCCGACCACCAGGTTCAGGATGGTTTCGGGGGTGACGGGCACGGGGGTCAGCGCGAGTGCCACGTCCACGGGGACGTGGCCGATCTGGGCGCGCAGCTGGGCCGGGGCCGCCGCGGGATCGCTGACGGGGTTGCTGTTGCCCAGTTGCTGCACCAGCACCTCGGCGGGCAGGGCCACCGTGGCGCGCCAGTTGCGTTCACCGACGCGGATCGTGAACACGGCAACGATCATGAGGGTGTTCGTGGCCGCGGCCTGGGCAAATTGGGAGTTGAAGTGGATGCCGTCCACCGTGGGAACCTCGTCCAGCAGGGACCCGAAGGAGTAGCGCAGGTCCTCCAGCGTGTCATCCACCAGGCGCTTGACGAGGGCGTGCTCGATTTGGGTGAACTTGCGGTCCGGGATGGGGGCGTTCGAGGCGCCGCCCAGCATGCGGGTGACCCAGAACAGGGCCGCCTCGGACGGGAACTGGATGACGCCGCGGGCTTCCTGGCCGGCCAACGTGCACAGCACCATGGCGGTTGAGGAGGGCAGGGAGGCGGCGTATTCGTCGTAGGTTGCCATGGTGACCTGTTCGGTCACCACCGTGGATCCTGCCCGGATCTTGGCACCCAGCTGTGTCCCCCACTGCCGGGCGAACGTTTCAAACGCCAGCTCCAGGACCCGGCTGTGCTCGCGGGCGAGGGTTGTGGGGCGCCGGAAATCGTACGCCTCAACCACCTTGTGGGCCCGGGCAGAGGGCAGCGGTGATTGTTGCGAGAGTGCGGGCATATCCGTCACTATCGGCAGGCTGGGCGGATCCGTTAGAAAGAAATTGTTTTTGTTTTTACGGACGCCGGTCCCGGCTCCCCGGCAGCCGGGACCAGGCATTTGCCTATTGGCAAGCACCCGGTCCCGGACGGCTCAACTCGGTTCGGCTCAGTTCAGCCCAGTTCAGTTCAGTTCAGTTCAGCCGAAGGTGCCGTCAGCCCCAGAACTCGGCGAGCTGGCCGGCGCGGGCCATGCCCTGTTCGTATCCGGCCCTGGCGGCGGGCGGTCGCAGCGACAGGTCCATCCCGCGGGGGCCGAACAGGTTCTCGGAGGCATTGTCCGGGTAGATCGTCTCGACCCGGCTGCCGCCCTTGCGTAGTTCCTCGAGCTGTGTTGCCAAATGTGTGCCCCACGCCGCCGGATGCAGTGACCTGCCGCCGAAGGGTGAGAGCACCAGCACCCGCTCGTAGCCGGCGGCCAGATCGGCGTTCTCGGCATTGCTCCGGTAACCGCCGTCGAGGTAGCGGTTGTCCCCGATCCGGTAGGGCATGCCGCTGGAACAGCTGGCGGCGATGGCGTCCACCAGGTCGACGCCGCCGTGGCGGTCGAACACGGCCGGTTCGCCGGTATTGGCGTCAACCGCCGTGATCAGCACGTCCCGTTCCGGCCAGGTCTGGCCGGGAATCCGGGCCGCGACGGTGGCGTGCCAATTGCTTGACCAGGAGCCGTCCGAGGCCGCCTCCATCTTGAGTGCCGCCGCGCCCAGCCTCCGGCGCATGTCCGCCACATCCTGCGAAGCGGCGATGATCTTGTTGATCCGCTCCAGGTGGTTGACCACCGGCCTGCCGGGACCGGGTCCGAGCTGGCCCGCCCGTTGCTGGGGAGTCGCGTCAAGGATGCTGGCATACAGCTCGGTGGGGCTGGTACCGGCGATCTGGGCCGCGGCGGTTGATCCCGCCGAGGTTCCGATGGTGAGCTCGGCGGCGGTCACGTCCAGGCCGGCCTCGAAGAGGCCGGCGATGACGCCGATCAGCCATGCATTGCCCGTGGATCCGCCGCCGCCGAGGACCAAGGCCCGCTTGGGCGCCGTCGTCGGGGATGCGTGCGGGGTTGAAAAAGGTGTTGTGTTCATGGGAGTAGCCCTTCGCGAATTGCGTTTTCGGGGGCTCCCGGGGGCGACTAACTCAGTCGCGCAGTCGTGCACTGCAGGGAGCACCCATTGCTGATACTGCGTTCATTGGGTATCACCTCCTGCAGATTGATCACGGTCAATCGAAAATTACCACGCCCGCGGCTCGGCGCGCAAGCACCGGCCGCGCCTCCCCGCAAACCGCTAGGAAGAAGCCGTCCTTGCCTTCAACGCGTCCGGGATCAGGGCCCTGACTTGGTCGGGCTGGTTGGAGAGCACCACGATGTCCACCCTGCGGTTGAGCTCGCGCAGCGCCTCGGTGGAGTTGTCATTGACGGACCGGGAGGAGCCGTAGCCGATGGCCCCGATCTTTCCCTCGGGCATTTTCCGGTGTTCCACCAGGTAGCGCACCACGCCGACGGCGCGCTCGGCGGACAGCTCCCACACCGACGGGTAGTTGGTGATGGCGTTGGCCGCGTGCCCCTCCACCGACACTTCCAGGCCGGAGGCAACCAGTACGGGGCCGATCACGTTCAGCACCTCGGTGGCACGGTCGGACAGTGCGGGGCTGTCGGGCTGGAAGAACGATTGCGAACCCACAAGCTTCACGCTCAGTCCGCGCTGGTCAATCTGGAAGGCGACGTTGGCGGACAGGCCCTTCTCGTCCAGGCGCTTCCGCATGGTTTCCTGAAGTGCGCTGAGCTTGTTGACCTCGGCCACGGCCAGGTCATACGGGGATTTGGACAGCGCGCCCTTCTTGCCCACGTCCTTGGGCGGCACCACAATGCCGCTGGCGGTATCGACCTTGCCCACCTGGACCTGTCCGTAACCGGTGGCGAAGGAGTCGCGCAGCTTCACGAACTTGTCCTGGTCAACCGTGGACATCGCGTAGAGGACGATGAACATGCACATCAGCACGGTCACCATGTCCATATAGGACGCCATCCAGCGTTCGTCGGGGTGGCTGTCGGCCGGCTTTCCCCTCCGCTTGCGCCCGCGCCTGCCCGAACCGCTCATGCCGCTTTTTTGCTTTCGGCCCGCTCGGAACCCTTCACGGCCTGCTGCCGGTATTCCGGAACCATGGCCGTGAGCCGCTCACGCAGCAGGGACGGCTGCGAACCCGCCTGCACGGCCAGCACACCCTCCATGACCAGCGTCATGGCGTCAACTTCCAGTTCGGACAGCCGGGCCAGGCGCGAGCCGATGGGCAGCCAGATGAAGTTTGCGGACAGCAGGCCCCACAGGGTAGCCACGAAGGCGGCAGCGATCATGGGGCCCAGCTTGTCCGGGTTGGAGAGGTTTTCCAGCACGTGGGTCAGCGACACGACGGTGCCGATGATCCCCACGGTGGGTGCGTAGCCGCCCAGCGCCATGAAGAACTTCGACGCCGTATGGTCGCTTTTGATCTTGGCCTCGACGGCGTCGTCGAGCAGGTCCCGGAGGTCCTCGCCGTCGGTGCCGTCGGCAATGTTTTGCAGCGCGTTCCGCAGGAAGGGGTCCTTGGTTTCCATGGCGGAGGCCTCCAGCGACAGCAGGCCCTCGCGGCGGGCCTTGTCGGCCAGCGCCACCACGGCCTCGATGCTTTCGGCCGGCTTGGGCGGCTTGCCCGTGAACGCCTTGGGCAGCGCCTTCACGGCGTGCACGAAGTCCTTCAGCGTTGACCCCGCCATGCCGACCGCCACGGTGCCCACCAGGACCAGGAGCATGGGTGCGGGCAAGGTGATGCTGGCAATCGAGGATCCCTCAAGGGTGATCATGCCGAACAAGGCGCCAAAGGCAATGACCAGGCCCGCTATTGTTGCTGGATCCATGGGTTACTTACCTGCCTTGGGGGAACGGTCCGGGGCGTCGATGAGGCTCAGTTTCGGACGCTGCGGCACATCGTCGTCGTCCTCGTACCCGGAGTAGTCCCGGGCCAGGGAGATGATGTGGGCGCGGAAGCGCGCGATCTTTTCAATGATGGCAGCCATCGACTCGGTGACGATGTACTTTGCCCCGTCGGCCATGACAAGGGTTGTGTCGGGGGATTCAAAGATCCGTTCAATCAGGTCCGGGTTTAACGCAAATCTCCGGCCGTCCAGGCGGGTGACAACGATCATTGGATCATCCTTCGGTCGCTGGGACGTCACCGCCCACACCAGTCACTGTCGGCTGCCCCGCCCGGTTCGTTAGGTGCGGGGCAGCCGTTGCGTGAAGGATCCGATCGCTATTAGCGCTTGAGCTGCGTCAGTTCCTGCAGCACCTCGTCGGAGGTGGTGATGATGCGGGCGTTCGACTGGAAGCCGCGCTGGGCCACAATCAGGTTGGTGAACTCCTGGGACAGGTCGACGTTGGACATTTCCACATAGCCGCCCACCAGGGATCCCAGGCCGTTCTCGCCGGCCGTGCCGATGGTCGCCGCGCCCGAGGATGCCGTGGCGCGGTAGCTGGAGGAGCCGGCTTTTTCGAGGCCGCCGGAGTTCGTGAAGTTGGCCAGTGCCACGCGGCCGATCACGGCGTTTTCGCCGTTGCTGAACGTGCCGGTCAGGGTGCCGTCGGCGCCCATGCTGAAGGATTCCAGGGTGCCGGCCGCGTTGCCGTTCTTGCCCGTCACGGACACGGTGGACAGTGCGGCGTAACCGGTGACGGCCGTCAGGTCAACGGCGATGCCGCCCACAGTCATGGCACCGCCGGTGGCCAGGGCCCCGTTGGTGAACGTCAGCGCACCGGCGCCGACCCCGCCCTTGCCGTCGGCACCGGCCACATCCCAGCCGGCGCCCGTACGGGTGAAGGTCAGGGACATGTTGCTTTCCTTGCCGCTTGCGTCGAAGACCTTCACGTCGCGGGTCAGCGCGGTGCCGACGGCGGCGTCGTCGGGCAGGTTTCCGCCCAGGGTTGTGGTGGTTGTCGCGGCGGCCGGGGCGACCATCTGCTTGGAGATGGCGATGTTGCCCAGCCCGGCCCCGGCGTTGACCTGGCCGTTGACGGCGCTCCAGCCCTGCAGCAGGGCGCCGTCGGGCGAGACGAGCCGGCCGGCGGAGTCGAAGTCGAAGGAGCCGGCGCGGGCATACAGCTGCTGGCCGCCCTTGGAGGTGACGAAGAAGCCGTCGCCGGAAATCATCATGTCCGAGGACCGGCCCGTGGCCTGGGCGGAACCTTGGGCGAAGTTCGTCGAAATGCCCGCCACCTGGACACCCAGGCCGACCTGGGCCGGGTTGGTTCCGCCGGCGCCCGCCTGGGCTGCCGAGCCGGAACGAGTCACCTGGGAGAGCGTGTCCTGGAATTGGACGGTGGAGGACTTGAACCCCGCCGTGTTGACGTTGGCAATGTTGTTGCCCGTGACGTCAAGCATGGTCTGGTGGGATCGAAGCCCGGAAATCCCGGAGTACAGGGAACGAAGCATGGTGTGAAGCCTTTCTGTGCCTGTTGGGTGGTGACTAGTTCTGGGAGGTTGCGGCTTGCGCGTCGGGTTTCCCGGCGTCGGGGATGGCGGCGGTGACGCCGGAGATGGAGTCAAGGGCAATGTGCTTCTCGCCGACGGCGACCTGCGGGACCGATCCTGCGAAGGACACCGAGGTTGCCGTGCCGCTGTGCTTGGTGCCGTCCGGGTCCTGCCAGGACACCTGCTGGCCGATCAGCGCTGCGGCCGAGGTGCGCATTTGCAGGGAGAAGTTCTCGGTGGATGTGGCGTCCATGTTGGTCAGCTTTTCCATGGTGGCCAGCTGCGTGGTCTGGCTGATCATCTGGTTGGTGTCCATGGGTGAGGACGGGTCCTGGTGGCGCAGCTGGGCCACCAGGAGCGACATGAACACCTCGGAGTCCATCTCCTGCTTGGGCTTGCGCGCGCCGGGAACGGTACTGAGCCCCGTGACCGCCGTGGGCGGTGCCAGGGTGTTGCTGCCCGCGGTCAGCGGGGGGATTGAATCGTTGCTCATTCTCGCGTGCCTTTCTATACCGTGATGTCCAGTGAACTGTTGGCGCCGACGGGTGCCGGAGCCCTGCGCTGCTCCGCTGCGGGGACTGCCTCGCTTCCCGTGGCGGCCGCCCAGGGGAAGGCCTGTCCTGCGGGGCTTCGCTGCTGACCGGGCCCGTGGTCCTGCCCGCCGCTGCCGGCGCCAAGGCTCAGGGAAGTCGCCAGCCCGCCGGCGGCAAGGTCCCGTTTGAGGTCCGGCAGCAGGGTGCGCAGGCTGTCCCGCCCGGCGTCGGTGGCGGAGAGGAGCTCAATCCGGATGCCGTCGGCTGCCAGATGGGCGCGCACCGTGACCGGTCCCAGGCCCTCGGGCACCACATTGACGGTCATGACATGTTCACCCAGCGGGGCGCCGGCCAGCGAAAACAGGGGCCGGGCCAGTTGCTCTGCCAATGGCGGTGCCGGTACCGGAGCCGCGGCCGTGACGGGTCCTGCCGCAAGCGGCGCCGGTGCCGGCTGTACGGCGGGAGCCGCAGCGGGCGGCGTTGCCGGGGTGGCTGTAATCGCGGGGTCCACCGGAGTTGGCTTGCCGGCGGCGGCTTCCCCGGGCCCTCCCCCGGCGCCCCGGGCAGGCTGCTCCGATGCCCGGGTCGCGCCCTCGACACCCGTGACCGGCGGGGCCAATGCCCCGGATTCCCGGGCCGCTGCGGGAATCGCGGGTGCGACGGCTGCTGCCGGAGCCGTGGTGCCGGCGGCCTCCGAAACGACGACGCCAGCCGCGGCCGTGTCATCCGCCGTGACTCGGGGCATGCCACCGGTCAAGGCCGGTGGCTGGGAAGCGTCCGAAGTGGTCAAACTTTGCACAATGCCCGGCGCCGGAGCCGCTGGCATTGCCTCTGCGGGATCGGCAGCGGCCGGGTGCGGATGCCCCGCTGCCTTCGGTGTGTGCTGCCCGGCGTCGGGCGCGCCGGGCGCCGCGGAATCTTGTGCGGCCACGCCCAAGGCGGCCGGCTCGGCAACGCCGGCGGCAACCGCCGGGGCCGGAACAACGGACGTCGCCGACTGCACTGAATCCAGCACGGCCCGCTGGGGCGCCGGCTCGGGTGCTTCGGTCCCGGCGGCGACCGTGCCGTCCTGTCGTTGCCCGGCCGTCTGGCCGGTTGCGGCCCAAAATTGCAGCGTCGCCGGATCGGCAACGATCCCCGCCGGGTTCGGCTGTGCCACGGCGAGGCCGGCGGCGCCGTCCGTCGCGGGGTTCACCGCGGAATCGGTAGCGGAGTCCGTGGCTGAGCCGGCGTCGGGCCCGCCCAAGGGTCGCGGCGAGGCGGGCGCCGTGGGGCGTCCGGGAGTGGCGGTTCCGGTGCGCGTTTCAGTTCCGTGGCCGTCCGGGCGGCGGTTCAGTGCGTCGCGCAGCTGGGCGCCAAAGGTCGTTGCCGCGGCGCCGGTGGCGGGGGCGTCAAACGGCGCGCCGGAGGTCGCGGCGCCTGTCCCCTGGGCCGTGGCTGGACGCGAGGCGGGCTTCTGGGCAGCGGGCGTCGAGGGCATGCTGGGAAATTTCATCCGAGCCCCCGGTCCTTGGTGGCGTTTCCGGCCACAAAAGCTGCGCGCGAGTGCTCTCCGGTCACGGCCGTGCCAGCCCTGGTGGTGGCCAGTTCGTCAAGGAACAGCTGGTCCTCACGGAGCAGCTCGCCCTGGTGTTCGTGGCGGTGCCGCTCGGCGAGTTTTTCCAGGGACACAGCCTTCTTCTTGGCGGCCACCAGCTCCTGCGCGGCGGCTTGTGCGGCGTCGTCGGCTGTGGCGCTCAGCGCTGTCAGCTCAACGAGCATGCTGCGGGAGGAGGCGCGGGCCGCCGCACTGGCGCGCAGGGCGGTGGAGGAACCGGCGTCGACCGCGGCACCGTCCAGGGCGGCCCGGACGTTACTGACCCGTGCTGCCTGGTCCCGGCGCCGGGCATTGGCGCGGGCCAGGGCCGCGGCAGCCTGCTCTTCCTGTGCCTGGCGGAACCGCAACAGCCCGGCCAGTCGAAATGAACGCCCCATCTATGCTCCTGAAATCAATGCGGCCAGGGTGTTGAGTTCCTGCCACGACCGTGGTGCGGGAATTTGCTCGTCCATGCTTTGGTGAAGAAAGTTGGTGATGTCCCCGGCATGGGCCAGGGCGGCATCCACGAGGGGGTTGCTGCCCGGGTGGTAGGCGCCGACGTCGACCAGGTCCTGGGCCGCGGCCCGGGCCGCCAACACCTTGCGCAGGGTTGCGGCGTCGGCCTTTTGCGCCCGGCTGCAGACCTTGGAGGCCACCCGGGAGATGGAGCCGAGCACGTCGATCGCGGGAAAGTGCCCTGCCACGGCAAGTTTCCGCTCCAGCACCACGTGGCCGTCGAGGATAGATCGCACTGCGTCAGCGATGGGCTCGTTGTGGTCGTCGCCGTCCACCAGCACGGTGTAGAGCCCCGTGACGGAGCCGATCTTGTCCGTCCCGGCACGTTCCAGCAGCCGGGCCAGCACGGAAAAGGTCGACGGCGGGTAGCCACGGGTTGCGGGCGGCTCGCCCACGGAGAGCCCGATTTCGCGCTGCGCCATGGCCACGCGGGTCAGCGAGTCCATCATGAGCATGGCGTCCACGCCCCGCTCACGGAAGGATTCGGCGATCCGGGTGGCGGTGAAGGCCGCCCGGAGGCGCAGCAGTGCCGGTTCGTCGCTCGTGGCAACCACCACGATGGAGCGGGCCAGGCCCTCGGGGCCAAGGTCGTCCTCGAGGAACTCGCGCACCTCGCGTCCCCGTTCGCCCACGAGGGCGATGACGGAGACGTCGGCCTCGGTGCCGCGGGCAATCATGGACAGCAGCGAGGACTTGCCCACGCCGGAACCGGCAAACAGGCCCAGGCGTTGGCCGCGGCCAACCGTGGTCAGCGTGTCCAGCACGCGCACGCCGGTTTGCAGCGGGGTGGCGATCCTGGCCCGTTCCATGGAGTTTGGGGCACGGTTTTCCAACGGCACGCCGGTGACCCCGGTCAGCGGCCCCTTCCCGTCGATGGGCCGGCCCATTCCGTCGATCACGCGGCCCAGCAGGCCGTCGCCGGTGGGCACCAGGGCGGGGCCGGGCATGGCCCGGACCGGGTCGCCTTCGCCCAGGCCCGTCATGGGGCCCAACGGCATGATCTTCACGCCCCCAGCGCTGACGGCCACCACCTCGGCCTCCACGGGTGCGTCACTGCCGATCGTGACCATGTCGCCCACGGCGCAGCGCAGGCCGGAGGCATGGACGGCCAGGCCGACGACGCCGGTCACCACGCCGACCCGGTCGGGTGCCGCGGCGCGCAGGGCCGAGGCCAGGCGTTCGGCTCCGTGTCCGGAAAGCCGGCCGGACAGTTCTCCGGACAGGCGGCGGGCCGTCGCGGTGGCCGTCATGGCGTGCCCGCCGGAATGGCGCCGGGCAGGGCGTGTCCGGGCAGGGCGTCGCCCAACAGCGCCGTCCTGGCGCGGGCCACGGCCGCGGCGATCGTCGCATCCAGGTAGCCATGCGGGAACTCGGCGATGGCGTCACCGGGGTTCAGGGCCGGGTCCGGGGCCAGGTCCACGCCCGCGGCGGTGCCGGCGTCAAGCCCGGTCAACGTGGCGATGTCGCTGGGGTTCATCCGGATCCGCAGCGGCACGTCGGCGCCGTCGTGGTCAAGGGCGCGGGCCAGGGCCGCCCGGGCCGAGGTCTCGCCGTCGCGCAGTTCGCTGCCCAGCAGAGCCTGCGCCAGCTCAAGGGCGCAGGCGAACAAGGTTTGTTCGGCGTCCGCCAGGACGGGCGCGGTACGCAGGCCAAGCGCCTGGCCGGCCGTGCGCAGGGCGGCAAGTTCGGCATTCGTGCGGGCGTTGAGCGCGGCGAGCACCCGGGCGTGCTCGGCAGCCGTCCGGGCGCGTTCGTCTGCGGCGTCCAGGGCCGCCAGCTGCAGGCCGGCCGCGTACCCGGCGGCGTGGCCCTGGGTGTAGCCGCTGGCCTTGGCGTCGGCGTGCACGCGGGACTGCGCCGAGGTGGCGACCACGGGGAAGACCGCCGGGCGCGCGCCGGCACTGCTAGTAGACAATGTCGTCCTCGTCCCCGCGGCGGACGGTGATTTCCGCACCCGCCTCAAGTTCGCGAATGATCCGGACAATGTCCGCGCGTGCCTGTTCCACCTCGGAGGCGCGGACCGGGCCGAGCGCCTCGAGCTCGAATTCGAGCAGTTCGCGGTTGCGCTCGGAGATATTGGTCCGGATTGCCTCGAGTACGTTGGCGGGGGCGCCCTTCATGGCCAGCGCCAGGGTGCCGGCGTCGATGCCGCGCAGCACCAGCTGGACGTCCTGGTTGTCCAGCTTGACCAGGTCCGCGAACGTGAGCATGCGGGAACGGACCTCCTCGGCCAGTTCGGGGTCCCGCAATTCCAGGTCCTCAAGGAGGGCCCGCTCGGTGGCCACGTCGGAGCGGTTGATGATGTCGACGAGGGGCTGGACGCCGCCGATGACCGCCATCTGCTCGCGGGGGGCCACCACGGCTAGGGCCCGCTGCTTGAGTGTTGCGGCAACAATGCCCACGGCTTCCGGTGTGGCCGCACCCATCGTGGCGATGGCCTGGGCGACGTCGGTGCGCAGCTCCCCCGGCAGGCCGGCCAGGGCGGCGGAGGCCCGGTCGGGGCGCAGGTGGGCAAGCACCAGGGCAATCGTGGCGGGCAGCTCGTCCTCCAGCAGGGACAGCAGTTGCCCGGCCTCCGCCTCATCGAGGAATTCAAACGGCTTGCCGGCCATGCTGGAGGCCAGCCGGTCCATGACCCCGGCGGCCCGCGCACTGCCGAAGGAGGCCTCCAACAGGCCCGCGGCAAAGTCCCGCCCGCCCTGGGCGCCGTGCCGGCCCTTGACGGCGATCGAGTGGAATTCGTCGATAACGGCGTCGGCAACGTCCGGCTGCACGCGGCGCATCTTGACGATTTCCGAGGCGATGGCCTCCGCCTCGGCATCGCTGAGGTGCGACATCACGGCGGCCGCGGAGGTTTGGGAGAACTGCATGAGGACGGCCGCGGCCTTTTGCGTTCCCGTCATGGTTGTCTCGGGCACTAGACGCCGGCCCGATCATCCATGAGGGAGCGGAGCAAGCCGGCGGTCTTTTCCGGATCGGCTCCGGCCAACGCCTCCAGGGAGGCGCGCTTGGTGTCCGAATCGCTGGTTTCGGCCATGGGCAGGGCCACGGGGGCGGGGATGGCCGGCAGTGCGGTGGTTTCCGGAGCAGGGGCCACCGGCAGGGGACTGCTGGTGACCATGGGCGGGTTTTGTTCGCCCAGGTCCACGAGCTCGCGCACCTGGCGGCGGTTCTTGCGGGCGTACAGCACCACGCCCACCAGAAGGACCAGCAGGGCCAGGGCGCCAAACATGATGTTGCGCCACGTCTTCGCTGTAGCCGCGGCCCCCGCCTCGGCCTTGGCCGCGTCGATGGCGGCCTTGGCGGCGTCGGCCTGGGCTGTGGAGAACGGCACCACCTTCATGCTGACGGTGTCCCCGCGCCGGGCGTTGATGCCGGCGGCGGTGGAGACCATGTCCCGCAGGGTTGCGGCGTCGACCTTGGCGGCTGCGGCCGTATCGACAGCGACCGACAGCGACTGGCGCTGCACCGTGCCGGCGGGGATCACGGTGTTCTCGGTGGTCTTGTCCACGGCGTTGTTCTTGGTGGTTTTGGTGGCCTCGGAGGAGTTGCCCGCGCCGGCCGCGCCGGTGGGCACGGCAATGTTGTCCGGGCCGAGGACGCCGGTGCCGCTGCCCGTGCCGCCCGTGGACTTTTCGCTCGAGGTCGATTCATTCAGCGCGGGGGCGCCCGACGGCGACGCAAAGGATTCCTTCACCCTGTCGGTCGTGGAGTTGTCCATGGTGGCCTGCAGGGAAACCGTGGCATTGCCGGGGCCCACCACTTTGTCGAGCATGGCCTGCACGCTGGCGCTGACGCGTTGTTCGTAGGCCTGGGCCGCCTTGTCGCCGCTCGCGGAACCCGCGCCGGCGCTGGAGAGCACGGCTCCGGCGGAGTCCACCACGGATACGTTGGCCGGTTTCAGGCCGGGCACGGCGGAGGAGGTCAGGTGCACAATTGCGTTGACTTGGTCGTCCGTCAGCGTGGTTCCGGGCGTGGTTTCCACGAACACCGAGGCCGTGGGGTCCTCCTTGGTGGAGGTGAAGACGGTCTTTTCGGGCACGGCCAGCTTGACCGAGGCGGTGCTGACACCGTCCATGGCCATGATGGTCTGGGCTAGTTCGCCCTCCATGGCCCGCTTGTACGTGACGCTTTGCTGGAACTCCGAGGACGTGACGCCCATGGTGTCCAGCAGCGAGTAGCCGGCCGTCTTGGCGGCGGGAAGTCCGGCGGAGGCGGCCTTGAGCCGTTCGTCGTAGACGTTGGCGTCGGGCACCATGATCGTGGATCCGCCGTTGGCCAGCTGGTACGGGACGTTGTCCGTCTTCAGCTGGGTGACGATCGCATTCGCGTCGGCGGGGGCCAGCGCGGAAAAGAGCGGCGAATAGGTGGGTTTGCCCAGCCAGCTCACCAAGGCCACGCCACCCAAAACGAGCACGGCAAGGCCAATGACGACAAGGGTTTTCTGGGCCGTCGAAAAGCCCCTGGCCACACCGGACATGCGGCCGGCCATGGTGGTAAGAAACGGGGGCATCAGGCCTGCATCCTCATGATTTCATTGAACGCGTCAACGCCCTTGCTGCGCAGCGTGGAGACCAGTTCCAGGGTGACCTGGGCCCGCGTGGCGGCAATGGTTGCCTGGTGGATGTCGTCAAGGTTGCCCGTGGCGGCCTTGACGCTCAACACGCCGGACTCCGACTGCAGCGCCTGCAGGTTCGTCAGGGCGCCGGTCAGTGAGGTGCCAAACGCCTCCCCGCCGCTTCCGGCGGTTCCGGCGTCCTCCGTTGGCAGGTAACCGGTCGCCGCGGTGGCCTGTACGCCCTCGATACCCGAAACACTCATGGCTTACTTTCCAATCTGCAATCCGGCTTCGTACATGGTCTTGGCGCGGTCCACCACCGAGGCGTTCGCCTCGTAGCCGCGCTGGGCCATGATCAGCTGCCCCATCTGGGAGGCCAGGTCCATGTCCGGGTAGCGCACGTAGCCTTTGGCGTCGGCCAGCGGGTGGTCGGGTTCGTACACCATGCGGCCCTCGGCCTTGCCGTAGGCGGCGCCGGCCACGTAGACGCCGCTGTCTCCGGCACCGGCCTGGGCCACCACGTAGCGGGCCCGGAAGGCGTCACCGCTGGTGGCCGTGGCGGTGTTGACGTTGGCAAGGTTGTCCGAGACGGCGTCGAGCCACTTGCGGTGCAGGGTCAGGCCGGTGGAGGCGATGCCGATCGCGTCGCTCATGCTACTGGCCCTTCAGCACGGTGCGCATGGCGGTGAATTCGCCATTGACGGCCTGCGCGGCAAATTGGTAGCGCAGCACGGTTTCAATGTTTGAGAGGGTCTCGGTGTCAAGGTTGACGTTATTGCCGTTGAGCTGGGTCGGTTCCAGCGAGCGTTCCGTGGTGGCGGTGACGTTGCCGTCGCGGCGGCTCACCGATTCGGCCAGCGCGTCCTCGAATTTCACCCGCTGGGCCGTGTAGCCGGGGGTGTTGACGTTGGCGATGTTGTCGGCAATGGCGCGCTGGCGCAGGGACAAGCCGTTGAGGGCGCTGGTCAGCGCCACAGTGACCACGGAATCAAGCACTGCGAACTCTCTTGACGATACGGTGCGGCCTGTCCATGGCCAAAAGGGTCGAGCGATCCATGCTCAACAGTGACTATCGGCTACCGCGGGAACGGGGTAAGCCGGTTTCGCCAATTATTTTTAGCCGCTCGTCTAACCCATGACATCCAGGTAGACGGCCGACGCCGTTGCGCGGGCGGGTGCCAGGGCGGCCAGTTCACCGGCGGTGGCCTCGAGGGACGTCCGCAGTGCCTCAACCACCTCGGCCTGTGCCTGTGCAAGCCGGACGGCCCGCTCAACCAGGTCCTCGGGAAGGGGGCCCGGAAGGGCGGGCGGGACCCAACCGGCGGTGGGGACCGGCCCTGCCGCTGCCAGCTGTGCCTCCAGGTCCTCGATCACCGACATCCACAGCTCGTTGGCTGCCTCGTCTGCTGCTGATTCCGCGATGGTTTCCTCCACTGCTAGGTAATAGGCATGGGCGTACCGGGCATCGGGCAGGTAATCCTGGACCGCGGCCGGCCAGATCATGAAGCCTGCCCGACTCCGGCCGCAGCGGCCGGCAGTCCCGCCGCCTCATGCCAGGTGGCCCGGAGTGGTTCGAGCAGTGCGACGCATTCGCGCGTGAGCTCGACGTTGCGGTGGATGTTCGCATTCATCAGCGCGGCACCGGCGTAGTTGTAGATTCCCAGGAGTTGGTCGGCGCCGGTCCAGAGTTCGGGCTGCAGGGAAGCGGACAGCTCGGCGAGGATGTCCTGGGCGTGCAACAGGTTTTCGTGGGCCGTCGGCCACTCTTCGGCGAGCTGCGCCGCTTCGGCCCGGCCCAGGTCAAGGAGGAGCCTGTCGTACAGCATGGTCAGCAATCGCGCCGGGGACGCGGAAAGGATGGCTTCGCGTTGGTACGCGTTCAGGGCGCGGCTCGCGTTCATGGTCACTTCTTGCTGGCCGCTGCGTCGAAGGAGCTGATCTGCGCGGACAGCCAGGATTGTTGAGACTGCATTTTGCTCAATTGGACCTCAAGGTTCGTGTAGACGGCCTGCAGGGAGGCCCGCCGGTTTGTCAGGCGGGTGTCCCAGTCGACAATTTGGGTATTGAGGTCATCAATGACCGACTGCTGCCCCTTGACCCGTTGCGAGAGAGCGCCGTCGTACGGGTCGGAGATCGCCTTGGCCGTGTCTGCAACACGGGAGGCGATGGTTTGGAGCATCTTCTCCGTGGCAACCGGATCCTTGGCATAGGCGGCGGCAAAGGCATCCGCATCAAAGGCCAGGTCGCCGTTTTTGGTGGTGTTGATGCCGATGCTAGCCGGGGAAAGCCCGTTCACGGGCGTGGTGACGGAGCTGAACAGCTTTGTCTTGGCGTCGGAGATGGTGCTTTCGCCGGTAAACAGCCCGCCCTTGGCGCTGGCGGAGCCGTCCGTCCCCGATCCGGCCGTCACCGTGGACTGGGTGAAGATGGAGCCCAGAATGACGTTGACGGCACTGGCCAGGTCCTTAGCAGCCGCCGTGACCTTTCCTGCATCCCGCGAGACGGAGACAGCGACGGGGTCCGCGGAAAGTTTGTTGACGGTGATGTCGATGCCGGGGGCAATGGCGGCAAAGGTGTTGGAGGCGGAGGTGATGGACTGTTCCGCGGCGGTACCGGCCCACAGCGTCACCTTGGCGTCCTGGCCGGTGCGCAACACGGCCGACCCCGCCGCGTCCGTCAGTTTGGTGGAGGTGCCGGCGTCGACGTCGGCAATGCTGCCCTGGTGGGCGGTAAAGGCGTTGGCCTCGCCGGTGTCCTTGGCGGTGAGTTGGAGCCGGTACTGGGTGGCGCCCGTGACGGCGTCCTTGCCGGAGGCGATCTTGACGGCGGAAATCCCGGCAGCGGAGTGGTTGATGGCGTAGGCCATGTCGTCGAGGGAGCCGGTTTCGGCGGTGACCTCGGTTTTGCTGCCGTCAGTCTTGACGAACGTCATGACGGCGGGCGTCGCGGGCCATTCCGTCATGGGGGCACTGACCACCGAGTGGGCCTGTGCCAGTTTGTTCACGCTCAAATCAAGGCTCGTGGACTGGGCACCGGAGCCAAGTTTCGCGGTGATGGCGTCGGACGACGACGTTGCCTGGTACATGTCCAGCCCGCCGGGCTTGGCCAGGGCAGCCGCCTGTGTGGTCAGGGACGCAAACTTGGTGTTCAGGGCCTGCATGGCCGTCACGAGGGCGGTGTCCGAGGTGACCTTGCCCTTCATCAGCGTCTGCGGCCGGGACTCTGCCGCGATGAGCGCGTTGATGATGGCCGTGGTGTCCAGCCCGGACGTCAGTCCGTCGATTCCCATGCCCATGAGGCGGTTCCTTTTCGCAGTGCCGTGGTGGTGCGGTTACCTCAGGCGAAGGCACGGCCCGGCGGTTTCCCGCAAGGCCATGCCCAAGCCCGCGATGCCTGGCGACCGCGAAAACGGCCGCCAGGCATCGCAGATCGGGTCGTGTTGCCCCGAAGAAGTTTCTCGATTTAGCCGAGGAGCTTCAGGACACCCTGGTTGGACTGGTTGGCCTGGGCCAGCATGGCCGTGCCTGCCTGGGAGAGGATGTTGGAACGCGTGAAGGAGACCATTTCCGAGGCCATGTCGACATCGGTGATGCGCGAGGTGGCAGCGGTCAGGTTTTCCTTGCCGACGTTCAGGTTGTTGACGGCCGACTCCAAACGGTTCTGCACGGCACCGAGGTCTGCGCGGGCATCGGAAACCGTCTTGATCTGCGTGTCGATCAGGTTCAGGGAAGCCTGGGCGTTGGCAGCCGTGGAGAAGTCCAGCCCCGTACCCGTCAGGGCAGTTCCCGCAGTTCCGGCACTGATGCCCGTTCCTGCCGAGGTGGTGCCAAGCGTGCCACCATCCTTGGCATTGACAGAAATGCCCGTTCCGGCGCCGTTGGCGTCCTTCTCCACGGTCACCGTGAAGTTGGCCGAGAACGCGGCGTCCTTGCGCAGGGCATCAGCGTAACCTTCTACACTGGTGAACGCGCCGGGAGCACCGAGGTTAGCCGTGGTGATGGTGGTTGCAACGCCACCCTTGGTTGATGTGAAGGTTGACGCACCTCCAACCGCACCGATGGCGGCAATATCGAACTTCGTGCCAGCAGCGGCCAAGTCGCCACCGTTGAGCTCGGCGGCAATGGACTTCACGTTCGCCATGGAAAGGTTGACGGAAATCTGGTTGCTCGCGTTGCCGTCGGCACCGACCTGGAAATCCATTTTGGCCGTCGAACCGTCCAGCAGCGACTTGCCGTTGAACTTCGTGGCCTCGGACATGCGGGTCAGCTCCTGCGTCAGCTGATCCGTTTCCTTCTTGATCGCCTTGCGGGAATCGTCATTGTTGGAGTCGTTGCCGCCCTGGACTGCCAGGTCGCGCATGCGCTGCAGCATGGAGTGCACCTGGGTCAGCGCGCCTTCAGCGGTCTGGACGACGGAAATGCCGTCCTGGGCGTTGCGGGCGGCAACCGTGTAACCGTTGACCTGTGACTTCAGGCCCTCGGAGATCGCCATGCCGGCTGCGTCATCGGACGCACGGTTGATGCGCAGGCCGCTGGAGAGCTTCTCCATCGACTTGCCCAGCGCATTCTGGGTGGTGCTCAGGTTGCGGTAAGCGTTGTTTGCCGCGAGGTTGGTGTTGACTTGCATGCCCATGAGTAAATCCTCCGTGAGATTTGGGTATTACCGAAGCCGCCCGTCCGTGGGCAGCTAACCCCCACTGTCGGCAACCGGGCGAACCCCGTAAGCAACTTCACGGAAGTTGCCGCTGCCGCCTATCCCACCGCGGGCAGCGCCTCGCCCGGGGCGCCCAATGACCGGCCCTGCCGTGCCCGGGTGGCCCCGCCCAGGGTGCGGGTGCCCAACTCGGCCAGGTAGTCCTCGCGGCGCGCCGCCGCAATGCGGGCGTGCGCCGGCGAGGCCGCGTCCGACGTCGCCAGGTAGTGCCGTTCCAAACCGTCACGCAGCAGCCGCATGCCCTCGGTGCGCTGCTGGGACACCGCCGAATGGCTCGAACCAAGCTCCTCGGCAAGGTCTTTGACCGTGCGGTCGTGGTAGTAGACCTGTTCAACGATGTAGCGCATCTTCGCGGGCAATGCCGCGACGGCCTGCGCCAGGAAATCCTCGTGTTCGGCCGCCACCACCGCTTCTTCGGGGCTCAGGGACGTGGCCGCGACCAGGTCGGCGATCACGTCGGTCAGGGGTGTGACGCTGCGGGCGGCATCCAGCTGGGAGGCTTCCACCGCGGCCCGGTCAACGCCCATGGCAACGGCCAGCTCCTCGACCCGCGGAATGCGGCCCAGCGCGCTCGTCAGGGTCTCCTTGACGGCTGCCAGCTCGCCCATGCGGGTGCGTGCGCCCCGGGTGGCCCAGTCGTCGCGGCGCAGCTCGTCGGCGAAGGCGCCCTTGATGCGGCGGCGCGCGTAGGCGCCAAAAGGCACCCCCAGCGCCTCGTCGAATGACTCGGCACACTGGATGAGCGCAATGGCCCCCACCTGCGTCAGATCCTCCCGGCTAAGGTGGTCCGCGCGCATGCAGATCTCCGCCACAAGGTACCCCACCAGTGGCAAATTTTGCACGACTAAAGCGTCGCGCTCAACGCGATTCAATTGTTTGCCCCCCTAAGGCAATTCATAAAAGTGCTTCGACGCCGTACACCCCCAGAAACCGGTGAACGTCGATCGCGCGTGTAACCACCTAACTGTAAATCACCGCACCCGCATTCGACCCACGTCCGGCCCGCAACGGGCGTGGCGTTTTCACCCCGCCGGCAATCCGGCGCTAACCGGGAATCAATAGCTGCCGATAGTTATCCAAGAACCTGCTTCGGCCCGATGAAAGGACTTTATCCATGGGCCCAGAGGAATTGACGACCTTGCTGTGGCGTGAACGTGAATTGCTCGATCTTTTGGTCTTTAAGTTGGAGGAGGAGCACCTGGTGCTCACCTCCGGAAAGACCCGTTGGCTCGACAGCGCCACCCGCGAAGTGGGACATGTGATGGAACGGTTGCGTGCCACCTCCCTGGAGCGGACCGCCGTCGCCTCCGCCGTCGCCACCGCGTGGGGCCTTGCCGACGACGCCGGCCTGCTGGATTTGGCCGACGCCGCACCCGCCGGGCCGTGGGCGGAAATCCTGGCCGACCACCACCGCGCCATGATGGCCCAGGTGGAGCAGGTGCGCAGCCTGCGCGACACCAACCTGCACTTCCTGCGGGCCGGGTTGCGGTCGACCCAGGATTCCGCGGCAAACCTGGCCCCCGAGGCCGGCACCTACGACCATCACGGGCACACCAGCCAGGATGCCGGCTCCCGGCTTCTGGACGAAAGCGTTTAGAGGACACAAGTGAGTACTTTTAGTGGGCTGAATACGGCCCTGTCGGGGCTCAATGCGGCCCGCACCGGCTTGAACACCGTTGGCCAGAACCTGACCAACGTCAACACGCCCGGCTACACGCGCCAGCGTGCCGAGTTTGCCGGGCTGGGTGCCCCCGCCCGCAGCACGCTGAACGATCTTGGCGTCAAAACCGGCCAGGGCGTGGGCGTCACGGGCATCACCCGGTTGGGAGATTCGTTCCTGGACGGCCGCGTGCGCACCAGCTTCTCGGCAGCCGGTTATACGAGCGTGCGGGCCGATGCCCTGACCAACATTGAAAACACGCTCAACGAGCCCGGGGCCAACGGCATCTCCTCACAGTTGCAGGGTTTCTGGACGGCCTGGGAGGGCGTCACGAACCACGCCGGTGAGGCCGCGCCGTCGGCCGTCCTGCTGGAAAAGTCCGCATCCCTGGTCAAGAGCATCGCGTCAGGGTACTCGGAGCTGGACACGCAGTGGTCGCAAACCCGGGCCAATGCGGACACCGTGGTTGCCGACATCAACACCACCGCCACGCAGGTGGCCGGCCTGAACAAGGCAATCCGCAGCGCCAACGCCGCGGGCACGCCCGCCAACGAGCTCATCGACCAGCGGGATACGCTCAGCGCCCGGCTTGCCCAGCTGGCCGGCGGCACCGTGCGCGATCTGCCCGGTGGCGGCAATGAGGTCCTCCTGGGCGGGAACGCCCTGGTCTCCGGTGACACCGCCAACGCCGTGAAGGTCACCGGTGCGGCACGGATGGGCGACGGCGGCACCGTCCAGTTGGAATGGGCACACCGCCCCGGCTCAAGCGTGGACCTCGACGGCGGAAAACTCGCCGGCATGCTGTCGGTGCTCAAGCCAGCCGCCCTTGACGGAACGGGCGGCATGATCACCCAAACAGCCGCCTCCTACAACGCGCTGGCGCAAAAGCTGGCCGATACCGTCAACACCGTCCACCAGGGCGGAGCCACCCCCGACGGCACCACCGGCCACGACTTCTTCACCTTCACCGCGGGCGTTCCGGCGGCACTGGGCCTTGCCGTCGCACCCAAGGATGCCTCCGGCATTGCCGCCGGCGCGGTTGGTGCGGGCGGCAAGGACGGCTCGGTGGCAGACGCCATTTCGCAACTGGGCAAGGGCAGCGGCTCCCCCGATGCGCAGTGGTCCGACACCGTGGTGCGGCTGGGCGTTGACATCCAGACCGGGCTCCGGCAGGCCGTCCTGGCGGACCTGACGCTCAACAACGCGGTCTCAGCCCAACAGGCCAACGCGACGGTGGACCTTGACGAGGAAAACGTCAACCTGCTCTCCTTCCAACATGCCTACCAGGCTGCGGCCCGCGTCATGACGGCCATCGACGAATCCCTTGACGTCCTCATCAACCAAACCGGAAGGGTGGGCCGCTGACATGCTGACCCGAGTCACCATGCAAACCAGCGCGGCCTCCGCCCAGCGCGGCATGCAGTCCAACTCCGCCAAGCTGGCGCAGGCCCAGCTCAATGCCGGCAACCTGCAAAAGAACCCCCGGCTTTCCGACGACCCCTCGGCGGCCGCCGACTCGCTGGCAGTGCGCGCCGCACAGGCCCAGGCCGCACAGTACGGGAGGAACATCGACAACGGCAACGACTGGATGACCACGGCCAACGGCGCACTGGACACGTCGGTGACGTTGCTCCAGCGCGTGCAATACCTGACCCTCCAGGCCTCCAGCGACGGCCTGCCCGCCGTGGCCAAGGAGGCCATTGCGGCCGAGCTGGACTCCATCCGGACGGACCTTTTGGGCCAGGCCAACACCAAGTATTTGGGCCGGAGCGTTTTTGCCGGCAACTCCGATGAAAAGAACGCGTTCGCGGACGGCGCCCCGCCCACGTTTACCGGCGCGCCGGGCAGCACCGTGCAGCGCCGGATCGGCCCCGACGCAACCATCCGGGTGGATGCCGATGGTGCGGCCATCTTTGGCACGGGAGCGGACTCCGTCTTTGGGCTGATCGACAAGATCTCCGCCGATCTGCGTTCGGGCGCCCCTGTGCGGGATTCGATCGATTCCGTCAATGCGGCTTTGGACAATGTGATTGGCCAACGCTCCGTGGTGGGTGCTCGGCACGCCGAACTGCTGCGTGCCAAGGACACCAACACCACCGCCGTCGTCGACCTGGAAAACCAGCGTGCCGGCGTCGAGGACCTCGACCTGGGCAGCGCGATCCTTGACCTGAAGACCCAGGAACTGGCCTACCAGGCCTCCCTGAGTGTGACGGCCAAGGTCCTCTCATCCACGCTGATGGACTTCCTGCGATGAGCGCGGCACTGGAATCCGGCGCGCTGCGCTTCACGGCCGCTCCCCCCGGGCTGGAACCCGAGGTGGACTTTGCGCTGGCCGGCGTCGACGCCACGGCCGGACTGTTTTCGCTGACGGCGGCCAACGGGGCCGCACGGTTGTATGTCCTTGACGCCGCGCTGTACCTTCCGCACTACACGCCACGGATTCCCTCCGGCGTGTTTGCCGGGATTGGTGCCGACGCCGAGTCGGCGGTGGTTCTGGTGGTCGTAAGCCCGGGCGTGCAGAGCACCGTGAACCTTGCGGCGCCGATCGTGGTCAATGCCGCCACCGGCGCCTGCGCGCAGGTCATTCTGGAGGGCACCGACTGGCCGCTGCGCCACCCCCTGGCCCGCGCCGCCTAAGCCGGGTCCCGACCAGCTCGACCACCGGCGGTCGAGCTAGGCGGGGCCCGTGCGCCGGTGTGCCAGCCGGAATTTCGACGGGGCCAGACCCACTTTCGCCCTAAACAACCGGCTGAAGTAGGCGGCGTCGTCGTAGCCCACCATGCGCGCCACCCTTTCCACGGGGTGGTCGGTGCCGGCCAGCAGGTCTTGCGCCCGGGACAGCCGGATCGCCAGGACCAGTTCCTTGGGCCCCTGCCCAGCCACCCCCTGGACAAGCTGGCGCAGGGACGACGCCGTGTGCCCCAGCCGCGCGGCCTGGCCGCTCAGGCTCAGCGGCAGGCAGGCAATTTCGCGCAGCCGGGCGACGACGTCGTCCGCACCGTCCTGCGGCGGCCGGTTTCCGTGCCGGCCCGCATCGACCAGGAGCTGTTGCACGATCGCGGAGGCGGCAAGATCGCCGTGCGGCCCGGCTTCCGCCAGGGCCGCACGCAACGGCGCAAAGTGCTCCAGGGGGAGCCGCCCAGCAGCCTGTACCAGGGGCGTGTCACGGCTGAAGGCGCCCATTTCCTCAAAGGCCCGGGCCCCCGTCCCGGTGAACAGCACCCAGTGCTCACGCCACCCACCCGCGTCCGGACCATAGCCGTGCTCCATGCCGGGAAAAATCCAAATCAGGGCCGGCGCCCGCACCGCGTAGGGCTTGCCGCCATAGTGGAGGCGTCCGTTTCCGCGGGAGACCAGCACCAGTGCGTGCACGTCCAGGACCCGCCGGGAGAAGGGTGGGAGCGGCCCCTCCTGTTCGCCTGCGCCCACGCAGGCCATGCCGAGGCTGCTCAGGGGATGCGCCGCCCCGCGGTATTTGGCCCAGGCTTCCATCGACGCTCCTCACGGCATAGAAAAGTCCAAGTACAGGATAGCGAAGTCCATGGGAATTGCGCCACGGTTTCGGCAGACTGGTGCCATGATCACCTCAAACGGGTATGTGCTTGACGAATCCGAACGCCGGCTCGGGGCGTTGGCAGCGGTGCCGGAGCACGAACGCCAGGACCGCGACGCCCTGTGGGACCGCCTGCGCCGGGACGGCTACCTGTATTTGAAGGGACACTTGAACCCGGACACCGTCAACGACTTCCGCGGCTACTACTTTGACCGGCTCAAGGACGCGAACGTCACTGCCCCGGGCACGGATCCGCGTGACGGCATCGGCTCCCCCGGGCCCGTGGACCGGGCGGTGATGCGGGAGGCCCTGTTTGGTGAAATCGTCCCCGGTGCGGAGTACCAACAACTGTGCGCGCATCCGGCCATCGCCGGCTGGTTCGCCTGGTTCCTGCAGGATGACGTCCACCTGCACCGGCGCAAGATCATCCGGCACACCAAGCCCGGCGAGGCCGGCATCGGCACGGCCACGCAGGCCCACTACGACCTCGTGTACCTGCGCGGGGGCAGCGACCGCGTGCTGTCCATGTGGATCCCGCTCGGCGACTGCCCCCTGGACCGCGGCGGCCTGGCCTACCTGGAAAACAGCCACCACTGGGTCATGGCGCAGGAACGCGAAGGCACCCTGGCCCGGCCCGCAGCCTCCATTACGGCCGATCTCCCCGGCTTGGCCGAGCAGCACGACACACGCTGGCTAGTCACCGACTACGAGGCGGGCGACGTCATGGTGCACTCGGCGCACATCGTCCATGCCTCAACGGACAACGTGGACCCCGCCAACAGGGTGCGCCTGTCCACGGACATCCGGTACCAACGCCAGAGCGAGCCCATCGACTGGCGCTGGCAGGAACACTGGAACTTCGACGACGGCCTCTAGGGGCGGGGCCAGGCGTTGCCCTCAAGCCGCTCAATGTCCTCGTTGAAGGCCCGCAGCAAATCGCGCAGCTGCCCTTGTTGAGTGGCGGGCCAGTCCGCCACGACGCGTCCGATCCCCTCTTCAAAGATTGCGCGGGTATCCAGGAGGGCGGCTCTTCCGGCGGCGGTGGGCGTGACGCGGCGCGCCACCTCGCCGCCGTCGCCCGGCGCATAGCAAACGTATTCGTGGCGCAGCAGGGCCGCGACCTGGCGGTGCACGGTCGAGGCGTCGAGGCGCAATGCCGCGGAGAGCTCCTTCAACGTCATGGGCGGCACGTTTTCCAGCCGGCTCAGCATCACCACGGCCGAGCGGTCAAGCACGATCTCCTTGCTGTGGTGCGGGCGCAAGTGATAGCGGGAGAGCAGCATCAGCTCATATTCGAGCTGGCCGACCACCGAATTGTTGTGTAGCACGATCTTCGCTTCCCCGCCTTTATGTATGATGCATATTAGTTGCATCATACATAAACTTTCACTGGCAAGTCTTTAGGAGCATCGTGTCCCCCACCGCCACGCCCGCCCGCACACCCTCGGCGAAGCTGGTGATCACCACCCTGGCGTTCTGCGGGATCGTGGTCTCACTCATG
Organism: Arthrobacter sp. ERGS1:01; assembly: GCF_001281315.1. Lineage (NCBI taxonomy): Bacteria > Bacillati > Actinomycetota > Actinomycetes > Micrococcales > Micrococcaceae > Arthrobacter > Arthrobacter sp. ERGS1:01. The sequence goes on along the minus strand of NZ_CP012477.1, from coordinate 67,067 downwards.
CAGACGCTGATCATTCCGCTCATCCCGGAACTGCCCAAGCTGCTCAACGCCTCCGCCGCCGACGCCTCCTGGGCCATCACGGCAACCCTCCTGGCCGGCGCCGTCATCACGCCCATCGGCGGACGGTTGGGCGACATGTTCGGCAAGCGCCGCATCCTGCTGCTGAGCCTGGCCGCACTCGTGGCCGGCTCCGTGCTGTGCGCCGTCGGCGAGAGCCTGGGAATCGTCGTCGTCGGCCGGGCCATGCAGGGCCTGGCCATGGGCGCCATCCCGCTGGGCATCAGCATCATGCGCGACCTGCTCCCGCCCAAGCAGGTTGGCACGGCCGTTGCGACCATGAGCGCCACGATGGGCGTTGGCGGAGCCGTGGGCCTGCCGCTGGCCGCTTTCATCGCCCAGAACTTCAACTGGCACATGCTGTTTTGGGCGTCCGCGGCCCTGGGCGTGCTGTGCGCCGTGCTGGTGTCGGTGGCACTGCCCGAATCCGCCGTCCGCACGCCCGCCAAGTTCGACGGCGTCGGTGCTGCGGGCTTGGCCGTGGGCCTGGTGGCCTTGCTGCTGCCCATCACGAAGGGCTCGGCCTGGGGTTGGGACAGCCCGCTGACCATCGGCTTGTTTGCCCTGTCCGTGATCACGCTGCTGGCATGGGGCGCGTATGAGCTTCGGGTGAAGTCGCCGCTGGTCGATCTGCGCGTCTCAGCCCGTCCGCGGGTGCTGTTCACGAACCTGGCCTCCATCATGATCGGTTTCGCCATGTACGGGATGTCGCTGATCTTCCCGCAGCTGCTCATGGCCCCCGCCGCCACCGGCTACGGCCTCAACCAGTCCATGCTCCACGCCGGCCTGGCGCTGGCACCCGGCGGTCTGGTCATGATGGCGCTCTCCCCCGTCTCCGCACGGCTTTCCGCCCGCAAGGGCCCCAAGGTCACCTTGATTTCCGGCGCCCTGGTGATCGCGGCCGGCTATGTGGTGGCGCTGCTGCTCAACAACCAGGTGTGGCAGCTGGTGGTCTCCTCCATGGTGATCAGCGCCGGCGTCGGCCTGGCCTTTGCGGCCATGCCGGCGCTCATCATGGGCGCCGTGCCGATCACGGAAACCGCGGCCGCCAACGGACTCAACTCGCTGATGCGCGCCATCGGCACGTCCACCTCGGCCGCCGTCATGAGCGTAGTGCTGGCCTCGATGACCATGCAGCTGGGACCGGTCGCACTGCCCACCATCGGCGCCTTCCGCGTCACGTTCACGATCGCCATCGCCGCGGCGGTGTTGTCCGCCGTGCTGGCCGCGTTGATCCCGGTCCGGGGAACCCAAGCCGGTGCCGCGCCGGCCGGCACGACGGCGGGCGCCCAGGAAGCTGCCCGCGTCTAGTCTTGCCCCTTCCGGGCAGACAATCGGGGGCCGACGTGGTCACTAGACGCCGATCCGGACGGGATTCGGCGCTCCGGGGGCTGTTGTGGTGATCCGACGCCGGCCGGCCGGGCTCGGATCACCACAACGGCCCCCCGCGGTCAGGCCGGCAGCGGCAGGCCCTTGATGTACGCGGCCTGCCCGGCGTGCTGGACGCAGTCATCCAGGATGCTGATGAGCCGCACGCCCAGCGTGACGGGCGGGTTCCAGCGGCGGTCCACGATCCTGTCCAGGTCCGCGTCGACCAGCCCGCCCACATAGGCGAGGCTCGCGGCCATGACGGCGCGGTGGTAATCGCCCAGCACCCCGGTCGAGTCAAGGTGCACGGCGTCCACCTGCCCGGAGTCGTGGCCGTAGCCGGTGTCGGCGGCGTCCAGGGCAAAGCCGAACTTTTCGGCGTAGGCGCCGGCCGTCCAGATGGATTCGACGCCGGCCGCCTGGGCGATTTGCTCGTCCTGGGCCCGGCACAGGTGCCACAGCAGCCAGGCGATCGAGTTGCCCGTGCCGCCGGGGCGCCAATTGAGTTTGTCCGGCTCTATTCCGTCGAGCACACCGCCCACGATGTGCTCGATCCGGCCAAAAGCGTCGATCAACAGCTCTGAAGACTTCATGCCGCCATGCTTCCACCGCAGCCTCCGCTTGGGAACCCCGCCAGGCCGTTGAGGGGCCAGATAATCCTCAACCTGGGGTTGGGGATTATCTGGCCCCTCAACGGACGGAGGCTAGCTCAGGATCAGCACGTCCAGGGTGCGCGGGCCGTGGACGCCTTCAACGCGTTCCAGCTCGATGTCGCTCGTAGCGCTGGGTCCGCTGATCCAGGTCTGCGGGCTGGCCGGATCAAGCCGTGCGATCGCCTCGGGCAGAACCTCCACGATGTCCGCGGCGCGCAGCAGGCACACATGCCGGTCGGGAACCAAGGAGATCACGCGCCGGCCCTGCGACGGGCTGCCGTCGAGCATGATCGTGCCGGTTTCGGCCACGGCGACGGCGGCGCCCGTCACCACGGCGTCCACGGCGTCGAGTTCGTCGACGGTGAGGCGCCGCTCGGGCGAGTCGACCTGGACGGCAGGGGACCCGGCGTCGTTCTTCAACAGCTGCAGATACTCGGCGGGCAGTCCGTGCGGCACCACAATCGAGGCCGCACCGTCCAGCAGTTCGGCCAGTTTGGCGGGCGCCTCGGCGGCCGGCACCACAAACACGTTCGCCTTGTAGTCCACCAGCCGGTCCACGAGCTGTTCCAGGCGTTGTGCAGCCGTCATGGTCGAAACGAGCCGGTAGTTGCGCGGAATCTCCGGGGCGGCCGGGGAGTCGCGCAGGGCCGACTTGATCCGGTTCAGCACGTCGTCGCGGGCGCTCATGCCTGTTCTCCTTCAGTGTTTCGTGACCCGTCTTGTGAACGCTCGACGGCAGCCGGGGCCACATGCTCCTTGTCCCACCATTGGCGGAACGACTGGGTGGGCGGGGCCGGAATGTCCCGGGATTGCGTCCAGCCGGCGGCGATCCCGGGCAGTTTCTTGATGACCTTGTCCCGGCCGGCGGCGAGCTTGCCCAGCGGCAGGCCCTTCTCCAACAGGTTCAGGTGGGCGCCGTCGGAGAATGCCCACTGCGCCCCCTTCATCATGAGGTCCATCTGCGAGGGCACCTTGATCTTGGCGCGCTTGGAGTCGACGTCCTCCCCGCGCAGGTGCACCAGGATTTCGGGGATGTTGATCTTGACGGGGCAGGCGTCGTAGCAGGCCCCGCACAGCGACGAGGCGTACGGCAGGGAACTGTTTTCCTCGCTCTTGATGCCCGTCAGCAGCGGGGACAGGATGGCGCCGATGGGGCCCGGGTAGGTGGAGCCGTAGGCGTGGCCGCCAGTGCGCTCGTAGACGGGGCAGACGTTCATGCAGGCGCTGCAGCGGATGCAGTTCAGTGCGGTGCGGCCCATCTCGTCCGCGAGGGCGGCGCTGCGGCCGTTGTCCAGCAGCACCAGGTGCACGTTCTGCGGCCCGTCGCCGGGGGTCACGCCGGTCCACAGGGACGTGTACGGGTTCATCCGCTCGCCCGTGGACGAGCGCGGCAGAAGTTGCATGAACACCTCCAGGTCCGCAAAAGACGGCAACAGTTTTTCAATGCCCATGACCGTGATGAGGGTTTCCGGCAGGGTCAGGCACATGCGGCCGTTGCCCTCGGATTCCACCACCGTCAGCGTGCCGGTGTCGGCCAGGCCAAAGTTGGCGCCGGAGACGGCCACCTTGGCGGTCAGGAACTTCTTGCGCAGGTGCTTGCGGGCGGCCTCGGCCAACCGGGCGGGTTCGTCGGTCAGGGCGGGGTCCACGTCGGCCATCTCGCGCAGGAAGATCTCCCGGATCTGGCGGCGGTTCTTGTGGATCGCGGGGACCAGGATGTGGCTGGGCTTGTCGTGGTCAAGCTGGACGATGAGCTCGGCCAGGTCCGTTTCAAAGGCCGCGATCCCTTGTTCCTCAAGGTATTCGTTCAGGCCGATCTCCTGGGTGGCCATGGACTTGACCTTGACCACCTCGGTTTCGCCGGTCGCCCGGATCAGTCCGGTGACGATCTCGTTGGCTTCCTGCGCGTCGCGGGCCCAGTGGATGATCCCGCCGCGGGCCGTGAAGTTGGCCTCGAACTGCTCCAACAGTGCGGGCAGCCGGGCCATCGTGGCGTTCTTGATGGCGCTGCCGGCGTCACGCATGTCCTCCCAGTCGGGAAGTTCGGCCACCACCTTCAAGCGTTTGTCGCGGATGGTGTGCGTGGCGTGGCCCAGGTTGGCGCGCAGCTGCGCATCGCCGAGTTCGCGGTGCGCGGCCTTCGGGAATTTCTCCGTGGCGTTCAGGTTTCCGTGGCCAAAAACGGGCAGTGTGGGCATGCCCAGGAACGTGTTGCTCATCGTTTGCTCCCCGCCAGTTGGACGTTACCGGGGACAGTGGCCGGGTTTTCGAGCGTGCTGGCCAGGATCTCGGCAAAGTGCATGGTGCCCACCCCGCTGCCCTGCCGGGAGAGTCCGCCGCCAATGTGCATGAGGCAGCTGGCGTCGCCGCCCGCGCACAGTTCGGCGCCCGTGCCGCAAATATTGGCGGCCTTGTCAGCCATCATGGCGCTTGAAACGTCCGCGTTCTTCATGGAGAACGTGCCGCCAAAGCCGCAGCACTGCTCAGCCTCGGGCAGCTCCACCATCTCGATGCCGCCCACGGATTTGAGGAGGTCCAGCTGCCGGTCCCCCAGTTTGAGCAGCCGCATGCCGTGGCAGCTGGGGTGGTAGGTGACCTTGTGCGGGAAGTGCGATCCCAGCTGCTCCGCGGCATCCGTAACGCCCAGGACGTCGGTCAGGAGTTGGGAGAGTTCGTAGGTTTTGGCGCCGACGACGGCGGCCCGGGCTTCCAGCGCGGCGTCACCGCAGCGCCGGGCCACCATCTCATGCTGGTGCTTGACGCTGGCGACGCAGGATCCGGAGGGTGCCACGGCGACGTCGTAGTCCTCGGTGTCGAACGCCTTCACGTGGTTTGCCACCACCGGCAGGGCCTCTTTGAAGTAGCCGGAATTGACGTGCATCTGCCCGCAGCAGGCCTGTCCGGAGGGGAAGACCACCTCGTGTCCCAACCGTTCCAGGATGGCCACCGTGGCGCGTGCCGTGCGTGGATACATGGCATCCACGATGCACGTGGCAAAGAGCGCAATTTTCATAGACCCCACTGTAGGGCAAATCACTTTTGATGTGGACTGACCACACCCTAAGTCGCTTTCCGCTCGTAAAAATGGGCCATAAACAGCCACATTATCCGGCAAACGATCATATGATCATGTTTATGGACAGCAACGGCGGTCCCCCTGCGGCAAAGGAACTTTGAACATGAGCAGAAGCGTGGCGGAGCGGCGTGCGGCCATCCTCGAATTGGTCCGCACCGGCGGCCCGCAAAAGGTGCGTGAGCTGGCCGGCGCGCTCAACGTTTCCGCCGTGACGCTGCGGCGCGACATCGAGGAACTTGCCGTACAGGGCAGGATTTTGCGCAAGCACGGCCTGGCCTGCCCGCTAGAACCGGCCGCCGCCGCACCCCGCAGCCAGGCCACTGTGGGCCTGGTGGTCCCGCACAGCGACTACTACTACGACGGCATCATCTCCGGCGCCAAACGCGCATGCATCGAGGCCGGGGCCCGCCTTGTCCTGGGCGTTTCGGCCTACAACCAGGCCACCGAGCTCCAGCAGGCGCAGCGGCTGGTTGCCAACGGCGTCGACGGGCTGGTCATTGCCCCCACCCCCAACCAGGAGACAGGCAAGCTCACCGAGACCCAGGAGCAGTGGCTGGCCGCGCTCACCGTGCCGACGGTACTCATGGAACGGCCGGCGTCCCCCACGGGACCGGCAGCCATGCTCGATTCGGTCACGTCCTCGCACCGGGTCGGCGCCGCCGTCGCGGTTCGCCACCTGGCCGACTTGGGCCACGCAAGTATCGCCGCGCTCCTGATCACGGGCCCCAATTCAACCGTGATCCAGACCGGTTACGAGGAGACAGTTGCGGCCCTTGGCTTGACGTCGGTGGGCGTCATCAGCGAGGGTCGGCAGGGCTCCGACGATTCCGCGCAGGCGCTGCGCGGGCTCATTGCGGACGGCGCCACGGCCCTGTTCATCCACAACGACCAGCTGGCAACGCGGGCATTGACGTGGCTCCAGGACGCGGGGATCAGGGTTCCGCAGGACGTCTCGATCGTCGGCTACGACGACGTCATCGCCGAGTTCGCCTCGATCCCCCTCACCTCGGTCTCACCCTTCAGGTCGAGCGTGGGGCACCGCTCGGTCCAGCTGCTCCTTGAGCGGATCTACGACTCCGGCACCGCCGCCAAGGCAGCTGAGCACATTGCCCTGGTGCCGCAATTGATCCCCCGGAATTCGTCCATCAGACTCGTTTGATCTTTCACTTCTTTCGTATCCTTTGGAATACTTTCGTTTAACTTGACGGCCCATCAAACCCCCTTGCAGGATGTGACTACAGACACACAGACAAGGGAGTCATCAATGCGCACCATCAGCAGGTCCACATTCCTGGGCGGGGCCGCCGGCATGCTCGCCATCGCCGTCCTGACCGGCTGCGGCGGAGGCCCGGTCTCCAGCGCCCCGAAGGGCCCAGTCGAGATCACCTTCTCCTCATGGCTGAAGGGTTCCAAGAACGTCGTTGACGCCTACAACGCCGCGCAGAGCGAAGTCCACGTCACGTTCAAGGAAGTACCCACGGCCAGCGACAACTACCCGCAGCTGACCAACCAGATCAAGGCCAAGACCGCCCCCGACGTGATCACCGTGGAATACCCGCGCGTCTCCGAGATGGCCACGCAAGGCGTTTTGAAGGACATTTCGAAGGAAGCCGGGGACCTGGTTTCAAAGAACTTCCCCTCTTCGATCACCTCGCTCGTGAACTTTGGCGGCGCCACCTGGGGCGTCCCGTTGGATGCCGGGGTCCTGCAGATGTACTACCGCGCCGACCTCTTCAAGAAATACGGCATTGAAGTGCCCAAGACGTGGGCCGAATACGCGGCAGCCGCCAAGAAGGTGGCCGCGGCCGATCCCAAGGTCCGCCTGGCCTCCAGCCCCGTGGGCGACCCCGCCCTGTACGCGGCCCTGGCCTGGCAGAACGGCGCCAAGTGGGGCGCCCTCGACGGCGATTCCTGGAAGGTCGACATCGACAGCGCCGCCTCCGTCGAAGCCCTGAAGGTCCAGCAAGACCTCGTGGACGCCAAGCTGCTGTGGACCGAGGACGCACCCGTGCTTCAGCAAAAGCAGGCCGACGGCCAGCTGCTGTCTGTCATCAGCGGCTCCTGGTATGGGGCCAGCCTGACCACCACCTTCGCGGACCAGAGCGGCAAGTGGCGTGTTGCCCAGCTGCCCGCACCCACGGACGCGCCCGCGGCCGCCATGTACGGCGGCTCCTCCTTTGGCATCTCAAGCACCAGCGAGAAGGCCGACGCCGGCCTGAAGTTCATCAAGTGGATGACCACCACCCCCGAGGGCATCAAGGCCCGGATCTCCGGCAAGTCGACGGTGTTCCCGGTCAACGAGACTGCCCGCGCCGCCGCCATCGCAGCCTTCGACACCTCGTTCTTTGGCGGCCAGGACATTTACGATGTTGCGGCCAAGGGCCTGGCTGCCATCCCGGAAGGCTGGGTGTGGGGACCGGCCACCGTCACGACTTTCACGTCGCTGGTTGACGATTCCGCCAAGGTCAAGGCGGGCACATCCACCTTGCAGGACGGCTTGCCGATCGCCCAGAAGGCCACCGTGGCCGATCTGAAAAACCGCGGGATCTCCGTCAAGTAACCAATCCTCCACTGCCGCCGGGTGGGGTGTGCGCTTCGCGCAGCTTCCCGGCGGCAGGCCCGGGGCACCGGCTGGCCATCCGCCGTCGTGCTCCTCAACGAAGGGAACCCCATGGTTGTCGCCACCGGGACCAGAACACCTGCGAAGACCCGCAAACCCGCCGGACGGGTCCACAGCCGCCGGCAAAGCCGCATCGCCTGGGCCTTTATTGCGCCGTTCTTCGTGCTGTTCCTGGCGTTTACGATCGCACCCATCGCCTACTCGGCGTATTTGAGCTTCTTCACCGAAAAGTCCAGCGGTTTGGGTTTTGGCGGCATCAAGAAGACCTTCGTTGGCCTGGAGAACTACGCCCGCGCCTTTGCGGACCCGGTATTCCTGAGCGGCTTTGGCAACGTCGCCGTGTATTGCCTCATCTACATTCCGGTCATGATCGTCCTGGCCCTGGTCATTGCGCTGCTGCTGGATTCGGCCGCGGCCCGCGCCAAGTCGGTGTTCCGGGTGGTCTACTACATGCCGACCATCGTTCCCGGCCTGATTGCCGCCATCATTTGGACGTACCTGTACACACCCGGCGTCAGCCCGGTGGTGGACCTCTTTGAAATGACCGGCTCCACCTGGAACATGGGCGGCCAGCTTGCCGCCTTGTTCTCGCTGTCGAACATCACCATCTGGCTGCACACCGGCTACAACGTGATCTTGTTCTATGCGGCCCTCCAGGCGGTCCCCCGCGAAGTGCTTGAGGCGGCCACCGTGGACGGAGCCGGCGCCATTCGCACGGCCTTCGCGATCAAGGCCCGGATGATCTCCGGCGCGGTGGGGCTCGCCGTCCTGTTCACCGTGGTCGGCGCCATGCAGCTGTTCGCCGAACCGCTGCTCCTGCAGGGCAAGGCCACCGCCATCAACAGCACCTGGACGCCCAATATGTTCATCTACCAAACGGCCTTCGAAAAGCACGACTTTGGCTATGCGGCGGCCACGGCGCTCATATTCGCCTCCCTCATCGGCCTGCTCTCCTGGGCCGTGACAAAGATCGGAAACAAGGCACAGGCATGAGTTCAACAACCCTCTCCCGCCGAAATACGGCACCAGCGCCCGGCGCCCCGGCACCGGCAAACCGCCGCATCCGGAAATCCGCGCCGGCCTGGTCGTCCAAGGCCGCCGTCAACATCATGCTGGTCCTGTTCTGCCTGTACACCCTGCTGCCGCTGACCTGGCTGATCGTCGCCTCCACGAAGGACACCACCGATCTTTTCGGCACCCCCGGATTCTCGTTCGCGGAGAACAATTTCCTCACGAACCTCACAGAACTCTTCACCTGGGAAAACGGCACGTACCTGCGCTGGTTGCTCAACACGGTTGGCTACGCCGTCTTCGGTTCGGTCTGCTCGGTGTTTGTCTCCTTCCTGGCCGGTTACGCGTTCGACAAGTTCGACTTCCCCGGCAAGGAACGCTGGTTCGGCTTCATCCTGGTCGGCGTCCTGATCCCGGCCGCCGTGACCACCATGCCGCTGTACCTGCTGGCTGCAAACATCGGCCTGGTCAACACCTTCTGGGGAGTCTTCCTGCCCAGCATCGCGAGCCCCTTCGGCGTCTACCTGGCCCGCGTCTTCTGCCACGGATACGTCCCCGCCGAGTTGATCGAGGCGGCCCGGCTGGACGGGGCCGGCGAGCTGCGGATCTTCATGACCATTGCCGCACCGCTCATGAAGCCGGGCATCGTGACCTTGCTGCTCATGGCCTTCAGCGCCAGTTGGAACAACATCTTCCTGCCCCTGGTCATGCTGACCGACAACCAGCTCTTCCCCATTTCCCTGGGCCTCTACTCCTGGAACGGACGTTCCGAGGTGGACCCCGAATTTGCCCACCTGACCATCATTGGCTCCCTGATCGCCATCATTCCGGTCATCGTGTTGTTCATGTCGCTGCAGCGATTCTGGAAATCCGGCCTCGGCTCGGGAGCCCTGAAGTAAGTGAACATTGTGCCCCTCACCCCCCACCGCCCGCAGGCCACGCTGGCCATGGACCCCCACCTCGTTGACAGCCTGTTCACCACCGCGGCGCTGGCGCACCTGAAGTCGATCGTCCAGCTCCGGGACGCGGTGCTGACCGGACCCTCCACGACGGACGCTCAGCTGGCCGCCACCGAAATCCTGATTGGCGGCTGGGGCTGCCCCGTTCTGGACGGCGACCTTTTGGCGCGCATGCCCCTGCTGCACACCGTCATCTACACGGCCGGCACCGTCAAGGGATTTGCCACGGACGAGCTCTTCGCCCGGGGCGTGAAGATCAGCTCGGGCGCGGACACCAACGCCCTCCCGGTGGCCGAATTCACGCTGGCCGCCATCTTGCTGGCCGGCAAGCGCGTCTTTGAGCTCGACGCCGGATACCGCGCCACGGGAGACTACCGGCCCTTCGCCCGGCAGCCGCGCCAGTGGGGCAACTACGGAATCACGGTCGGGATCATCAGTGCCTCAAGGATTGGCCGCCGGGTCATCGAACTGCTGGCCCCCTTCGACGTCAACGTGCTGCTGTACGACCCCATCCACACGGTTCCCGGGGTCGAGAACGTGGACTTCGACTACCTGCTGGCCCATAGCGACGTGGTCAGCCTGCATGCCCCCGAATTACCCGAGACCCGGCACATGGTCGACGCCGGTGCCCTCGCCCTGATGCGCGACGGCGCCACGCTGATCAATACGGCCCGCGGCAGCCTGGTCGATGACCGCGCGCTGCTGGCCGAGCTGACGGCGCGGCGGTTGCACGCCGTCGTCGATGTCACCGAACCCGATGTATTGCCGGCCGGTTCACCGTGGTTTGACGCGCCAAACCTGACCCTGACTCCGCACATTGCCGGCTCCCAGGGCAATGAGATGTTCCGCCTGGGCGATTCGGCGGTCCGTGAAATAGAGCGCGTGCTGGCTGGCCGCCCCCTGCGGCACCTGGTCCGGCAAGAGGCGCTGCACATCACGGCGTAAAAGGTTTCCAATGCACCATCCTCGAAGTGAAAGGCACAAAGTAGTGGCTATTTCAGAGATTTCCCGGCGCACCCTCTTCCGCGCGGCCGGTTCGGCGGCGGTGGCCGGCATCCTCCTCGGCCAGGCCGCGGGCACCGGTTTCGCGGCCACCCCGGCGTCGATGGCGGAGCTGATTACCCGCCGTCGAGCCATCCTGACCGGAGGCATTGACGCCTCAACCGTCCCCGAGCTGGCGGGCCAACTGGCGCAGATTGTTGCCACGACCTCCACCACCTGGGCGTCCATGGACAAGTCCGCGGGCAGGACCGGACTATGGGCCGACATTCCGCTCACCGGCATCGGCCAAAGCGCGGACGCCACCAGCAACATGGCCCTGCAATTCAACCGGCTCTTCGATTTGGCCATGGGCCACGCCGTCCCCGGCACCGCCCAGACCGGTGATCCGCAGCTGGCCGCGGACATCGTCTCCGGCCTGCAGCTGCTTTCGGACACCGCCTACAAGCCCGGCATGAAGGCCGCGGGAAACTGGTGGTTCTGGGAAATCGGCAACCCCCGCAAGGTGGTCGACATCCTGACGTTGATGTACGACGTCGTGCCGGCACCTTTGCGCTCTTCCCTCCTGGCGGCGGCGCGCTGGTTTGCCCCCAACCCCAACTGGCGCGGCCGGGCCACCAGCCTGGCCGAGACCGGCGCCAACCGGGTGGACAAGTCCCTGGCGTGCGCAATGCGCGGCATCCTCGACGGCAACGCCGGGGACGTCGCGATGGGCCGGGACGCACTGAGCGACGTTGTGGGCCGGGGCAAGAACAGCCTGTTCGCGCAGGTCACCTCCGGCGACGGCTTCTACCAGGACGGATCGTTCATCCAACATGGCACCCTGCCCTACGCCGGGACGTACGGGGTCATCGCCTTTGCCGGCGTCGCCGAAATCATCAACATGGTGGGCGGCAGCAGCTGGGAGGTCACGGACCCGGCGCGCGCCACGCTCCTGGACGCCGTGGAGAACACCTTCGCCCCGTTCGTGTGGGACGGCCGGATCATGGACACCATTCGCGGCCGCGCCGTCTCCCGCCAGGCCGAGCCGGACTACGTGGACGGCTTCGCGTTGATCGGGGCCGTCCTGCTGATGGCTCCCGGAGCCGGCGAGCCATACACCTCGCGTTTCCTGGCACTGGCCAAGGGCTGGCTGCAACGCTGCACCGACCAAGCCATGGTGGGGCATCCCACCCAGCGCCTGGCCAAATCCCTGCTGGCCCTGGACGTCCTGAACAATGCCTCGGTCACCGCCGCGCCGTCCCCCGTCTACACGCGCATGTTCGCCGACCAGGACCGGCTGGTGCACCACCGCCCGGCCTGGGGATCAACCGTCAGCACGTCCTCCAACAGGGTGGGCCGGTACGAATGGGGCAACGACGAGAACAACTTCGGCTGGTACCAGGGCGACGGCATGACGTACGTCTACAACCGCACGGACCGGGCCCAGTTCAGCAGCGACTTCTGGCCCACGGTTGACCCGTACCGCCTGCCCGGAACCACCGTGAACCTCACGCCGCGGCCCACCGGTTCCTCCGGGGCCGGCACCGGCATCCCCGGCGCCTTCCAACCTTTCGCGGGCGGGTTGAGCGTGGAGGCCCGCTGGGGCGTGGTGGGCATGGACCACCTGAACTACAACAAGTCGCTGGCCGCGAAGAAGTCCTGGTTCTTCCTTGACGACACCCTCGTGTGCCTCGGCGCGGGCATCACCGGAACGGGCGGGGCGGAGGTCCTGACCACCCTGGAAAACCGCTCCTACGCCACGGGGCAGACGCCGGATGTGCGCATTGACCATGCCAACGTCCGGCTTGCCGCCGGGGCAAGCCGCACGGCGTCCGGTTCGATCCATGTGGAGGGCTACGCGGGATTTGTCCTCCTGCCGTCGGAAAACGGCACCGCGGAGGCCGTCGTTTCCGTCGTCCGGCGCACCGGAAACTGGCGTGCCATCAACTCCGGCGCCGACACCGGCGGAAAGGACGCCCCCGTCACCCGGGACTACGTCACCATCACCGCCTCGCACGGCACCGATCCCGTCAACCAGGGGTACGCCTACATGGTCCTGCCGGCGGCCGAGCACTCGGACACCTTCAAGAACCAGGCCAAGCCGCGGGTCACCGTGCTGGCCAACACCAAGGATTCCCAGCTGCTCAGCGTGCCCGGCGAATCCCTGACCTTGGGCAATTTCTACGCAGCTTCCTCGGCCAGGGGATTCACGGCATCCGGTCCCTGCTCGGTTGCCGTGCACGAGGACGGGCGGGAACTTTCCGTTACCGTAGCCGACCCCTCGCGCACCCAGGCAACCGTCCGCCTGACGGTGCCCGGGACGGGGAAGGAGTGGTCCGGGATCGCCGCCGCCGATCCGGGCGTCACGGTGGTCTCGACGAAGCCGCTGACGCTCGAGTTCAGCCTGGCCGGCAACCACGGCCACCAGAAGGCCATCACACTGAAGCGCTAACCACCGGCGTTCGCATGGACCGTGGCCCGCTGCCGTTTCACAGGCAGTGGGCCACGGTGCTTTAGCCTGGCGCTTAAAGCGGCAGGCCCGCCCCGGCTTGAGGTTCTTCATGACCATGGTGGAGCGCAACCGCTGCACGCCCGGCAGGCTGGTCAGCCGGGTGTCGTAGAACTGCTGGTACGCGGCAAGATCCTCCGCCATGACCTTCAGGATGTAGTCGGGATCGCCGAAGAGCCGCTGGGCCTGGGTGATGTGTGGTTCGGCGCTGACCTTGGATTCAAATTCGCCGATCGTGGCCCGGTCCACCTGGGCCAGGGTCACAAAAACCAGCGCCTCGAAGCCGAGCCCCACGGCCGCCGGGTCAATCACGGCCCTGTACCCGCTGATGGCCCCGCTGGCCTCCAAATCCTTGAGCCGGCGATGGCACGGCGCCACGGTCAAACCCACCTCCGAGGCGAGTGCGGTGGCCGTCATGCGCCCGTCGTTTTGGAGCGTGCGCAAAATATCTCTATCCAGGGCGTCAATCACAGCAAAATCTTATCGCCATTCGCCTCCAAGGCGGTCAAAAAGGTAAGCACTTATGGCGGTCATTTCCCTAAGCTTGCTTTCATTGACCGGCCCGAAGGAGCACGATGGAACCGCAAGCACTGTTTGGCTTTCTGGCCGTTGCCGTGGCATTGACCTGCACCCCCGGCCCCGACTGGGCCTATTCCATCGCCGCCGGCCTGGGGCGCCGCAGCTTCGTGCCCGCCGTGGCCGGGCTGTGCAGCGGCTACGTCCTGCACACCATCTTGCTGGCCGCCGGAATCGCGGCGCTCATGGCCGCCATCCCGAGCCTGCTGCTGTGGCTGACGGTGGCCGGCGCCCTGTACCTGTTATGGCTTGGCGCCACGACGGCCAAGTCCTGGCGCAGTGCCGGCTTTGCCGCCGTCGGGCCTTCCGGTGAACTGGCCGTTGACGACAGCGGCACCGGGCTGCGTGCCTACCTGCAGGGTTTCGGGACCAGCAGCATCAACCCCAAGGGCCTGCTGTTCTTTGTGGCCCTGACCCGCAGTTCATCAGGCCCGACGCCGCGTTTTCCGTGCCGGCCCAGTCGCTGGTGCTGGGGCTGACGTTTGTGGCGTCCACCGCCGTCATCTATACACTCGTGGCGGCCGGCTCGCGGCGTTTGTTGCGTTCGCGACCCGGTGCCGCCCGCGGGATCACGCTCTGCAGCGGCATCATCATGCTCGGTCTCGGCGTGCTGCTGCTGGCCGAGCAGGCGGTGCCCGTAGCCCACGCGGCCGGCGCCTTGTTCGCCCTGGCCTAGCCCCGAATCAGCCCTGCGCGGACCGCCAGTGGCCCAGTTCGGCCAGGAGTTCGGCCTTGCGGGCGTCCGTCGCGAACGAGGACCGGATGGAGTTCTGCGCCAGCGTGGCCAAAACGTCCGCGGAGAAATCGAACTCGGCCGCCAGGGAAGCAAAGTTGCCGTCCACGTAACCGCCAAAATACGCGGGGTCGTCGGAATTGACGGACACGTTCAGCCCGGCCGCGAGCATCTGCGGCAGGGGGTGCCCGGCCAGGGTGTCCACGGCGCGCAGCCGGACGTTGGACAGCGGGCACACCGTCAGGGGCGTGCCCTCGGCGGCAAGCCTCGCCACCAGAGCGGTGTCGTCCAGGCAACGGATGCCGTGGTCGATGCGTTCGGCGCCCAGCAGCTCCAGGGTGTCCCACACATAGCTGGGCGGGCCCTCCTCCCCCGCGTGGGCCACGAGGCGCAGGCCCGCATTCCGGGCACGGTCAAAGAGGCGCACGAACTTCGACGGCGGGTTGCCCACCTCGGCGGAGTCCAGGCCGATCCCGATGATGGGTGCGTCCATCGCGATCAGCTCCTCCAGGACGGCGAGCGCGGATTCCTCGGATTCGTCGCGCAGGAATGCCGCGATCAGCTCCGTGCTGACGCCAAACTCGGCCTCGCTGTCGGCGAGCGCCGACGCAATGCCGGCCAGCGACGTCGTGAGCTGGACCCCGCGCGCCAGGTGCGCCTGCGGGTCGAACGTGATCTCCGCGTGCCGCACGCCCGCGTCCCGGGCGCGGCCCAGGTAGGCGCGGGTCATGTCGGCGAAGTCGGCTTCCGTCACCAGGACCGCCATGTTGGCGTAGTACAGGTTGAGGAATGATTGCAGGTCGGTGAACTCGTACTGTTCCCGCAGCTCCGCGAGGGTGGGGTGTGGCAGGGTGATGCCGTTGCGCGCGGCCAGCGCAAGGATGAGTTCGGGCTCCAGCGTGCCCTCGATGTGCAGGTGGAGTTCGGCCTTGGGAAGCGTGGAATCCGGCGTCGTCATGCTGGACAGTTTAGGCCCCGCGCCTGCCGGCGAACCCAAAATCCCGGCGATCCGGCCAAACGTGCCGCGGTTCACACGGGGCAGTCGGCGTCGCGTTTATCGCTTCCCCAGGCCGCCACCGGCAATTCGGTGGCGACAAATCCGCCGAGGTGGGGCACCATGGCAAGTGACACCGATATTGAGATCCCCTTGGGCTAAACGAAACTGGTTTCCACCATGACTTCTCCCTCATCCCGCCGTCCGACGACGAGATCGCCCTGGTCTTGAATGCCCCGGAGGCGCCCCAGATCGTCACGCCAAAGCAGGCGCCGGGCATGATCCCCGTTCCTGCCGACCGCCAGGTGGAAATCAACAACAAGGCGCAGGAATTCATCGCCGGGATCGCGGCCCTGGACGCCCGCAGCCCCGAATTCAGCCGCCGGGTGGACGGCATTTCCGCGTTGGCGGCGCCCCAGATGCGATCGTCGGCCGATTCCTCCAGCCGCATGCTTGAGCGCACCACGTCGTCGGTCTCCGGCGCCAAGCGCACCGGGAACAGCGCCCAGGCCCATGTGGCCCAGACGCTCAACGAATTGCGGACCACGGTGGAGGACCTCACCCCCAACAACGCCGATCTCGGCACGGGCAGGAAGATCCTTGGCTTCGTGCCCAAGGGCAACAAGGTGGCCAAGTATTTCCAGCGCTACGAATCCGCGCAAACCCAGCTGGACGCCATCATCAATTCACTCAAGGCCGGCCAGAGCGAGTTGGGCAAGGACAATGCCGACCTTGCCGGTGAAAAGGTGAAATTGTGGGAGACCATGCAGGCCCTGAGTGAAACCGCGGTCTACGCGCAAGCGCTCGATGAGGCCTGCGAAGCGAAGGTGGCGGCCCTGCAGGCGGCGGGGGAAACCGAACACGCCCAGCAGCTGCAGGCCGACGTGTTGTTTCCGATCCGGCAGCGCCACCAGGACATCCTGACCCAGCTGGCCGTGTCCGTGCAGGGGTACCTCGCAATGGACCTGGTCAGGAAGAACAACCTGGAACTGATCAAGGGTGTTGACCGGGCCCACACCACCACCATCTCGGCATTGCGGACGGCGGTGATCGTCGCGGAGGCGCTGGCCAACCAAAAGATGGTGCTGGACCAAATCGACGCCATCAATACCACCACCAACAACATGATCCTCAAGACCAGCGAGATGCTCAAGGACCAGACGGTACGGATCCACCAGCAGGCGGCCGCCTCGGGAGTCAGTGTGGAGACGCTGCAAAAGGCCTTCGACAACGTCTTCGCCACCATGGACGCCATCGACTCGTTCCGGGCCACGGCGGCCCACAACATGGAGGGCACCGTGCGAGCCCTGACCGACGGCATCGAGCACGCAAAACCGTACTTGGAGCGGTCGCGGAAAACCGGGGACGACTAGCGTCCTTACCCCGGCGGAGCCAGCGGGGCTGCCATGGGTCACAATTGCCGGCCCATTGCGGGGTCGTGTTTGAATGGCGAAATGACGACAGATTCTGCTGTACCGACAGGCGGGCCCTCGGCGTCGCCCGCACTGACCTGGACAACGGACAAGAGCCGGATTTCCGGCCGCCAGCTGCGTGAGCTCGCGGGCACGGATTCAGCAGACGCGACGGGTCGGTTGGACGGTCTTCGGGTGGCCCCGATGTTGGTGGTCCAGGTGGGCAAAGACGGCCGCAGGGTCATTGCGGTCGGCAACATGCGAGTTTTGGTTCACGCCAGCAGCCTCGATGTAAAGCTGGAGGCAACGTTTGCTGCCCTCTGGCAGGAACAGCCGACCCCCTGCCAGTTCACTTCAGTCAGCGTCACTATGCCGGAAGCAGAGCCGCTGATGGACAGCGTCCTGCAGGATGTTCTTGCGCCTGTTCTTGCGCACGACCGGGACGACAACGACCCTGACCAACACCACAGTGCAGCCCGGGCCGCCAAAGCATTGGCCGAATCGTCCCGAAACGCCGTCGCGGAACTGCGTGAAATCCGGTACCAGATTGAATTGCAGCTCGTGGCCAGCGGCGGCTCCGACTCGTCATCACTTGACCACACCTCGGTGGTGGAAGCGCTCTTGCAACTCAACATTGTGTGCAGCCGCGCCGCCGATCAGGCCAGGGAAGCCATCCGGGAGGGGCTCTGGGTGCATGTGACGGACTCCCCCGCCTACCACGCATACCGCCGGCTGCAAGATGCGTCCATTACCAACCCGGCAGATCCCGCAACTCCGGAAACTGCCACGTGGATGCGACTGCACGACGCCGGCATGCGCCAATGCGTGGAACTGAAAGGCCAGCTGGGCGACGAGTCCAGTGCCATTCGAGACCTGCTGACATCCGCTGCCAGCATCTCCAGCTCCCGGGAGGCAGACGCGCAAAGTCGTTTCACCGTTCTCCTGGCGGTTATTTCCATTGCCTTTGGCGTCCCTGCACTCGTGTTGGCCCTGTACGGTGCCGACCTCATCATGCCGCTGTCGAGCTGGCCCCGCGCGGGCGCCTTTGGGGTGGCCCTTCTTGGCTTGTGCGTCGCGGCCGTCATCACAGCCAGGACGACCCCCAAGGGAGAACACCGGAGAAAGTGGCAGATGGGGACTGCCGCGATCATCGGGACCATCTTCTTGCTGGTGGCCGCGGGGCTGTTGCCACTCTTCGCGGGCGCCGGCATGTAGGGGTGACCCACAGGGCAGGCTGAGCCTGCCGACATTTGGTGTCGCACCCCTTGGATAGGCTTGTGGTTCATCCCCGCACCATCCTTGGAGAACGTTCATCTTGGCTTCGCACCGCACCACCCGCCCGTTGGGCACCACTGATTTCATCCTGGGCACCGTCCTTGCTTCCGTCCTGCTGGTGACCACGGCCTGCGGGGGAACCTCCACACCTGAGAAACTCGAGGCGGCCGCAGTGGCGGCGCCGGCGTCGTCCATCCCGGCAACCACCGGCGCAAAGGCAACGGCCGGCGCAAAGCCCGCGCCCACCCGTCCCGCGGCCACGTCCACGCCCTCCCGCACCGCGGTCTCCCCGGCACCGGCATTTGCCGCGAAGGCCCTGGACACCCTGGCCACGCTTCCGGTGAAGGGCCGCGCCCCGAAAACGGGGTACAGCCGCAGCGAATTTGGTGCGGCATGGACCGATGTGGACAAGAACGGCTGCGACACCCGCAATGACATCCTCAACCGGGACCTGACGGCCACCACGTTCAAGCCCGGCACGCACGGTTGCATTGTGCTCACGGGCGTGTTGGCCGATCCCTACACGGCCACCACCATCCATTTCACCCGCGGCGCCACCAGTTCGGCCGTGCAAATCGACCATGTGGTGGCCCTCAGCGACGCCTGGCAAAAGGGTGCACAAAAGCTGACTGCGGCAACGCGGCTGGCCCTGGCCAACGATCCCGCGAACCTGTTGGCCGTGGACGGACCTTCCAACCAGCAAAAGAGCGACGGCGACGCCGCCACCTGGCTGCCGCCGAACAAGGCATACCGCTGCGACTACGTGGCTCGGCAAGTCTCCGTCAAGGCTGCCTACAGCCTTTGGGTCACCGCCGGGGAGCACGATGCCATGGCCGCGGTCCTGAAGGACTGCGCCCCGGCCAAGACACCGGCCAAAACGATCGTGAAGACCCCGGCTGCGGTGCCGGCCAAGGCGCCCGCCGCACCGTCCGCGGCTCCGTCCCCGGCGGCCAGGAAGCCCGTGCCGGTGCCGCCCGCGGCGTCCGCGGCACCCGCCGCAGCGGACCAGGGTGTCGTCTACGCCAACTGTGCCGCCGTCAGGGCGGCCGGCAAGGCTCCCATCCTTGCCGGCCAGCCCGGCTACAGCACCAAACTGGACCGCGACGGCGACGGGATCGGCTGCGAGTAGGGGGTTTCCTGTGTAGCGTCTGGGGGTTCCGTCAAAGCTCTGGCAACTGGGCCGCCGATGGCTAAAATAAAAGTGTGAGTCTACATAACAAGCCGCCGGTTGTTCCGGCAGTGTGGATGCGCCACGACAGCGAGATCCTGCCCCTGTGGTGGGAGCGGTTGCGTGCTCAAATGGGGCCGTCGCCGGCTTCCCGGTACGCGTCGGGACTTTTTGACCAGGACCGCCGCCGCCCCATAGCCCAGTGGTACAACCCCGCGCTCCAATCGGCGCTCTTGGTGGCTCTGGAGACGGGGCCTGAGTGGCCCGTGCAGCGGTTTGCCGTGTTTTACGCGCCGCCCGGCGGCGGGTTCACCAAGGTCCATATGGAAACCCACGAGTGGTTTACCCGGAGTCCGAAGAAGTCACCCACCGAGGAGGAGGCCTTTGCCGCCGCGATCGCGGCGGCCGAGGCGTTCCTGCACGTGGAGATGGACTTCATTTAGGGCCCTTACACGCCCAGGGCCATTTTTATCCCCAGCAGCGCCATGACCACGGCGATCAGGGCGTCGAGCACCCGCCAGGCTCCCGGTTTGGCGAAGACCGGGCGCAGGAGCCGGGCTCCGAAGCCCAGGGCGCTGAACCAGATCACGCTGCCCAGTGCGGCGCCGGCGCCAAACCACCAACGCAGTTCGCCGTGCTGGTTGGCGAGGGTGCCCAGCAGGAGCACGGTGTCCAGGTACACGTGCGGGTTGAGCCAGGTGAGCGTCAGCACGGTGGCTAGCACGGCGCGGCGGCTCAGCGCACCCTGCTGCTGCCCTTCGGTCAGCGCGCCCGGTCGCACGGCCCGCTTGGCGGCGAGCGCGGCATAGGCCAGCAGGAACGCTGCCCCGGCGAGCCGGATGGCGACGACGACGGCCGGCACGGCCTTGATGACCTCGCCAATGCCGAAGA
The DNA here is from genome assembly GCF_001281315.1 of Arthrobacter sp. ERGS1:01. Taxonomy (NCBI): domain Bacteria; kingdom Bacillati; phylum Actinomycetota; class Actinomycetes; order Micrococcales; family Micrococcaceae; genus Arthrobacter; species Arthrobacter sp. ERGS1:01. The sequence continues at coordinate 46,784 of NZ_CP012477.1, read as the reverse complement.
TTCCGGCCGCGATGAGGACGGCGTCGCTGACCATGCACACCAGGACCACGAGTCCCACGTGTTCGCCACGAATGCCCTGGCGCAGCACAAAGGCATTTTGCGCGCCGATCGCGATGATGAGGGCAAGCCCTGCACCGAGTCCGGTGGCGGCTGTGGGGAGAATGTCCAGTGGTGTCACAAGCATTGAAACTACTAGGCTTCGCATAGACAGTACAGCTAATTATTTTGATGATAGCTAAGGAAATCTAATGATGAATCTGCAGACGGAGCAGCTCCGCACCTTCCTCACCGTCCTGGAGCTGGGCACTTTCGAGGCGGCGGCCGGGCAGCTGCACGTCACGGCGTCGGCTGTTTCGCAGCGCATCAAGGCCATGGAGCAGGCAGCCGGCCAGGTGCTGCTGCAGCGCACCTCGCCGGTGACGGTCACCCCGGCCGGCGTTATTGTGCACAAACTAGCCCGGCAGCTGCGCCAGTTGGAGGCCGACGCCGCCGCCGAGCTGGGCATTGCGGGCGCGGGCGGCGCGCCAATCCCCCTGGCAGTCAACGCCGATTCCTTGTCCACCTGGTTTGTTGCCGCCCTGGCAGCAGTTCCCGCGGACGCGCAGCTCACCTTTGAGGTGTTGCGCGAGGATGAACAGCACTCTGCCGGACTCCTGCGCACCGGCCAGGTCATGGCCGCCGTCACGGCCTCCCCGGACGCCGTGCAGGGTTGCTCCGTGGTGCCGCTCGGCTCCCTGCGCTACCGCGCTGTGGCCTCCGCGGACTTCATGGCACGTTGGTTCCCGACCGGGTTCACGCCGGAAGGCCTTGCTTTGGCGCCGGCGATCCAGTTCGACCGCACCGACACGCTCCAGGGCAACTTTTTCGCCTCCGCCACGGGCAGCACCCTGGCCGGGCCGCAACATTTCATCCCGGACACCATCCAATTTGCCCAGGCGGTGGGCCTGGGCCTGGGCTGGGGCCTCATGCCCGAGGCGCACTGCGGTGACGGGCTCCGCACGGGCCGGCTGCGCGAACTTGTGCCCGGCCATGTCACCGCCATGCCGTTGTACTGGCAGCGGTGGAAAATCCAGTCGATCGCACTCGATGTTCTCAGCACCGCCGTCACGACGACGGCGGCCGGCGCCCTCGGGTAGCCGGCCGGACTATGCGCTGTAAATGTTCAGGCGGGCGTCGGCGAACCGGCCCCTGACCGTCTGAGCCCACTCCGGTGACGCGGATGGTTCCAGGATCCGCTCAACATGGCGTTCCCAGACTGGGGGTTCCTGGCTTCCGGACAGCGCCCAGGCCGCCTGCCGGGCGGCACCGAGCGCCACGTACTCCCCCGCCTGGGGGATGAGGATCTCCGCCCGGAAGATGTCGGCCGCGGCCTCCCGCAACGACGCCGATTTGGAGCCGCCACCAATCAACAGCACACGTTCCACGGCAACACCGGTGGCCCGCAGCGCATCCAGGGCGTCGGCCAGGACGCACAGCAGGCCCAGCACGGCGGACCTGGCCAGGTTTTCGCGGGTGAGCTGCGCCCGGGTCATGCCCACCAGGCTTCCCGTTGCGTGGGGCAGGTTGGGTGTGCGTTCGCCGTCGAAGTACGGCACCATGGTCAGGCCGCCGGCATCGGGCGCACCACTGGAGGCAAGCCGGTCAAACTCCGCAAGGTCCACGCCCAGCAGATCGGCGTTCGAGGAGAGGATCCGGGCACCGTTGATCGTGGCCAGGAGCGGAAGGTTGCGCCCTGTCGCGTCGGCAAAACCGGCGATCGCGCCCGAGGGGTCGGCAATATTTCGGTCCGTGGAGGCAAACACGGCGCCGCTGGTTCCCACCGACACCACCACCTCCCCGGGCGCCAGGCCCAAGCCAAGGGCGGCCCCGGCGTTGTCGCCGCAGCCGGCCCCGATCAGGCACCCGGACGGGGTCGTCCCGGCCACCTCCGAGGGTCCGATAATCCGTGGAAGCTCGGGGACGCGGCCAAAGGCGTGCTCGAGCAGCTCGGTGCGGTACCGGTTCTCCGGGACGGAGTAGTATCCGGTGCCGGAGGCGTCGCTGCGGTCCGTGACGGGTGCGTGCGCCTGCCCACCGAGGCGCCAGGACAGCCAGTCGTGCGGAAGCATGACTCGCCGCACCCTACCGGCCAGTTCAGGATGGTTTTCCGCAAGCCACGCCAGCTTGGTGATGGTGAAGGAGGAGACGGGCACCACGCCGATCTCCCGGGCCCAAAAGTCGGCGCCAAAGTGCTCTCGCAGGGCGTCCGCCTGCGGGGCGCTGCGGACATCGTTCCACAGGAGGGCATCATGGACTGGCCGGTCGTCGTCGTCCAGGGCCACCATGCCGTGTTGCTGGGCGCTGACGGAGACGGCCTCGACGTCGTCGAGTCGGGTTCCGCCGGCCTGCTCAAGTGCCTCCCACCAGCGGGCCGGGTCAATCGAGGTCCCGTCGGGGTGGGGTGCGGACTGTGTACCCAGGATTTCGCCGGTTTCCGCGTCGACGCGGACCACCTTGCAGCTTTGGGTTGAGGAATCGATGCCCGCAACGATGCGTCGTTTTGTCATGCTCAGTCTCAAATCAGTCGTTTGGCCAGTCCGGAACCACTGACGGCGCGGCGCGTTTGCCCCTCATCGTACGGTCAATCCGGCACGGCCGCGCTCATATGAGAATGAAAAAGACACACATGAGTCGAGGAGCTTCCGCGGGCACGGGGCCGGAGTCGACCGGGAGCAGCCGGGATCAGGCCCCCACAATGTGTCGCAGGGCAGCGTCAAGGGTCTCGTGCCGGAACTGGTAGCCGGCGGCCTGGATTTTCGCCGCGGAAACCCGCTGGTCGGCGAGCGCCAGCTCCTGTGCGCCCTGGCGTCCCAACAGCAGCCTGGGGCCAACTGCGGGCACCTTGACGGCGGACGGCCGGTGCAGGACCGATCCAAGCGTGTGCGCATACTGTTCGGCGGTGACGGGGTGTGGGGCCACGGCGTTGACGGGACCCTCCACGCCGGCGGACAGCGCCGCGTGGGCAAAGATCCCCGCGATGTCGTCGATGCCGATCCAGCTCTGCCACGCTTCCTTGCCGATCGGCCCGCCCACGCCCGCAAGGTAGAGCGGCAGGAGGCGTTGGAGCACGCCGCCGGCCACGGACTGGACCACCCCGGTACGGACGGTGACCACGCGGAGCCCGGCGTCGGCGGCGGGTCGGCAGGCCGCCTCCCAGTCATTGCACACTTGTGCTAAAAAGTCCGTGCCGGGCGGATCGGTTTCCACAAGGGCCCGGGAAACGCGCTGTCCCGTGCTTTCCGGTGCGGCATGGGGCGTCGCGCCGTAGTAGCCGACGGCCGAGCCGTTGACGAGCGTGCGGTCCACGCCGTCGGAGGCCAGCTGCGCCAGCTTGTCGGCCAGCAGGGCCGTGCCCTGGATTCTGCTGCGGTAGATCAGGTCCTTGGTTTTGGCCGTAAACCGGCCGCCGATCGTGTGCCCCGCCAGGTTGATGACCACGTCGCATGCGGCCAGGGCCTGCGCGTCAAGGGTTCCCGCGGCCGGATCCCAGAAGATTTCGCCGGCGTCCCGTGGGGCGCGCCGCACCAGTTTAAGTACGGTATGTCCGCCGCCGGTGAGCAGCGCGCACAGCTGGGAGCCGATCAGTCCGTTGGCTCCCGTGACGCCAATGGTCATGGCCTTGCCGGAATGCGCGGCGTGAAAGCCCAGATCACCCTCGAGCTGGCGTGCCCGGAACGCGAACATGCGCTCCAACTCGGCCGCGAAACGCCGCTCCACTGCGCCTCGCGGAGGCACGGGCGGCAACTGGTAGCTCACGGTGTCCGTCATGACGGTGCTGCCCTCCACCGGGCCGTCGGCGAAGCTGTGCCGGTGCGTCCAATTGGTCAGCGGCCCGTTGGTCATCACATCGGTGAACGCCTCCCCCGGCACAAGTTCGGTGTGCAGGGCATCCCAACGCAGCTGCGCCCGCACCACGCCGCCGGCACGCAGCCGCCCGGGCAGGACCCCCTGCACTGTTCCGGACACCGCACCCAACCACATGCCAAGCCCGCCCGGGGCTCCCACTCCCAGGGACGCCGTCGAACCGGGGTTAATGCCGTTGCTGGGTTCGGACAGCACCGTTCCAAAGAACGACGGCGAGAGCCGCACCAGTGCGCCGGGCCGGGTAAACCAGGCGAACACGTCCTTGCGCGGGAAAGGGAGTGCGGTGGTGTGGCGAAACGTTTGCATAGTGTCTCCAAGTGCAGCAGTTACGCCCATCATGCCACCCCCGCCCACCGGGTCCACGCGCCCGGGGCTCCGCCGCGAGCCGGGGATCAGCCGGTGTGGAATCCGTTGAGGGTCCCGGTGGCCGGCGCGATCTCCGCCTCGACCATTGTGACTCGCCCGGGTGCCTGCCGGGATTTGAGCCAGTCAAGGAGCTGTTGAACCGCTGATGGAGACCCAACGGCGGTGACTTCCACCGTGCCGTCGGGCCGGTTGACAGCGCTGCCGGACAGGGACAGCTCCCGCGCCTTGAGCGCCGTGAAGTACCGGAATCCCACGCCCTGGACCCGCCCATGCACCACGGCGTCGAGCCGGACGGCCGGCACCGGGGTCTCCTGCTGCTCCATTGAACCTCCCCGGCTGCACTCCGGCCTCATCTAAGGTGACGCAATCCCAACTAGGTTGAAGTATTGGTGCTGTCTGTCTCACGTTAGATGAAGCATTAGCCCGACGACCGAATTTGAAGACATACGTCACCAACGGTCGATTTCCGAGGCCAGCGGCCAACGACCAACAGCGTGTCGCCCAAATCACTGAGGATGCGGGCGAGCCCAGACTGGGGCTACGCCCCGATGTTTTCCGATGTCAGGGTGAGCTCTTTAAGGCGATCCTCCAAGGGGGTTACGCCCAGGCCTGGGCCATTCGGAACGGTTAGGCCGCCATTCTCGAGTTTGAAAGGCTCGGTCAAATCTTCGATGTAGAAGCGATCTGAAGCGGATACATCACCGGGAAGCGTAAAGCCGGGCAGGGCTGCAAGAGCCACGTTGGCGGCTCGACCCAAGCCGGTTTCGAGCATGCCACCGCACCACACCGGGACGCCGAGGGCAACACACACGTCATGGATGCGCCGAGCCTCAAGGTATCCGCCCACTCGTCCCGGCTTGATGTTGACGATCTCGCATGCACCGAGCTTGATGGCTGCCGCCGCTGTGCTGGCGGACACGATTGATTCGTCCAGGCATATAGGTGTCCGGATCTTTCGGGCCAGCTCGGCATGCCCGATCACATCCTCTTCGTCGAGCGGCTGTTCGATCAGCAACAGATCGAAGTCGTCCAGCTTTGCCAAATGGTGAGCGTCACGCAGCGTGTACGCCGTGTTTCCATCCACTTGAAGCAGAATGTCATCGCCGAACTTCTCTCGAACAGCACGGACGGGCGCGATATCCCAACCTGGTTCGATTTTGAGTTTGATTCGTACGTAGCCGTCATTCAGGTACTTGCCGACAACGTCAAGCAGTTCCGGGAGCGAATCCATGATGCCAACTGATACGCCACTCGGGACGTGCGTGCGGAGTGCGCCGAGACTGCTCGCAAACGAGATGTTCTGGTTCCGGAGCTCGGCGTCCATAACGGCCATTTCCAGCGCCGCTTTGGCCATGCGGTGGCCCTTGTATTTGTGGAGTCTTGGTAAGACGGCGTTGGCTGTGACGTCGCCCATGGCAAGGAGGTCCGGGATGAGGAACCGGCGCAGGACGTCCTCGACTGCGTCGACGTATTCAGATGAGTACAGCGGATCGGACATTGCGACACATTCGCCCCAACCGTCCGCACCAGGGGTTCGCACGCGCAGGAGCAGCATCTCTCTCTCGTGTTTTGTTCCGAACGACGTACGAAACGGTGCCACCAAGGGCATCTTGATACGCCGAATTTCAATGGCCTCGATTTTCATGAATTACTTTCCTCTCGTCACGATGTAGCTGCCTGTTTGTGGCTCGAACCCTTCGACACGTCCGCCACGGGACAGAATGCCGGCCAGAACTTCACGTACCGCAGTGCGCCACTCCCGCCCGAGTCCCGGGTCTACGTGTCGAAGGATTTCGATATCTTCCGGAACTCCGACCAACAGCGTGGAAGCGCTGGTCGCAGCCACTACGGGTTGGCCGGCGCGGCCTACGGAGAGTGCGGCGACGCTGTTGTGGTCCGCAGTGTGCGGCGTACCCGTTCCCGGTGTTGCATCGCAGCGCCGGACCACTCCCGGGCTCGCGAGATTCCATTCAAGGAGGAGCCGATCTGACTCGTCCGTTCCGTTAATCTCGTCGAGCATAGGGCCGTAGTAGTTGACCAGATACTGCGAAGCCACACCGCCAAGTTTGTGGAAGTTGAAGAACGCGTTCCGGCGAACCAGAGGGTCAAATGTCCACGTGATGGTGTCCACTTCGCTCTCCAGGGCATGGGCTCGCTGGTCCAGCTTCAACGCGTAACCGACATTCCTGCCGCGCGCTGTGCCGCTGACTCCGGCGATGTGGCTGTGCATGCTTCGCGATTCCGGTGGCCCCCAGAACCCGACGCAGACGCCAACAAGTTGCCCTGTTTGAAATGCGCCCGAGACGTAGCTGTTGGCGGAGCGGATGCCCCGCAGCAAGTCTTTGGACATTAGTGAGGACCCGGATTCCGGACGCCAAATGGAGTCGAGGAGAGCTTCGCAGGCAATGAAGTCATCCAAATGCCTCAACGGGCGTATCGCAACATTGGCGAGCGAGGCCGCGCGCATTGCAGATTGACGCGCGGTCGACGTGCTGCCCAAGGAATGATTTGCAGGGTCTGAAATGATTTGCGACATATGTCGATCTTTGTTGATCATGAGTAGTGAGTCACCGTCCAATCGCACTAGTTTTTGGCTCGTCGTTGGTCTTTTTGACCGGCAAATGAGTGTGCTCGATCAAGCCGCCCACGAGGGCAAAGAGGGCGTGGGCACTTGTCTGGTCGAGAACGCGAAGTAGATTTTCACCCATAAGCTTGGCGAGGTCATCTGATGACCAGCCTCGTTCAGCAAGTCTCTCCATTGGCACGGAGAAGCTCGAGACATCAGACATTTCATCGGGAAATTCGTCGCAACCGTCGTAGTCGCTGCCCAAGCCGACGTGATCGACGCCTGCAATATCTCGGGCATGTTCAATATGTTCAATCAGATGATTGATCGTCGTAGACGGACGCAATCCGGCTCGACCATTCTCTACTCATTCGTTGTAAGCCTCATCAAGGAACGCCGGAACCAACGCGATCATGATTACGCCTCCATTCACTGCAAGTGTCTTCAGGATTGAGTCGGGGACGTTTCTAGGGTGCCGACATAAAGCTTGGCAGGCAGAATGACTAAAGATAACTGGGGATGTCGATGTCTCGATCGCGTCCCTCATTGTGGCCGGTGAAACATGCGATAGGTCAACAAGGACACCGAGTTCGTTCATCACCTTGACGGTCTCATGTCCGAAACCGCTGAGACCGCCGTTGTTTGGCTTGTCGGTGGCTGAGTCGGCCCAGGGATTATTTGAATTGTGTGTAAGCGTCATGTACCTGAGGCCTAGCCGCGCCAGCATCCGCAACGTGGCGTGAGAACTGCCAATGCTGTGCCCGCCTTCGGCACCAAGCAATGAAGCAATTCGTCCACTCCGCCATATTCTCCGTACATCTTCACCGGTGCGGGCAAGTTCAAAAGTCTCCGGACACCTCTTAATCATTCTGTAAACAAAATCGATCTGCTCGAGGGTAAACTGCACAGACTCGGACTCAGTAGGGGCCGCAGGTGAAAATACTGACCTGAACTGCCCTCCTACTCCACCACGACGCAGTTTGTCGATATCAGTATTGAAGTGGGAATCGAGTTCCAGACCTTCGACAGAGTAATTCGCGATTTCTCTGGAAGCCCAAGGACGATCATTGTGTCCGTCAATGAGCGGGATACAACTAAATGCTTCGACGGCAGCAGGGTGGGTAAGGGAGGGTTGTGTCAACGTCGTTGAAGTCACTTCCAGGTGTACCTGATTCCTTTTGGTGGGGGCATCTCTGCACCCAGTCGTAACAGATGCTTCTGTACCGTCTCGTAGGAGTCGATACAGATTGGTAAGGGATCGAACGAGTGGAAATCAGCCTGGATAGTAGTTGCGCCTGGCGTGGACGAAGAGGACCCTGTACCGATCAGATGCCACGGGTGGGCGATCTCGGCCTCCTGAAATATGTATAGACGTATCCGGGTTCAAGGTTGTTAGTCCACGAATCCCCAGGTCGAATCGATTTCAAGTCCTGCCTGAGCCGCTCAGCCTCTCACTTCAATTTCATACAGTGAATCGCCCTTACGCGCGATCTTCGATGCACCGCCGGGAGCCGCCGCTTCAGGCACAAGCACAGCCTCACCCTGTGCGGCCTCCGATTCAATGGGTGATCGGGATGTTTGGGAACCAGCCTCCTCATCGCCACCGATAAGAATTGTGATTCCATCAAGAGAATCGATGCCCTAATTTTCGATAATGGGACTGCCAGCAAGGAGACCTTGGACAATGCCGAACTTCATGTCAATACAGGCTACGGACCTGGATTTGGCGACGGCCGGAGAGAAAAGGGAAAATCGATATCAATTGATGTCCGCGCCAGCCTTGGGCAGGCTGACGCGGACTCGTGGCACTACGACTAGAATCTAGTCAGATACTTTTTCATAAAGCCGCCCGCCATAAAGAAATTCAACGCCATCGATCAATAAGTGTGCGAATTCGGTAGCCGATCCTTCAGGATCAAACATGAATCTGGAATTCGATAGCATGCGAACCTGGAGCGGCGGCTGGTCAGGTTCCCCAGATATATCAACCTTTGACGAAGCAGCCATCAGGAGCTGCCCGTCCTCCCGGCGAGTCAACTCGAAACGAGTCGTAGTAGTTTCATAGGTACCGAGCAACCCACTGCCGTCGAATTCATCGCCAGCGCCTTCATCGAGGGGTTGGGGATATGCCAGTCCCAGCTCAGCACCAATTGCAGTCTCCAACTCCTTTGCCAGAAGTGACCCACCGCGTGAATTTGTCAGAATACACACAGCAACATTTGCTTCTGGAAATGTGTGAAGACTAGCAATCTGTCCGATAGTAGCCCCGCTATGGCGAACCGAAGTCGCCTGCCCCCAGTCCGACAAGACCCACCCCAATCCCCATGCCTGATCGACAGAAGAGACGGTCGAAAGGTCGAACTGCGGTGTCCGCATTAGTCGAGCTGACTCTTCGGACAGGATCCGGTTTCCGTTCAGTCCGAGCCCGTCGCGCATATGAGCCGATGCAAAAATGAGCAGATCCTCAACTGTGCCCGTAATTACTCCTGCCGGTCCCTGGGCCCTAACCAAAACCCATTGCTTGGTCGGTACAACTCGTTCCTCGGATGTCGGATCAGTATTTGCCAGATGACCGACCGCAGCACGGAATAGCGGGGCATCCTTGGTCCTAGTGATGACGTGGCTGAGTCCCAGCGGTGCATAGAGATGATCAACCAGCACATCATCCCAGGCTTTCCCCCGGAGAACTTCAATGATCCTTCCGGCAACCGTAAACCCGGAGTTGCAGTAACTCAGTTGTCCTCCGGGCGGGGTAATGCTGCTGGCCGTGGACAAAGACGCAACGTACTTCTCAATGCAGTCATCCCCATACCCTGTGTCAGTGAAGAGGTCACCGTCAATTCCGCTTGTGTGTGTCAACAAGTGACGTACGGTAATCAGATCTGAATATTCAGAGGTGGCAATTTTGAAGTCAGGAAGGACATCAACCACGAGGGTATCGAGAGTGAGTTTCCCCTCGTCAACCAACTGCATGATCAGAGTCGTGGTCCAGATCTTCGTGATTGATCCGTATTGGAAGATCGTTTCGGGCGTGACCTCCACACCAGTGACGAGACTTGTCACTCCTGTCGTCAAAACACGCAAATCGACATCGCCCGCTGAATCGAGAGCAATCAACCCGACCTGCACCCCTGGGACGGCGTGCTTCTTGGCGAGCGAGTCAAGTCTTTCCTGCCATTCCGGTGTGGTCAGCAGATCTGGAGGAATTGTTACGGTCATTGGTGCTCCTTAGAATTGTTGTTCTCACAGTGGGAGAAGGCTGAACCGGAAACTGAGGTGGTCTCTCCCCAGCAGTTACTCAGACTGGGGATGTGAGGCCCCTGGAATGATTTGAAGGGTCGCAAATGATTTGCGACATATGTCGATCTTTGGTGATCATGAGCAGTCAATCACCGTCCAATCACACGAGTTTTTGGCTCAACGTTGGCGTCTTTGACCGGCAAAAGAGTGTGCTCGATCAGGCCTGCCACGAGGGCAGTTCTCCGTGGAATTTCATCTACAACTGAGTGCTCGTCGTCTGCATGGGCTCCGCCACCCACTGCGCCGAGCCCGTCGAGAGTGGGGATTCCGAGTCCGGCGGTAAAGTTACCGTCCGAGCCGCCTCCCACTTTCGCCCCCCCGAGCTCTCCAAATCCAAGGTTTTGAGCGATAGCGCGGGCACTCTCGAATAGCGAGGACGACATGGTGGCTTCCATTGGGGGGCGGTTTAACCCGCCGGCGACACTAAGAATTGCCCCGGGCAAGACGGGGGTCAAGGACCGCATTTCGATGTCCACTCTGTCTTGCTCTTCCTGAGTCCATGCCCGGACGTCCACCGTTATGTCTGCGGTTGCAGGTACGGTGTTCGTCGTGGTCCCCGCCGAGAGCACTGTGGGGACTACGCTCGTCCCTGTTACTTCCGAAGCCAGAGCCGCAATTCGCAGTACCTGATGGGACATCTCGACGGCCGCGTTGATTCCTTTCTCCGGTTCGAGCCCGGCGTGGGCAGCCCTACCCGAGACGCTCACGCGATAATCAGACATTCCCTTGCGAGCGACTTTGAGGGCGCCACCATCGGCCGAAGCCTCAAGTACAAAGACGGCGGCGCATTCGGCCGCGGCGGACTCAATCAGCTCCCTCGAAGTATGTGAACCAATTTCTTCGTCGCCGGTTACCAGGATCGTCACTGAGGATCCCGGATCCAGGGATGCCACGGCATAGAAGGACATGACAACTCCAACTTTCATGTCGAAGTTTCCTGGGCCAAGGAGAACGCCCCCCTCCTGGGCGTAGGGGTGCCTTGCCAACGTTCCGTGTGGCCAGACGGTGTCGTGATGTCCGAGGATCAGGACCCGGCGCTCCCCCTCACCCAGCCTCCATCTAAGGTGTGTGCAGCCATCTATGACAATTCGTTCCCCTTTAACACCCAGGACACGTTCACCGAGGGACAACACTTTGTCTGCGCTATGGGCGACGGCGTTCAGATCAGCGGACGGCGACTCCGTTTCAATGAGGATACGAATGTCTTGGAGCATTGGGTCAGTGAGAGCGCGGAAGTGGGCAAGGGGTTCTGTGGTCATACCGGGGAACTTTCATGCGTGGGATGGAGTGGACCATGCTTCCCGAACCATTCGACAAGCTGGATGTTGACGGCAACTCCACTCCCTTGGATAGGGATTGCGGTGGTACGAAGAAGGCAATGGCCTCATGCTGGCCGACAATCTCTGGCGCGGGAAGGTGAAACCCAATTCCGCAAGGCGTTCATGCCATGCAGACCGCGAGGGCGCTGTCCCGTGCGATCGACTGGATGATCAAGGGGACGGTTTCGTGGACATACGAGCCTCCTGGAGAAATGGCTTGGTTTGCCGAGCGGCGACGACCGCAAGGCGCCAACGACAAAGAGTCGGCTAGGGAAAATCGTCTGCGATTCTGAATGCCGCTCATGGATCCAGTCTGGTGGAGAAGCCTGCTGAAAACACCGTCACAAAACACCAATTGCTACGATAATCAAGTGCGGAAGTACGAAGTCGGTGCAGGTAGTGTTGATAATTGGAAGCAGGGAGCGAGCGAATGGTCGATGATGATTAGTCACGGAATCCGACTTGAAAGAGTCGTGAGCAATCTGGCAGGCACACTGTTGGAGGTGGTTGCCGGCAACATCGATCAGGCTGCCCTGGTCACTGACGTTGCCATCGACGAACCGCGCGAACAGGCGGAGCTGCAACCCGGCGCCGTGCTTCTGTGCACCGGTGCTGACGTAGAACATCTGCCGGGATTGATCGATCGCGCCGTCGCGAGCCAGATCCCCGCCTTGGTGCTTCGTTCGCCGCTTAACCTTCCGGCTGAGTTGCGCGCCACCATTGAACGAAGTGGCGTCGTCCTGCTCGGTCTTTCAGCTGGAGCGACGTGGACCCAACTCGTTGTTCTTCTGCGATCCCTGCTGGCCTCCAGCGCCGGCACGGAGGAACGCGTGGCCGGGCTGCAGGCGGAGGACACATTCGCTCTGGCCAACGCCATCGGGGCACTCCTCGACGCGCCAATTACTATCGAAGACCGCACCTCCCAGGTCCTGGCATTCTCTGGCCGCCAGGATGAAGCCGACCAAGCACGAATCGAGGCGATTCTGGGACGTGCAGTCCCCCAACACAACAGACAAGCCCAGGAACGGGCCGGCGTTTTCAAGCGTCTGTACTCCAGTGAGAAACCAGTGTTCTTCGACACCCCCCAAATTTTGGGAGCAGCCGGGCTCCCCCGAGTTGCGATTGCGATACGAGCCGGAAATCAAGTACTCGGTTCCATCTGGGTCGCTGTTCGGAATCCATTGAGTCCCGAAAAAGAACAGATTCTCGTTGATGCCGCGAAGGTCGTTGCACTTCAACTGTTGCGTGACAGGGTGAGCTCGGATGTTGATCGTCAGGTTCGGGCAGATCTCATCGCATCCGCTTTGGCGTCCGGACCGGCCGCATTAGGGGCCATTGAGCGGCTGCGCCTCGCACAACGGACAGTAGCGGTGCTTGGCCTGTCCCTGCCTGGCGATACGGCCGATGAGTCGTCATCTGATCAAACACGCCAACAGTTCCTGGAACGGACCGCTCAAGCATTTGCATTTCATCTTTCGGTAGCTGCTCCGGGAGCTGTAGCCGCGCTCGTCGGCGACGTGTGCTACGCGATCATGCCTGCGATGACACGACAGGGCGCCACAAACCTACTACAGATGGCACAGCGGGTTTCGAAAGATTTCCTCGACCGGACACCGAACAGAGCCGGCGGCGCCGTCATCGGGATTGGTCGCAGTGCGGACTCCGCTGATCCGACGGAGCTTGCCCGATCCCGCAATGATGTAGACAGAAGTATGCGCGTCCTGAAACTGGGCCATGGAAGCCGGGTCGCACTATTCACCGATCTCCAAATGGACGCGCTACTACTGGATATAGGTGACCAATTGCGAAATGAGGGCGGCCTCGTTGATGGCCCTGTCGCCCGAATCCGTCAATACGATAGCGAACACGGTACCTCTCTGGAAGAAGCACTCGAGCTATGGTTGGACAGTTTCGGGAACGCCCTGAGCGCGTCAGCGGCGCTGGACTTGCACCGCAATACCTTCCGGTACCGCCTTCGTCGCGCCGCACAGATTGCGCAGATAAACCTTAACGACCCTGACGAGCGGTTCGCGGCCATGCTCGAATTTCGACTAAGCCGGCGGCTGCGCGATGTTGGCTGACCGCGAGGAAGCGTTCGCGAGCAGACTACACCCCGGTGCGTTGCCTCGAAGGCATCAAGAAACGCCTTGCTTGCGGGCGGAAATTCGTGGGATCGCTGATCAAAAGGGCCGGTGTGGCAAGTGCCCGCAACCGTCGCTCGTTCGAGCGAATTCCGGGCAGACTTGCACCAACCGGGGACAAAGCCGGGTACCACCTACTGCGTCGACGACACCGATTCAGTGCTGGTAGCGTCCAGAACGCGCAGCAAGTTATCGCCCATCAATTTGGCTAGTTCGGCCGAGGTCCAACCACGCTCAGCAAGCCGGTCAATTAGCACAGCGAAACCCGTAGTGTCTTGCAAGCCGTCAGGGAAATCACCGAATCCGTCGAAGTCGCTTCCCAGACCCACATGGTCGATGCCAGCGATGTCTCGGGCATGCTCAATGTGCTTGACCACGTGCTCGACCGTCACTGGGGGTCGGGGACCATTGCGACCCCCGTCAAACCAGCTCCTGTATTCCTCATCGAGGAACATCGGTACGAAGGCGACCATAATGACACCACCATTGTCAGTCAAGGAACGGAGCACGTCATCTGGCACGTTTCGCGGGTGATCACAGAGAGCCCTGCATGAGGAGTGACTGAAAATGACGGGTGCAGAAGATGTCCTTATCGCATCGCGCATCGTGTCAGGCGAGACATGGGAAAGATCGACTAGCACGCCTAGGGCATTCATCTCTCTAACGACCTCCCGGCCAAAGTCGGTGAGTCCTCCATGAACCGGACTATCCGTCGCGGAATCCGCCCATGAAGTATTTGAATTGTGTGTCAGGGTCATGTATCTAAGTCCGAGCCGTGCCATCATTCTTAGAACGCCCAGGGAACTGCCGATGCTATGTCCGCCTTCGGCTCCCAGTAAAGACGCGATACCTCCCTTCTGCCAGATACGTCGAACATCGCCTCCTGTGCGAGCAAGCTCAAAGGTCTGCGGATACCGGCGGATCATCCGGTAGATGAAGTCGATTTGTTCAAACGTGAATTGCACGGCATCTGCTTCAGGTATTTCCCCTGGAGCGTAAACGGACCAGAACTGCGCACCGACTCCGCCACCGCGCAGCTTTCCGATGTCGGTTTGAAAAATGGAGTCCTTCTCGAGCCCGTCGACTGAGTAGTTCGCCGCGCCCCGTGCTGCGTGCGCGAGATCGTTATGACCGTCGATTAGAGGGGCAAGGCCGAATGCCCTTATGGCTTCAGGATGGCGTAGGGCCGGGGGCTGAGTGTTAGAAGATTGCATGTGGTGTTCCACTTTCATTGAGGTCTTCTTCAATTCGATTGTTCTCTAAAACAGCAGAACGCGTTGGAAAGTTGCAGTTTTGTTTCTGATGCCGGGCACTGCCAGTGCCATTGGCCTGACAAGAGCCTGCCCACAAATTCAGCCGGGAGGGTGGTTCGTTGAGGAATTGACTCGACGTCGACTCGCTCGATTGCTGTACGCTCCCCAGCTGCCTGTCCAGTTCGCCAGAGGCATCAGCCGCAAGGGTTTGAACTATGCCCACCTTCATATCGAGGCAGCCGAGCCACCGCATCTGGTCCTTCATGACGCTGGCAGGATTCCGCTCGAGTGTGCCGACTGGCCAGTAAGTGTCTCGCGGACGATCTCCGGTTTCTGTCCTGGAAGAACCTGACCGAGAGTCCCCATGATTCGCGCCTATCATTCCAAAGCCTGGGCATCGTCGGACGGCGACTAGCATGCGATATGGGCGAGCGAGTCCACAATCAGCTGTGGCCGGCGTGCGCTGGCGGCATCAAGAAGATTTGGTTGTGCCATGGATGTGACTCCTGGGATATGTGCTGGGCTGGGCGACTGATGTGGCCCAGCCCAGCACAACGTCTAGTCGCTCGTGAGTTTGTACAAGCGGGTGCTGTAGAGATAGCGGTTTCCGTCAAGCAGGAGATGGGTAAATTCGTATGACTTTCCGTCCATTTCAATGAGGAACCTGGTGTTTGACAAAGGAACGACTGGAAACGGTGGAGCTTGCGGCTCACCGTTGACATCCGCTTTCTCGATGGCGGTGAGGTAGTACCGGCCATCATCAAGGGCCAGCTCATAGCTGTTGGACGTCGACTCATAGGTCCCCAGAATCTGTGTCAGGTCGCATGATTCGGCAGGCGACTCAGCCACAGGCTTGGGGACGGCCAACCCCAGTTCGACACTGATTGCAGTCTCGATCTCCTCAGCCAGCCCCGAGCCTCCGCGCGAGTTCGTCAACACTGCGATCGCCATTTGCAGTTGCGGAAACGTTTGAAGTCGGGCGATCTGCCCGATCGTCGCTCCGCCATGATAGGCCGACCTCACAGTTCCCCAATCCGATAGAACCCAGCCCAGCCCCCAGGCTTGGTCCACTGTCGAGACCGCAGTCAGATCAAACTGTGGTGCCCGCATGAGCCTCGTGGACTCCACGGACAGTATGCGTTCTCCGCTCAGCGCCAAGCCATCCCGCAGATGGGCCGCCGCGAATTTCAGTAGCGACGACATGGAGCCGGTGATGCTGCCGGCGGGTCCGATGGATCGTGGCAGCATCCATCGGGTCGCGGGAATAACCTTGTCTGCTGATGCAGTGTCTGGATTGGCGAGGTGACCGACGGCGGTACTGAACAGCGGCGCCTCTTTCGTCCGGGTAATGAGGTGCGTTAACCCGAGCGGCCGGACAAGCCTCTCCACGACGACGTCGTCCCATGGCTTGCCACGCAGGACTTCGATAATCCGGCCGGCGACTGTAAATGCCGAGTTGCTGTAGCTTAGCTGACCGCCGGCCGGAGTGACGCTGATGGCGGTGGCAAGTTCATCAACATATTTCTCCACGCAGTCGTCGTTGTCGCCGGTATCGGTAAACAGATCTCCATCTATGCCGCTGGTATGGGTCAGGAGATGGCGGATTGTGATTTTTTTGGTGTTCGCGATATCGGCGATGGAGAACTCCGGCAGGATCTCCACCACAGGAGTCTCCAGTGTCAGTTTGCCTTCATCGACGAGCTGCATGATCAGCGTCGTTGTCCAGACTTTGCTGATGGATCCGTATTGGAAGAGTGTGTCGGGAGTTACCTCAATTCCGGTTGCAAGACTCGTCACGCCCGTGGTCATGACACGCATGTCTGGTCGACCCTCGCCGTCCAATGCGATCACCCCCACCTGCACACCAGGTACGGAGTACTTTTTTGCCAGAGCATCGATCCGGTTCTGCCATGCCTGCGAGGCAAGAAAATCGTCGAGGAGTTGGAATGCCATTTTGCTGATCCTTATGTGAGTAGGTGCCATAGAACGTGGCCCGGACTGTGCCGGGCCACGGTGCCGTCGTGATTAGCCCGACTGCCGAATCGACCACGGTTCGATCTGGAGTGACCGAGTCGCGGTGAACCCTTTTGTATATGTGGTGTTGTTGATCCACCCGATACCAAGGACGTCGGCGTCTGATACCAGGGCGCGCTCCGCAATCTGCCAATCCGGGCATCCTTGGGTGCCGAGCTTGTTGCTGGCAAGAATGACGTGCTCGTTGTAGGTGGAGTTGTTGATCTTCGAGAAATTGGTCGATCCGGGCCCGCTGAAGGACGGGACGAGCATCGTCGGGAACGGCGCCCCTACGTACCAGTCAACGACATCCCAGTCTCCGGTGCCTGAGGATAGCTGACCGGAGATCGCAGCCGTATCGGCGCCCTTCAGAGTTACATCCACGCCGAGTTTCTTCCACTCACCGGCCAAGTACTCGAACGCTGTGGCCTTTTCGGTGCTGTTACGGTACAGGAGCTTGATGGACAGCGCCTGTCCGTCCTTGCTTCGAACGCCGCCTGCTCCGACCTTCCACCCTGCATCGTCCAGTGTCTTCGCAGCTGCGGCGGTATCAAACGCTGGAGCGGACTTGTACACGTCATCGATGGCGCAGGTCGTCGGCTTACCGATCAGGAGCGACTGGAATGGTTCGCTCTTGCCGCCGGCCATGATATCGGCCATCACCTTGGTGTTGGTGCTCTGGACAAGGGCCTTGCGGACAGCTGGGTCAGAGGCTGGCCGGGAAGCAGCGTGGTTGAAATACAACTCCGTTGAGCCGGATTTCAGTGGCAACCCGGACATCCCCTTGGCATCGAGACGGGCAGCATCTGGTCCCACGACTGCTGCCGTGTTGATGCTGCCTGTCAACAGCAGGTTGGCCCGCGTGGTGTCATCACTTACCACGGAGACCGTGACGGTTTTAGGAAGACCGGCAGTCTTGGACGTGGTCCCGTCCGGGCCCCAGGTGTAATCGTCACGACGCGTCAGCGTGTAACTCTCGCCTGGCTTCACAGCGGACAGGGTGTAGAGCCCGGTCCCGTCAAACGCGGATGAGTACTTGTCAGGGCTGGCGATCGCTTTGCCACATGCGATGAACACTTGACCAAGCAATTCGAGGAAGAATGAATTCGGTGTCGGGGAGGTCAGCGTGACTGTCCTTGCCGAATTGTCTGCTTTGGCCGTCATTCCCGCAGGTACAAATGTACCCAACACGGGTGAAGCATTCTTGGTATCTGTGATCCAGGTGAAGTTGTCTGCCACAGTCTGCGCGGTCAGCGGCGAACCGTCGCTGCACGTTATGCCGGCTTTGAGCGTAAACGTCACTTTTGTTGATGACGCAGTCCATTTCTCCGCCAACCACGGCTTGGGCTTGCCATTGTCATCGACAGTGATGAGGCTGTCGTATCCGAAGGAAACTAGCTGGCGCGAGTCGGCAAAGGCCGTACTCTGCGGAAACAGGTTTCCAGGATCTGCCGACAGTGCCCAATTAAGGGTGCCATCTCTCACAACAGCCGCTGAAGAGCCCGTTCCTGTGCTGCTGTTGGGGCCGCAGGCCGTCAGAACAAGAGCTCCGGCGGCCGCAACGGAGAGAACGGATAGGAATTTGAACTTCATGGTGCTACTTCCTTTGTGTGTGCAGGACGTTCGAGGGGAGCATGGGGTATGTGTTGCCGGGTGCGGCGCGAAGAACAGCTCCCCAGGTGACACTTCAGCGGGTAAGCCTCCGGGTTTGCAGTTGTTTCTTCACAGAGCCGTGGCCACCGAAGGCCGCCACGGCGGTTGGAAGCAATCGGGCGTCAGATGGGGCCCGTCCCCTAGACATCGAGCCTCGACATCCGGGTGGAGCATGTGAGGCTTCCTTCTCACCGAGCGGGGACGAACAACGGTTTGCCCATCTCGGGGACTGCTTCGATCAGTGCACGAGTCGATGGGTGCTTTGGTGTAGTGAGAACTTCATCGACGGGCCCGAACTCAACCAGATCGCCCTTGTCCATTACCGCAACGAAGTCGCAGGCATATCTGACGACAGCAAGGTTGTGCGAAATGAACAACGCCGTGAAGCCAAGCTCGGACTGGAGTTTGCGAAAGAGATTGAGGACCGTTCCTTGTACCGAGACATCCAGGGCAGAGGTAATCTCGTCAGCAAGCAACACGGACGGTTTTGCGCCAAGCGCCCGAGCCAGTGCGACCCGTTGCCTCTGCCCCCCCGACAACCGCCGAGGGTAGTGTGCCGCGTAGGAAGAATCGAGGCCCACAAGGCTGAGCAATTCCTGCGTCTCTGCCTCTACCTTTCGACGCGAGGGTACTCGTTGCTTGGATCTGCGGTAGCTGGCATGCAGCCCCTCGGCGATTGAATCTCCGATGGTCATCCGAGGGTTCAGTGACGAATATGGATCCTGAAAAACCATTTGAACCTGGCGTCGATGCATCCGTCCCGCCCGGTTTGACTGCAACAGAGAACGTCCATCGAGCAGGATGTCACCGGAGGTCGCGTGTTCCAGCCCCACTGCCACACGGGCTATTGTGGACTTCCCGGATCCTGACTCGCCCAGAACACCGACTGTACTTCCCTGGGGAACGATGAAGCTGACGCCTTTGACGGCATGGACGGTTTTGGGTCCACGTCCGAAATCGACCACCAGGTCGCGAAACTCGAGCGTAGTCATGCCTTGTCCTCCTTCATGAAGTCGGCAACGGTAGCCATAGGACGCGAACGGTCGGTCGTCAGCGTGGGAATCGAGGCTACCAAAGCCTTCGTATAGGGGTGAACGGCGCTCCCTGCAACCAGGTCGGCGCTTGATATGTCCTCTACAATTTCACCGTGATACATCACCAGAACCCGTTCACAGAATCCAGTCACGAGTGCAATGTCGTGTGAGATAAACATGACCGCTGACCCGTGTTCTACGGCAACGCGGTCCAGGACCTGCATCACCGTGCGTTGAACCGTCGCGTCCAATGCTGTAGTGGGTTCATCGGCGATGACGAGCTTCGGTGTTCCCATCAAACCCATGGCGATCATGGCGCGCTGCCGCATACCACCCGAGAATTGGAACGGATACTGGCGGGCCCGCATCTTGGGGTTCTGGATGCCCACTTCGGCTAGCCTGTCAGTGGCCTGATCGCTGGCCTTTGATCGAATGGCTCCACCGTGGAGGCGGGCCGTCTCAGCGACCTGCGGACCCACGCGGAGCGAGGGATTAAGCGAGGACATTGGGTCTTGGAACACCATTGACATCTTCAGACCCAGGTCAGCGGCATGGGACGCAACTTCGCGTTCACTCATTCCCGCGTAGTCGACCCCATCAAATACGATGGCGTCTGCCTCGACCCTTCCTGGGTACTCGATGAGCTGAGCAACAGCCAGGGCTGTGAGGCTCTTGCCTGAACCCGATTCCCCGACGATTCCCACACGCTCTCCGCGTGCAATATCGAAACTTACCCCGCGAACCGGCGTTACCCACTTGCCCAAAGCCGGGAACGACACGTGAAGATCGCGAACCGACAAAACGGCTTCGGGATCCGGCACCGCCTCCCTATCCGGCTCGGACTTTGCCGATCGGGTGGCCAAACCGGCCAGCTTGCGCATCGAGATAACTGGTGTCACACCGACTGCGCGGCCGATCGTATCACCGAGCATGGTCAGCACGACTCCGGCCAGGGTGACAGCAATTGCCGGCGCCAACGCGGCCGCGGGCGACACATACATGCGGTCGAGACCCTCGGACAAAAGTCGGCCCCAATCGTACGCAGGAGCCTGCAGGCCTATCCCGAGGAACGACAGTCCTGCCATCGCGGTCAGGCTGCTGGCGGCCGCCATCGTCGCATTGACCACAACAACGTCAGTAATGCTCGGGACGATGTGCCGGAACAGGATCGCTGTCCGCGGCACGCCGAGGACTTTCGCAGCGCTAACGAAATCCCGTCCAACGACGCTCGCGGTCATCGTCTGGCACAGTCTTGCGATGCTCGGCATCATAGCCAATCCCAGCGCAAAGACCGCCCCGGTAGCACCCTCCCCAAAAAACACCGCAAGGAACAGAATTAGAAGCAGGGCGGGAAACGCTACGAGCATGTTGACGGCTGCGGTCAGGAGCCGGCCGATCCACTGCGGCAGAACGCTCGGAAGGCAGCCCACAATCACCCCGAGTGTCACACCGATAAGGGTCGCAAGCATGCCGTACATCAATGATGTACGCGCGGCCACCAGGGTACGGAGCAGGATGTCGCGGCCAGCAGAATCGGTCCCCAGAAGGTGCTCGGCACTTGGCCCGCGAGCAATCACCTCGACGTTGACAGCACTGGCTTCGGCGCCCCAAAGTACGGGAGCGAAGATTGCGAGCCCGACCAAGAGGACCGTGCCGATAACGGCGATGGCTCCTGTCGGTGTTCGCATCTGGTGAACAAATGATCGTATCCGCCGGGTCGCCGGCGCGACGGTAGTGAGTGTAGTCATCGGGTCCTCTAAAGTTTTGTAATTCGGGAGCGCGGGTCAAACATCGCAATCAGGAGATCGACCACAAGATTGATCAGCAGAATGAGGACTCCATAGACCAGAACGATGCCCTGTACCAGGGGATAGTCTCGATTCGTGATGGAGCCAACCACCACCGGTCCCATACCCGGCCAGGCAAACACCGTTTCGACAAAGACGCTGCCCGCAATCAGCCCACCAAACAGCAAGCCCGCAAACGTCAGAGTCGGAGTCACCAGATTCGGCAGAACCTGGTGAAAAAAGAGTCGGGCCTTCCTCATACGTTTTGCCCTCGCAGTCCTGACGTAGTCAGCCTCAAGCACATTGAATGTTTCGGCACGAACAATCCGGGCAAGAGCACAGGTCGAGCTAAGCGACAGCGCCAGGACGGGAAGTACATATGACGACGGACCTGAACGTCCTGCCACTGGGAAGACGGGAGAGGAGATCGCGAACATGTATATCGAGATGGCCGCAATAACGAACACCGGCGCGACCGTCAGGAGTCCGGTGATACTGGAGAACACCGCGTCCAGCCACCTGTTCCGGCCGCCGCGTGTCGCTTCACCCATTGCCATGCCCAATGGAATGCCGACCACGAGAATCACGATGATCGACAGAACCGCGATTTCTAACGTTGCTGGCATCCGCTGGGCAATGACATCAAACACCGGAAGACGCGTGCTGTATGACATTCCGAGATCACCGTGGAATAGGTTCTCCCAGAAGTGGAAATACTGCGTGACCACTGACGTGTCCAGACCGAGTTCGGCGCGCCGGAGGGCGACCTGCTCGGCCGTGGCCTCAGGACCAAGCGAAAGCCGTGCGGGATCTCCCGGCAGCAAGCGCACCATGAGATACGCTGCCGTGACCAGTACAACGACTGAGGCCACTAGCCGCATGAGGCGCCTGGTCAAATAGCTCACCCAGGGATTGGTGCCGGCGGCTTTCGTCGCCGGCTGTGCAACCACATCCGTAGGCAAAGGCACCTCAGAAACCACCACGGCGTCTAGAGTATCGGGCGGTGCCGTTGAAATCGTGTTCTTCATAGAGCCATCTTTGCAGTGTGGTCCGACTCACGTCGTGGGTAATTGGCATCAATTTCGGAAGCACCTTTAGTCCTGTTTGACCAAGATGGTTCCGGGTGCGCAGACCCGTCCAGAATTGGGCCGCGGCGAAACCAGCCCGTGACGAACAGCGGCTGGTCCACGTACCCGAGACCTCAACGTGGTCGTTTCAGATCTACACACCCCATCCAACGACTACGGCCCGGCATTGACCCGCTGCTGACTCGGATAGTTCAGGGACTATTGTCGGCCCTTGCCTGCATCGGCGTGTTCGTCGCCGTCGTAGTTGCAGGAATGGCCCTGGTAGTATCCATGACCGCCGCCGTCCTGGACCGCGCGACGACGTGAAACATGATCACACCGATCGGCGTGGGGCCCTTCGCAGCCTGGTTCGTCGTAGCTCAAAAGGGTGCCGGCAAGGAATGTCGGTGCCGCTTGCTAGATTCAAGTGACTGTACCCGCCAGGAAGGCATTGGACATGTTTTTGCTTGACTCCCCCGCGGGCGGCGCGGCGCCGCTGATATTTTCGGCGTCGGACCTGGTGGTGGCCAGCGAGTGTGAATACCGCACACTGCGGATCCTGGACGAGAAGCTGGGGCGGGCGGACAAGCCCGGATTCCCGCAGGACGCCATGCTCCAGCGGGCTTCGGAACTCGGCGATGCCTTTGAGCACAAGATCCTCAACGAACTCATCACCGAACACGGCGTCTGGGATCCCGCCACGGGCCGCGGCGTCAAAGTGATTGACCGGGGCCCCTTGAGCTGGTCCGGCCTTGAGGCCAAACGGGAGGAGACGCTGGCGGCGTTGCGGGGCGGGGCCGACGTCGTTTTTCAGGCCACGTTCTTTGACGGATCGCTCGTGGGGTTCGCGGATTTCCTGGTGAAGCAGCCCGACGGCGGCTATGCCGTGTGGGACACGAAGTTGGCCCGCCACGCCCGGGTGAGTGCACTACTTCAGCTGGCCGCCTACGGGGACCAACTGAAGAAATACGGCATCCCCACGGCACCCGTGACAACCCTGGTATTGGGGGACAGGAGCCGCAGCGACCACCCCATGCCGGATCTGTTGCCGGTGTTCCGGGAGCGCCGCGACCACTTTCTGGCGCTGACCGCCCGGCACCGCGCCCAGCCCCGGCAAGTCGCCTGGCGGCAGGAGGGCGTCAGTTACTGCGGCCGGTGCGACTACTGCGCCCAGCAGGTTCGGGAGCACCAGGATCTGCTGCTGGTCAACGGCATGACGGGCTCGCAGCGCAGCAAGCTCCTCACGAGGGGCATCACGACCGTCGACGAGCTCGCGGACATGCCCGCCGAAGCGGCCAACGGTCCCCTGTCCCGGCTTCGCGACCAGGCCCGCATGCAGTTGGGTCGGGAAACGGTGGACGGCTCGGCCTTCGCCGGCCCCGACGCGCATCCCGTCAGCTACAAGGTCCTGCGGAACAGTGTCAGCCACCTTCCCGCACCCAGTGACGGCGACATCTTCTTTGACTTCGAGGGGGACCCCCTCTGGCAGGATCCAGCCACCGAAAAGTGGGGCATCGAGTACCTGTTCGGCTCCATCGAGGCCCCCGTGCCAGGCACACCCGCGGGCACGAAGGAGGTGTTCAAGCCGTTCTGGGCGCACTCGGTCAGCGGGGAGCGCCAGGCATTCGTGGATTTCCTTGCGTACGTCCAAACCCGCCGCGAACGCCACCCGGACATGCACGTCTACCACTATGCGCCATATGAGAAATCGGCGCTGCGCAACCTTTCCGTCTTCCACGGCGTGGGCGAGGACACCGTCGATGACTGGTTGCGCACGGGCCTGCTGGTGGACCTGCTGGACACGGTGCGCCAGTCGGTGCGCATCTCCGAGGCGTCGTACTCCATCAAAAAGCTGGAGCCGTTCTACATGCCGGCCGCCCGTTCGGGCGACGTGAAGGACGCCGGCGCGTCCGTGGTGGCCTACGCCCTGTACTGTGCCGCGCGCGACGCCGGATTGGCCGGGGACACTGCCAGGGCCGCCGAGGCGGAGCAGATTCTGCAGTCCATCGCCGACTACAACGAATACGATTGCCTCTCCACCCTGCGGCTGCGGGACTGGCTGTTCCAGATAGGCGGTGCCACCGTTGCGGACACCTGGACCGCGGGCAGCGGCAAGCTGGAGGTTGCCGAGGCAAAGGAGGGCGGCTACGAACCCACCGAGGACGAACTCAAGCTCCAGGCGTTCATCGAGAACCTTCGGGGGCAAAAGGACCGCGCCCCCAGCAACGACGAAACCGCCATCGAGATGGTGGCCGCCGCGGCCGGTTACCACCGCCGCGAGGACAAGCAGTTTTGGTGGGGGCACTTTGACCGGCTGGGCAGCGCCGTTGACGACTGGTCCGAGGAACGCAATATCTTTCGGGTCCAGTCAGCCGAGGTCGTGGAGGACTGGGCCAAGGCGACACCGCGTTCCAAAACAGAGACCCGCACGGTCCGGCTGAGAGGCACCTCCACCGAGGGCTCGGACTTCCGCCCGGGGTCGTCCTGGTTCGGCATGTTTGACGCGCCCCTCCCCGAGGGCTTGGGTGAGGATTCGGAGAATCCACGCCAACGCGACGGGCTGTTCAACGTCACCATCGTGGCGGACGAGACAGATCCGGAAACACCCGATCTAGACACACTGCTCGTCACGGAAAAGTCCACGATGAAAGTCCCCGCCTACCAGCAGCTCCCGATGACGCTGACGCCCAACAAACCGGTACCAACCGCCAGCATCCGGGCCGCCCTGGCAGCCCTCGCCAACACCGTCGGCAACAATCTGCCGCACCTGCCCAAACATCCGGGCCTGGAGATCCTCCGCAAGGCCGCGCCCAGGCTGGACGACGGCGGCTCCCTTCCCTCCGCCGTCGTGCCTTCGGACGGGCACAGCCTCCAACAGGTGGACTACATTGGCGCCATTACCGACGCCGTGCGCCGGCTGGACTACTCCTACCTGGCAGTCCAGGGCCCGCCAGGCACGGGCAAGACCCATGTGGGTTCCCATGTGATTGCCAATTTGGTGGCCGCCGGTTGGAAGGTCGGCGTGGTGGGGCAATCGCACGCCGTGGTGGAAAACATCCTCCGGGCCGCCATCGAGAAGGCCGGCGTGGATCCCCAACGGGTGGGCAAGAAGCTGGCCGCGCCGCACGAGGTGCCGTGGGAGATCAAGGACGACAAACAATTTGGCAGGCTGCTCGGCGCGGAGGGCGGCGCCTTGATTGGCGGCACCGCGTGGACCATGACGGGCGCCAACGTGCCGGCCGGCTCGCTGGACCTGTTGGTCATTGACGAGGCCGGGCAGTATTCGCTGGCCAACACGCTCGCGGTGGCGCAGGCGGCCAAACGGCTGTTGCTGTTGGGGGATCCGCAGCAACTGCCGCAGGTCACGCAGGGGTCCCACCCGGCGCCGGTGGACGAGTCCGCGCTGGGCTGGTTGTCCGCCGGCCACGCCACGCTGCCGGCCGAGCTGGGCTACTTCCTGGCCGATTCCTGGCGCATGCACCCCGAGCTGTGCTCCGCCGTCTCGCAGTTGAGTTACGACGGCAAGCTGGAATCCGCGCCCGCCGCGTCGCTGCGCCACTTGGCGGGATGGCCCGCGGGCGTGGAGACGGTCATGGTGGGGCAACCGGCTGACGGCGAAGGGGGCGGCGTGCAGTCCTCGCCCGCCGAAGCGGCCGAAGTCGTGGCCCAGGCGAAGGCGCACCTTGGCCTGATGTGGACCCCCGGGCCCGGTGCGGCGCCGCGCCCGCTCACCCAGGAGGACATCCTGGTGGTCGCCGCCTACAACGCCCAGGTCCACCTGGTCCGGACCACGCTCGACGCCGCCGGGCTGAGCGGCGTGCGGGCAGGCACCGTTGACAAGTTCCAGGGCCAGGAGGCGCCCGTGGTGCTCGTGACCATGGCCTGCGCGGACCCGTCGGGAGCCCCGCGCGGCATGGAATTCCTGCTCAACCGCAACCGCATCAACGTGGCGGTTTCCCGCGGCCAGTGGCGGGCCGTGATCATCCGCTCCCCCGAACTGACCAACTTCATGCCCACCAAACCGTCGGGCATGGCGGAGCTGGGTGCGTTCATTGGGTTATGCAACCGCGGCGACTGACCGGAGATTGAATCTGGCCCGCAAGGGCAGCGCCCCCACCGCCTGGTTGGGCGCCAGCCTGCGCCCGGCGCTGTGGCGTGCGGCATGTGCCTGGCCCGCGTTTCAGGCGATAAAATGGACTCTCCACCACCCCTACCGTTAAGGCCCACCCATGCGCTCCACTGAAAACGCCGTTGCGCACTGGCATACCCAAAAACAGTTGCGGCACGGCCCGGCCTGGAAACTGATGCAGGCGGCTCCCTGGACAGTGGCGTTCCTGCGTGCGGAGTTCACGGCCGCCAGGCAGCGCATCACGCTGGAGGAATTCCATGCGGACCTGGCCGCGTTCATCAAGGAACTCCGGCACGAGAACCTGAACCTCAACGATGCCTGGCAGGCCTCCAACTACGCCGATTCCTGGGTTCGCAGCCAATTCCTGGCCCGCCCCATGGTGGATGGGCGCTTCGTGTACGAACCCACCGCCGCCACCGCCCGGGTGCTGGCGTTCCTTGACACGTTCACGGTGGAACGCACCAACCTCAACAGCTCCCGCCTGAACACGCTGCTGACCAGCCTGGAAACGCTGTCCTTCCAGACGGACCCGAACCCCGACAGCCGCATCGCCATGCTCGAGGCGGAAATTGCCGAACGCCAGGGTGAAATTGCGGCCCTGAAAAACGGCCAAAGCCCGGCCGTGCTCTCCGACGACTCCGCCGTGGCCGCCACCCGCAGCGTCCTTGACCTGGCCTCAAGCCTGCCCGCCGATTTCAAGCGCATGCGCGACGGCGTCGAGCTCATGTTGCACACCATCCGCACGGAAATCATGGAATCCTCCGTGACGAAGGGCGTGGCCGTGGGCCAGGTCCTGGAGGGTGACAAAGCGCTGCGCAACACGGCCGAGGGCGCGACGTTCCAGGGTTTCACCGAATTCCTCAACGACCCGGTCCAGCAGGCCCGGTTCCGGCAATCCGTGAATGAAGTGCTGGAACGCAACTTCACCGAACAGCTCAGCAGCGAAGAACGCAGCAACCTGGCCACCCTGGTGAAGGAAATGCGCCGCCAGGCCGCCGACGTGCACACCATCTACGGCCGGCTGTCCGAGAGCCTGCACACCTACGTGCAATCTGATGAATTCAAGGAATCGGTGCTGCTGCGCAAGGCCATCCACGCCGCAGAACAGGCCGTGGCCGCCGCCGCCCTGGGCACGCGCACCCCCGTCACGGCGCCGCTGCTGTACGCCCCCGAGTTTGAGACGCTGGCCGGCCTGGGCATCTTCAACCCCGATGACCACGTCCCGCCGCCCAAGCTGGCAGCCCCGCCCGTGCTCAGCGACGCCGACATCCACCGCACCCCCGTCACGCCGGCACCCGACATGCCGGCCCTGCACGCCGCCGTCGGCCTTGCCCGGCGCAGCCGCAACGGCAGCGCCAGCCTGGCCGACGTCTATGCGGAGCTGCCCGCGGAACTACGCCACATCAACACCATCCGCGGCCTGATCCTGGCCGCCCGCAGCACCGACCAAGGCCTTGATGAGGGTGGCACCGAGACCCTCCGCTTCACCCAAATCGACGGCACGGAGCGCACCGCCCGCGTCCCGCTGATCACGTTCACGAAGGACACCGCGCCATGACCCAAAGTTCCGAACTCGATCCGGAGACGTACGACGCCGGCCCCGCACCAACGCCGGGCAGCGATGCCTACCGCACGGAGCGGGCCTTGTTTGCCGGCGACACCGGTTCCTTCCCGCTGGACATTCGCCAGGCTCTGGTGCGCCTGCTGCGCGGACCGTACATCGACGGCACCGTCGACGCCGCATTGTGGACCACCCTGCTGACC
Source organism: Arthrobacter sp. ERGS1:01 (assembly GCF_001281315.1). NCBI lineage: Bacteria > Bacillati > Actinomycetota > Actinomycetes > Micrococcales > Micrococcaceae > Arthrobacter > Arthrobacter sp. ERGS1:01. The sequence goes on along the minus strand of NZ_CP012477.1, from coordinate 18,489 downwards.
CACAGGGCGTCCCTGCAGCAGTACTTGAGCGAGATTTTCCTGTTTCTGACGGTAGATACGGACCGCAAGATCGCGATGCTGACCCCGGCGGAAATCGACGCCGTCCACACCCAGCCCATCGTGGCCCGGAAGCCGTTGCGCCGCGAGGAGACCCTGTTGGCGCTGCGCCTGCGCATGCTGCTGGACCGCCATGCGGGCACGGGCACCGATGTGACCATCACCCGCTCCGGCGCCCGGGAAATCCTGGCCGAACACCGCCGCCCCGGCGCGGTGGACGACAAGCGGCTGGATGAGCAGACCGACGCCTCGCTGGCGCGCCTGCTGGCCCTGAAGCTGCTGCTGCCCACCGAGCTTGCCACCGAATTTCGGGTCAGCAACGCCCTGGCGCTGGCGCTGCCCTTTGATTCAATCGAGGCGATCCCCGCCTACCTCGACGCCCTGGACAAGAGCAACGACGACGAACTGGATCTTGACATGCCGGAATCAAATGATCGGGAGAGCGTCCAATGAGCATCGCCACCCCCTTGCCGTTCGGCGAGGAAATCAACCCCGGCCAATACCGGCTCAGCCAGATCCAGATCATCAACTGGGGCACGTTCCACGGCCGGCATTCCATGTACGTGGACCGCGCGGGGACACTGCTGACGGGCCATCCGGGCGTGGGCAAGTCCACCTTGTTCGACGGCATCCAACACATCTTTTACGCGGCGCCGCGGCTGAACGAGTCCGCCCATGAGGCCTCCAACCGCAAGGACAGGCGCACCACGTTCAGCTACATGCGTGGGCGCAAGATCAAAACCGCCGATGGCACCGTGTACCAACGCCCCAGCGCCACCTGGTCCGCCACAGCCCTCGTGTTCGAGGACGGACTGGGCCGCCATGTCACGATTGCCGCGCTCTTCGACCTGCCCGCCAACGGTCTGGAGGGGCAGGTCGGCAAGCATTACCTGATCCTGGACAAGCCCCTGGACACGGCCGCCCTGGAAAACCACGGCAGCCGCCGCTTTTCGCCGTCGTCGCTGCATGCCGCACTCCCCGCCGCCGAAGCCTTCGACGTGCACAAGACCTTTGCCGAACGGTTCCGGCGCAAGCTGGGCATCGACAATGACAAGGCATTCAGCCTGTTGCGCACGCTGCAGAACGGCAAGGGCCTGGACAAGGGCGTCAACCGCTTCTTCCGCTACGAGGTGCTGGACAAGCCGGCCACCATCACCGCGGCCAAGGCGGCCGTGGAGGACTTCAGCCACCTGCGCGGGATCTATCGCCAGCTCGAGGACGCCCGCGGCCAGCGGGACGCCCTGACCCAGGTCCCGGAACTGCACGGAAAATTGCGGGAGCTCCGGGAATCCCTTTCACGCACAACCGAGCTAAAAAACAAGCAGTTGCCGTTGTTGCGCCAACAGTTCCAGGCCGAGCTGCTGACCGCAAAGTCGCTGTCGCTCGGCGACCGCCGCACCGCCATGCGCGGTGACATTGAGGCAGCGGTCGCCGCCAAGGACGCCCTGACGGATGCCGTGGCGGCCCTGGATGAACAGCACGCCAACCATGGCGGCAATGCCATTGAAGGGCTGGAAAAGGACATCCGCACCACGGTGCGGGAACACCAGGAGCGGGCGCGCATCGAAGCGGCGGCCCGTGGGGACCTTGACGCGGCGGGACTCGCGTACGACTGGAGTCCGGCGGGCCTGTCCGCCGCCCGGCAAAGCGCCGTGGACGGCGTCGCACGCCAGCAGGAGGAAACCGAGTCGGCGCGCACCCGCGAGTATGAGGCCGTCGCGGCCAGCATGAACACGAAGGCGCAGGAGAAGAAACTCCGGGCCGAGATCGCCTCCTACGAGCGCCGCGGCAGCAACATCGACGGCCGCAGCGCCGCCGCCCGCCGCGCCATTTGCGCCGAAACGGGCCTGGACCCGGCCGACATGCCATTTGCCGGCGAGCTCGTCGACATTGGCAGCGACCACCTGCCGTGGCGGCCCGCCGCGGAGAAGGTGCTGCGCTCCCTGGCCACCACGCTGCTGGTCCGCGGCGAGGACATCAAGACTGTCACTGCCGCCATCAACGCACTGGATGGCCACGGAAAACTGCGCTGGATCAACATCGCCACCCCGCCGCGGCAGGGCGAGCCGGGTGAGGACCACCTGGTGACCAAGCTTGAATTCCAGAACTCCGACGCCGGCACCTGGCTGCGTGCCAAGATCACCGGAGACTTCGGCTTCCGGTGCGTTGACAACGACGCCGAACTTCACCAGCACGACCGTGCCATATCCCGTGCCGGAACCCTCAAGGTCAACTCCGCGACCTTTGAACGCGACACCCGGTCCGTGAGCCCGTCAGACTACCTGCTGGGCTTCAACAATGTGGACAAGATCCTCCAGTTGCAGGCGCAGGCCGATGATCTGGCGGCGGCCTACGAAAGCTCGGCCGCGCTTGCCGAGCAACGTAGCAAGGCCAAGGATGAACTGACCGGCCGGCTGGATGCGCTCAAGCGGGTGGCTGCGGACACCCGTGCGTTTGAACAACTGGACTCCGCGGCGCTGGCGGCCGCATTGGAGACGCTGCGGGCCACCTTGGCGGCCACCATTGACAGCAGCGCCTCATTGGCGCAGATCCGCGCTTCCCGCAGTGACGCCAAGGCGGAACTGGAAGCGGCCGTGGGCAGGGTGGCCGTACTCCACAACGACCTTGCCGGCATTGAGAAGGAACTGCACGGTGTCCAGGCAACCGCTGTGGCCACCGGCGAGCAGGCGCGGCTCAACCCGCCGTCGGACTGGGCCGTGGACGCGTTTGCCCCTTACCTGGCGGACGGCGAGCCGGCCAGCCTGGAGGAATTGGAGCAGCTGTTCGGGCGGGCTGCGGTGGATCTGGGCGAGCGCCTGACCACCATCAAGGAACGGGTTTTCCGTACCGAAGGGGCTCTCAGCGACACGTTCAAGGCATTCGCTCGCGAGTTTGGACCCGCCGTGAGCTCCAGTCTCGGCACGGGCGCCGAGGCCGTGGAACAGTACGAGGAGCTATACGAGCGCATCGTCGCCGACGGCCTGCCGCAGCGCCAGGACGAGTTCCGCGAGTACTTCAACAACCGTTCCTACGAACGCTTCTCCGACCTCCTCCAGCTCTTGGAGGAGGAGCGGCGGGCCATCGAGGAACGCATTCTGCCGTTGAACCAGATCTTGGAGGACGTGCCGTTTGAGAAGGGCAGCCGGCTCCGGCTCGAGGTGAAGACCACCATTCCGGAGGAGGCCCGCGCCTTCCGCACGGAGCTGAAGGAGGCCCTGGGCAACGCGTACGCGAAGGCCACCGAGGAGAAGATGGCCGCCAGTTACCAGCAGCTGGAACGCCTGGTGGATGCCCTGAGCGATTCATCCCTGCAGCATTGGGCGGACACCGTGCTCGACGTCCGCCAGCACGTGACCATCAGCTGCAATGAGCACCGTCCCAACGGCGAGGTTGAGTTGGGGCTGGAGCCGGGCACGCTTTCCGGTGGTGAAGGCCAGCGGTTCACGTCCTTCATCATGGGCGCCGCCTTGGCCTACCAGCTGGGCATCGACACCCAGGGCTACAGCACCTATGGCACCGTCATGATCGATGAGGCGTTCATCCAGGCCAACTCGGAATACGCCGGCGCCGGCATCAACGCCCTCCAGGAGTTTGGCTTCCAGCTGCTGCTGGCCGCCCCCGAGGACAAGGTGGACCTGTCCAAACACCTCGGTTCGGTCACCGACATCATCAAGCACCCTCAAGCCAATGTGTCGGGGTTTGTCTCCACGGGCCGCTCACCCGCCACGGCCACCGACATCATCCTGCGGTAGCCGGCCCGCTCAGCCCAGTTGGAGGGCTGCGATGCCGGCAACGGCCGACGCCGTCAGGGCCAGACGGGTCTTGGAGAACCTCTCACTGAAGAACACCGCGCCGATGACACCTGCAAGCAGCACCGACGACTCGCGCAGGGCGGAGACAAGCGCCAGCGGTGCCACGTTTTGGGCCCACACCACAATGCCGTAGGCCAGCATGGACAGCACCCCGCCCAGCGCTCCCAGTTTCCAGTGCACCCGAACGCCGGCGACGAATTCCATGCGGCGCGGGGCCAGCCGCCAACACACCAGGGGAATCATGACGCCCTGGATCAGGAAAAGCCAGGAAATGTAGGCAAACGGACTGCCGGATTGACGCACCCCCAGCCCGTCCACCAGCGAATAGGCTGCAATGCAGGCCCCCGTCAGGACCGCAAACGTGACCCCGAGGCGGCTGGAGCCTTTCCCAATCAGGGCCAGCGCCAGCAAGGAACCGCCGACGACGACGACCCCCACCAATTGCACGGCGCTCAAGTTCTCCGCCAGGAAGGTCACGGCCACGATGGCTACGAGCAGCACCGCCAGGCCACGGGCAAGGGGGTAGACCTGGCTGAAGTCGCCGTGCTTGTACGAGGTGGTCAGCAGGATCAGGTACGCCGTCTGGAGGCAGGCGGACACCAGAATGAACGGCCAAGCGGCTGCTGCCGGAAGGCCAAAGACGAACACTCCCATGCCGCCGGCAACAAGGTAGACCAGCGCTATCAGGGTCGAGGAGGCCAGCTTGTCGGGGATGGCCTTGGCGATGGCGTTCCAGCTGCTGTGGAGCAGGGCTGCGACAAGAACCAGCCCGGCGACCGTTGGCGACATTTAGCGCCGGCCGAAAGGCACGCCGTCGAGGTTCGCATCCGGCACCCCAAAGGTGGCTAGGACCTGGGCGGCAATGTCGGCGTGGTCAAGGGCTGTGATGCCGTCGGGCATCCCCGCGCCGGATGCCACCATCCAGGCTGTGCGCTCCTCATCGCTTTCGCCGCCGTGTCCGCCTTGGTCCAGATGGCCGTGGTCGGTGACCACGATGACGCTCCAGTCCTCGTCCGCACGGCCGGGGCGGCCCGCGATGGCCTCCACAAGCCTGCCGAGGCGCGCGTCGCAGCGTTCGATGCAGGCAGTGTAGCCGGGCCCGGTGCCGTGGTTGTGTGCTTCAACGTCGCCTTCGCCAAAGTAGACGAAGCTGACGGCAAGGTCCTCGGCGCCCAAACGTCCCGCTGCGTAGTCGGCAACCTCGTCGTCGGCCCGCAGCCAGCTCTCCCTGTTGTTTTCGCGTTCCGGGTCCACCTCATTGACCCAGCCCCGGGAGGAGAATATAGGCCCGCATTCAACTGCTGCGGCCAAGGGGTGCCAGCTGGCCGCAATCATGGTCTCCGCGTGGGGATCATGTGCACGCACGCGCGCCGTGAAGTCCGGGAAGGCCGCCATCTCCGGCGGGTGCACCGAGTTCCCCACCACTCCGTGGCGGTCCATGTACACACCGGTAGCGACGGTGGACCATACGGGTCCAGAGACGGTGTAATTCTTCTCGTGGACGCGCACAGGCAGCAGGACGCCGTCCCGGGCCAACGCATCAAGGACGGGAGTCTGCGCGTCGAGGAGGGAATCGTGGCGGATGCCGTCCATGCCCACGACCAACACGTGGCGTTTACGCGGAGTTAAAGTGCTGTTCATATGTACGACGCTACAGAAGATCTGACATCATCTATAGAGAATTCCCGCCATCCCTATAGGAACAATAGGCAGCAACTATGAATCTGACGCACCTGAGGGCCTTCCATCTGGTGGCCAGTTACGGCAGCTACACCGCAGCCGCCACGGCCGCCGGCGTCAGCCAGCCCACCTTGTCGGAACAAGTGAGGTTGCTTGAGGGCAAATATTCGCAGCTCCTCTTGCGCCGTGCCGGGCGTTCCATGGAATTGACGAGTACCGGCGAAGCCCTCCTGGCCGTCACCACCAGGCTGTTCGCCGCCGAACTTGAAGCCGAGAGCCTGCTTTCGGCACGCCTCGGCACACTGAGCGGCCGGCTTCGCTTCGGCACGGACGCCCCCATCCACGCAGTGCCCATTCTCTCCCGGCTCAGGAGCCGCCACCCCGGGATCAAGGTCGAGCTGATCAGCGGCAACTCGGCAAGCATCAAGAAGGCGGTGGCCAACGGATCCGCTGACATTGGCATTGTGGCAGACGCCTCCCCACACCCCCTACTGACGACGGCGGTGTTGGGCACCCAGGACCTCGTGGCCCTGGTCCGCCACGATTCTCTACTGGCAGGTGCCAAGCAAGTCTCCATCAAGGCCCTCAACGGACAATCCCTGATCATGCGCGAGCCGGGGTCCGTCACCCGCAGCGTCACACAGGCGGCTCTGGCTGACTGGGGAGTGGCGCCCGGCGACATCACGGAGACGGACGGGCGTGAAGCCGTTCAGGCGGCAGTCCTTGCCGGCTTGGGGATAGGCCTCATCGGCGACGGTGAATTCAGCCACGATCCCCGGCTCCTGTTGCTTGACCTGGTTGAGGACATTGCCCCCATGACTGAGTATGTGGCGTACCGGACCGATCGTGGCCGTGACCCGGTGATTGCGGCGGCGCTGGCCTGTACCGCTCCTTAAATAGCTGTGGCCCCGTGTGGGGGCCTGGTGTTTTGGTTGTTAAAGGTGGGGAGGCCCCGCACGGTGTGTGTGCGGGGCCTCTACCCTTTTTGGTGTTGTCCGGCGGTGTCCTACTCTCCCACATCCTCACGAATGCAGTACCATCGGCGCTGTGGGTCTTAGCTTCCGGGTTCGGAATGGGACCGGGCGTTTCCCCCACGCTATGACCACCGTAACTCGTTCCCCAATCCCGGTTCCATTGCTGGTATTCGGGTGGGTGGCTTGTTGGGTGTTCTTGTTGGAACAACAATATTTAGTTTACAGGATCGTTGCTGGTGGTGCCGTGCCCACCGGGGTGGGTTTGGTCACTACCGGGTTTGATCCTGGTGGTGTTTGGTTTCCCGTGTCAACCGTAGATAACCGGTCCCCGTTTGGTTCGGGGGTGGGTTTGTTGGTTGGGAACCACATAGTGAACGTGAGCAGTGTGTTGTATCGGTACCTGGGGTGTGAATAGCTTTTGAAGGTTTATTCGCACTCCGTGGTGGTGATACTTGTGTGTAGTGTAAGTTATCGGCTTATTAGTACCGGTCAGCTTCACGAGTCTTTAGTCCTCGCTTCCACGTCCGGCCTATCAACCCAGTGGTCTAGCTGGGGGCCTCTCACACTTGCGTGTATGGAAATCTCATCTTGAAGCGAGCTTCCCGCTTAGATGCTTTCAGCGGTTATCCCATCCGAACGTAGCTAATCAGCGATGCACTTGGCAGTACAACTGACACACCAGAGGTTCGTCCGTCCCGGTCCTCTCGTACTAAGGACAGCCCTTCTCAAATTTCCTGCGCGCGCAGCGGATAGGGACCGAACTGTCTCACGACGTTCTAAACCCAGCTCGCGTACCGCTTTAATGGGCGAACAGCCCAACCCTTGGGACCTACTCCAGCCCCAGGATGCGACGAGCCGACATCGAGGTGCCAAACCATGCCGTCGATATGGACTCTTGGGCAAGATCAGCCTGTTATCCCCGAGGTACCTTTTATCCGTTGAGCGACGGCCATTCCACAATGTGCCGCCGGATCACTAGTCCCGACTTTCGTCCCTGCTCGAGGTGTCCCTCTCACAGTCAAGCTCCCTTGTGCACTTACACTCGAAACCTGATTGCCAACCAGGCTGAGGGAACCTTTGGGCGCCTCCGTTACTTTTTAGGAGGCAACCGCCCCAGTTAAACTACCCATCAGGCACTGTCCCTGACCCGGATTACGGGCCGAAGTTAGATGTCCAAAGTGACCAGAGTGGTATTTCAACGATGACTCCACCACAACTAGCGTTGCGGTTTCACAGTCTCCCACCTATCCTACACAAGCCACTCCGAACACCAATACCAAACTATAGTAAAGGTCTCGGGGTCTTTCCGTCCTGCTGCGCGTAACGAGCATCTTTACTCGTACTGCAATTTCGCCGAGTTTATGGTTGAGACAGCGGGGAAGTCGTTACTCCATTCGTGCAGGTCGGAACTTACCCGACAAGGAATTTCGCTACCTTAGGATGGTTATAGTTACCACCGCCGTTTACTGGGGCTTAAATTCTCAGCTTCGCTACCGAAGTAGCTAACCGGTCCTCTTAACCTTCCAGCACCGGGCAGGAGTCAGTCCGTATACATCGTCTTGCGACTTCGCACGGACCTGTGTTTTTAGTAAACAGTCGCTTCCCCCTGGTCTCTGCGGCCCACACCCGCTCACGGAACGCTAGGTTCCTTCACGGGGCAGGCCCCCCTTCTCCCGAAGTTACGGGGGCATTTTGCCGAGTTCCTTAACCATAATTCTCTCGATCGCCTTAGTATTCTCTACCTGATCACCTGTGTCGGTTTGGGGTACGGGCAGTTGGAACCTCACGTCGATGCTTTTCTAGGCAGCATAGGATCACCGAATTCCCCCATACGGGGGTCCCATCAGATCTCAGAATCGTCATTGAAGACAACGCGACGGATTTGCCTATCGCGTTTCCTACGTCCTTAGACCGGGTCTACCATCGCCCGGCTCGGCTACCTTCCTGCGTCACACCTGTTAATACGTTTACCTCCCTGACTCAGGTCCCACGCTCCCCACACAGCCTGGCCCCGAAGGACACGCACTGGCGGTTTGGGTGGTTAGTATCATCAGTTCAATATGGGCGGTTCTTCACCGGTACGGGAATATCAACCCGTTGTCCATCGACTACGCCTGTCGGCCTCGCCTTAGGTCCCGACTTACCCAGGGCAGATTAGCTTGACCCTGGAACCCTTGATCATTCGGCGGACGGGTTTCTCACCCGTCTTTCGCTACTCATGCCTGCATTCTCACTCGTGTGGGCTCCACCGCTAGTTCACACTGCGGCTTCAATGCCCACACGACGCTCCCCTACCACTCCAAACCCCTGAACCAGGAACGAATCCTTAGCTTGGGTAATGTTTGAAATCCACAACTTCGGCGGTGTACTTGAGCCCCGCTACATTGTCGGCGCGGAATCACTTGACCAGTGAGCTATTACGCACTCTTTTAAGGATGGCTGCTTCTAAGCCAACCTCCTGGTTGTCTAAGCAATCCCACATCCTTTCCCACTTAGCACACGCTTAGGGGCCTTAGTTGGTGGTCTGGGCTGTTTCCCTCTCGACTATGAAGCTTATCCCCCACAGTCTCACTGCTACGCTCTCACTTACCGGCATTCGGAGTTTGGCTGACGTCAGTAACCTTGTAGGGCCCATTAGCCATCCAGTAGCTCTACCTCCGGTAAGAAACACGCAACGCTGCACCTAAATGCATTTCGGGGAGAACCAGCTATCACGAAGTTTGATTGGCCTTTCACCCCTACCCACAGCTCATCCCCTCCATTTTCAACTGAAGTGGGTTCGGTCCTCCACGCGCTCTTACACGCGCTTCAACCTGGCCATGGGTAGATCACTTCGCTTCGGGTCTAGATCACGCCACTGCATCGCCCTATTCAGACTCGCTTTCGCTACGGCTTCCCCACACGGGTTAACCTCGCGACGTAACACTAACTCGCAGGCTCATTCTTCAAAAGGCACGCCATCACCACAACTAGGGTGGCTCTGACGGATTGTAAGCACACGGTTTCAGGTACTATTTCACTCCCCTCCCGGGGTACTTTTCACCTTTCCCTCACGGTACTTGTCCGCTATCGGTCATTAGGTAGTATTTAGGCTTATCAGGTGGTCCTGACAGATTCACACGGGATTTCTCGGGCCCCGTGCTACTTGGGATACTCACCAGGGAGTGCACTGCATTTCGGTTACGGGACTCTCACCCTCTACGGCAGGCCATTCAAAGCCCTTCACCTATACATGCACCATTCCCCTCAACGAACCGGCAGATTCGTAACGGTAAGTCCCACAACCCCGACCATGCAACGCCCGCCGGCTATCACACATGGCACGGTTTAGCCTGTTCCGCGTTCGCTCGCCACTACTAACGGAATCACTATTGTTTTCTCTTCCTGTGGGTACTGAGATGTTTCACTTCCCCACGTTCCCTCCACACACCCTATATATTCAGGTGTGGGTCATCACCTCGCCTTGCGACGGGTAACGGGGTTCCCCCATTCGGACACCCTCGGATCAAAGTTCGGTTATCAACTCCCCGAGGCTTATCGCAGATTCCTACGTCCTTCTTCGGCTCCTAATGCCAAGGCATCCACCGTGTGCCCTTAAAAACTTGACTACACAAAATAGTCAAAAACACACTAAAACTTATATCGAGAGAACCATGAAAATCAACACCACCAACACCCCAAAAGGGTGTCAACAGCATCAGATCCAGGTTCATATATCTCAAAGAAATTGCTTCCTTCTATAAGATGCTCGCGTTCACTATGTAGTTCTCAAACAACAACCCCAACACACACTCCCCAACCACGTCGAACCCGCACCAAAGTGCCTGTCCTTCCCGTGACGGTCGGTTGTGTGTGGGAAACCAGAAACAAACAACTTTCGTTGTTGTTTCAGGACCCAACAGTGTGCCAAACGCTTAACAACCACACATCTTTCAACCCATCACGGTTCTTTCCGCACACCCCACAAGGAAGTGTTGTACTGGAACCAGGCTGCCAGATGCCGATCATCGGCTGTTTTATTGATATTCCACCCTTGAGCAACCCACCGAGAAACAAACGTTCTCGCAGCAGGTCTTTACTCCTCACACCACCAACACGAAACCATGCGGTCTCCGTCGTGGTGTTTGGTGCTCCTTAGAAAGGAGGTGATCCAGCCGCACCTTCCGGTACGGCTACCTTGTTACGACTTAGTCCCAATCGCCAGTCCCACCTTCGACCACTCCCTCCCTTGCGGGTTGGGCCATGGGCTTCGGGTGTTACCAACTTTCGTGACTTGACGGGCGGTGTGTACAAGGCCCGGGAACGTATTCACCGCAGCGTTGCTGATCTGCGATTACTAGCGACTCCGACTTCATGGGGTCGAGTTGCAGACCCCAATCCGAACTGAGACCGGCTTTTTGGGATTAGCTCCACCTCACAGTATCGCAACCCATTGTACCGGCCATTGTAGCATGCGTGAAGCCCAAGACATAAGGGGCATGATGATTTGACGTCGTCCTCACCTTCCTCCGAGTTGACCCCGGCAGTCTCCCATGAGTCCCCACCACTACGTGCTGGCAACATGGAACGAGGGTTGCGCTCGTTGCGGGACTTAACCCAACATCTCACGACACGAGCTGACGACAACCATGCACCACCTGTAAACCGACCACAAGTGGGGCACCTATTTCTAGGTGTTTCCGGTTTATGTCAAGCCTTGGTAAGGTTCTTCGCGTTGCATCGAATTAATCCGCATGCTCCGCCGCTTGTGCGGGCCCCCGTCAATTCCTTTGAGTTTTAGCCTTGCGGCCGTACTCCCCAGGCGGGGCACTTAATGCGTTAGCTACGGCGCGGAAAACGTGGAATGTCCCCCACACCTAGTGCCCAACGTTTACGGCATGGACTACCAGGGTATCTAATCCTGTTCGCTCCCCATGCTTTCGCTCCTCAGCGTCAGTTAATGCCCAGAGACCTGCCTTCGCCATCGGTGTTCCTCCTGATATCTGCGCATTTCACCGCTACACCAGGAATTCCAGTCTCCCCTACATCACTCTAGTCTGCCCGTACCCACCGCAGATCCGGAGTTGAGCCCCGGACTTTCACGGCAGACGCGACAAACCGCCTACGAGCTCTTTACGCCCAATAATTCCGGATAACGCTTGCGCCCTACGTATTACCGCGGCTGCTGGCACGTAGTTAGCCGGCGCTTCTTCTGCAGGTACCCTCAACCAACTAAACACTGGCCTTGTTCCCTACTGAAAGAGGTTTACAACCCGAAGGCCGTCATCCCTCACGCGGCGTCGCTGCATCAGGCTTTCGCCCATTGTGCAATATTCCCCACTGCTGCCTCCCGTAGGAGTCTGGGCCGTGTCTCAGTCCCAGTGTGGCCGGTCACCCTCTCAGGCCGGCTACCCGTCGTCGCCTTGGTGAGCCATTACCTCACCAACAAGCTGATAGGCCGCGAGTCCATCCAAAACCAATAAATCTTTCAACCAACCACCATGCGGTGAAAAGTCAATATCCAGTATTAGACCCAGTTTCCCAGGCTTATCCCAGAGTTAAGGGCAGGTTACTCACGTGTTACTCACCCGTTCGCCACTAATCCCCGACGCAAGCGTCGGTTCATCGTTCGACTTGCATGTGTTAAGCACGCCGCCAGCGTTCATCCTGAGCCAGGATCAAACTCTCCGTTAATAACTAAACAGACACACAACAACACACCGGAAAAAGATGATGAAGTCATGCACTAAATTCGAAACCAGCTAAACGGCCAGTCATCACCACAGGGGCGGCAACAACCAACCAAATAACCAATTCAATACAATAAATTGGTATCAATAAAACTTGGCACACTATTGAGTTCTCAAACAACAACCACACCCAGCCAACACACCCAAACAAAACCAGTTTGTTCACGACGATCAGTGCCGAGGCAACTTTTCAAGCTTACCCGAACATATCCCGGAAAGCAAATCCACCAAACAGTGAACCAACCACCCACAACACGCCAAAAGAACCGGCAAAACCGGCCTTCATAAACAGGAATTCCGTCCCCCCGAACACCGGGGCAACTCGAAAAACAATACACACCTTTCCACCAACACGCAAATCCACCACCCCACGCACAAAAACCCGCACCCCACCACAAGCCACAACCCACACCCCACCCCTCCCGTCCCGGCACCCCAACCCCGGGGCGAAACAACCCAGCCACCCCCAGCCAGCACCGGCCATCAGCAAGCCCTCCGCGCTGGCCATCGACCACCCACGCGGTGCACTGCCTCTCGGCACAGGCACCCCCAGAACCCCCAGCGCAGGGCAGGGCACTGACACTCGGCGCCGGTACTCCAAGAAGCCCCACACCACTACTCACCACAGCGATCAAATGCTCCTCCCGTCACAGGCGTTGTCGACGTACTCGCCCGAGCCGTGCCCACCCGTGGGCCGGCAGCCCTATCGCACGCGTCAAAGCAGCCGGCGGCAGCTGCTCGAGGTGATACCGCGTCTTTTCCGGCGCCGCGTCTTCTTCGGCACCGCCGGCGATGAACCACGCACCGTCACCTCGTGACCGGCCTACTCCACGGGTTCGCCACCGGTGCCCCGGACGACCGCCGGCCACCATCACCGCGGCACCAGGATCCCGACGGTCCCCACGCAGGCGCCGGTACTGATACTGCTGCCGGTGCCGGTGCCGGTGTTGGTGTACGACCAAAACTGGGTGTCCGCCCCTTGACCGGGGCATAGAGGCCATCCAAGACTCCGTGCCGCCATCGGCACACCCACCACAACCAGATCCACACTCACAGGCCATCACCCGCGCCGACGAGCTCCACCCCGGACCTGGAGCACGAAAGAGGTCCGTGGCCGGCACCACCAAACCCCCTCCACGACGCCCTCCGTGCCTCTTTCCCGGCCCAGGGGGCAACCAGACCTGCGCCTGGACCCGTTCCTGGGCCGGGGGTCTGTGCCTGGTCGTTGAACAGTAATGGCCGCGGTGGGGCCATCGTCGCCTGGTGTCCTGATCTCGCGGCGTTCTGGTCTCCCGGAATCTTGATGCCGTCCCGTGTTGAAGGCGTTGCGTCGTGATGGGGTGGTGTCGTGATGGGGTGGGGCCAGCTCACAGATGGTTGCGGGGCTGGTTCATACCCCGGTCCGGTGATGCCAGCGATCGTGCGCCGGCTCGAGGTCGTGGTGGTTGGCGACCCACTACCACCGCACCGGCACCCTGCGACGCAGCCGCCCTGCAGCACTGCTGCCGTGCGCCGCTGCTGCTGGGCAGCGCTGACCCGGTTGGGCTGCCACCCACTAGCCTCGGTCGTCATGGCCGCATCGGCACGAGTCCCGCACCCACCAGCCAGCCAGTCCGCCGGCCCGTGATGGTGCCGTCATCCCTATCAGGACAAACCCTGCCCTTCCTCGCCTGGCCTGGGCGCCCGTGCGTGGGGCAACCATGCCTGGTGGAACGCGGTGGTGTTCTTCACCACGCCGGCCGGTCGGATCGAGGACCCTGCTCCCGGGGCCTTGTGTCGGGTGTTAAACAGGAGCGGCCCCTCGTGTGGGGGCCTGGTGATGGTGGTGCTGTTAAACAGGAGCGGCCCCGTGTGTGGGGGCCTGGGTTTTGGTGGTGTGGTGTGTTTGTTGTGGGGGCCTGGTGATGGTGGTGCTGTTAAACAGGAGCGGCCCCGTGTGTGGGGCCTGGGTTTTGGTGGTGTGGTGTGTTTGTTGTGGGGGCCTGGTGATGGTGGTGCTGTTAAACAGGAGCGGCCCCGTGTGTGGGGGCCTGGGTTTTGGTGGTGTGGTGTGTTTGTTGTGGGGGCCTGGTGTTTTGGTTGTTAAAGGTGGGGAGGCCCCGCACGGTGTGTGTGCGGGGCCTCTACCCTTTTTGGTGTTGTCCGGCGGTGTCCTACTCTCCCACATCCTCACGAATGCAGTACCATCGGCGCTGTGGGTCTTAGCTTCCGGGTTCGGAATGGGACCGGGCGTTTCCCCCACGCTATGACCACCGTAACTCGTTCCCCAATCCCGGTTCCATTGCTGGTATTCGGGTGGGTGGCTTGTTGGGTGTTCTTGTTGGAACAACAATATTTAGTTTACAGGATCGTTGCTGGTGGTGCCGTGCCCACCGGGGTGGGTTTGGTCACTACCGGGTTTGATCCTGGTGGTGTTTGGTTTCCCGTGTGTACCGAACGTGCCGGCCCCCGTTAGGTTCGGGGGTGGGTTTGTTGGTTGGGAACCACATAGTGAACGTGAGCAGTGTGTTGTATCGGTACCTGGGGTGTGAATAGCTTTTGAAGGTTTATTCGCACTCCGTGGTGGTGATACTTGTGTGTAGTGTAAGTTATCGGCTTATTAGTACCGGTCAGCTTCACGAGTCTTTAGTCCTCGCTTCCACGTCCGGCCTATCAACCCAGTGGTCTAGCTGGGGGCCTCTCACACTTGCGTGTATGGAAATCTCATCTTGAAGCGAGCTTCCCGCTTAGATGCTTTCAGCGGTTATCCCATCCGAACGTAGCTAATCAGCGATGCACTTGGCAGTACAACTGACACACCAGAGGTTCGTCCGTCCCGGTCCTCTCGTACTAAGGACAGCCCTTCTCAAATTTCCTGCGCGCGCAGCGGATAGGGACCGAACTGTCTCACGACGTTCTAAACCCAGCTCGCGTACCGCTTTAATGGGCGAACAGCCCAACCCTTGGGACCTACTCCAGCCCCAGGATGCGACGAGCCGACATCGAGGTGCCAAACCATGCCGTCGATATGGACTCTTGGGCAAGATCAGCCTGTTATCCCCGAGGTACCTTTTATCCGTTGAGCGACGGCCATTCCACAATGTGCCGCCGGATCACTAGTCCCGACTTTCGTCCCTGCTCGAGGTGTCCCTCTCACAGTCAAGCTCCCTTGTGCACTTACACTCGAAACCTGATTGCCAACCAGGCTGAGGGAACCTTTGGGCGCCTCCGTTACTTTTTAGGAGGCAACCGCCCCAGTTAAACTACCCATCAGGCACTGTCCCTGACCCGGATTACGGGCCGAAGTTAGATGTCCAAAGTGACCAGAGTGGTATTTCAACGATGACTCCACCACAACTAGCGTTGCGGTTTCACAGTCTCCCACCTATCCTACACAAGCCACTCCGAACACCAATACCAAACTATAGTAAAGGTCTCGGGGTCTTTCCGTCCTGCTGCGCGTAACGAGCATCTTTACTCGTACTGCAATTTCGCCGAGTTTATGGTTGAGACAGCGGGGAAGTCGTTACTCCATTCGTGCAGGTCGGAACTTACCCGACAAGGAATTTCGCTACCTTAGGATGGTTATAGTTACCACCGCCGTTTACTGGGGCTTAAATTCTCAGCTTCGCTACCGAAGTAGCTAACCGGTCCTCTTAACCTTCCAGCACCGGGCAGGAGTCAGTCCGTATACATCGTCTTGCGACTTCGCACGGACCTGTGTTTTTAGTAAACAGTCGCTTCCCCCTGGTCTCTGCGGCCCACACCCGCTCACGGAACGCTAGGTTCCTTCACGGGGCAGGCCCCCCTTCTCCCGAAGTTACGGGGGCATTTTGCCGAGTTCCTTAACCATAATTCTCTCGATCGCCTTAGTATTCTCTACCTGATCACCTGTGTCGGTTTGGGGTACGGGCAGTTGGAACCTCACGTCGATGCTTTTCTAGGCAGCATAGGATCACCGAATTCCCCCATACGGGGGTCCCATCAGATCTCAGAATCGTCATTGAAGACAACGCGACGGATTTGCCTATCGCGTTTCCTACGTCCTTAGACCGGGTCTACCATCGCCCGGCTCGGCTACCTTCCTGCGTCACACCTGTTAATACGTTTACCTCCCTGACTCAGGTCCCACGCTCCCCACACAGCCTGGCCCCGAAGGACACGCACTGGCGGTTTGGGTGGTTAGTATCATCAGTTCAATATGGGCGGTTCTTCACCGGTACGGGAATATCAACCCGTTGTCCATCGACTACGCCTGTCGGCCTCGCCTTAGGTCCCGACTTACCCAGGGCAGATTAGCTTGACCCTGGAACCCTTGATCATTCGGCGGACGGGTTTCTCACCCGTCTTTCGCTACTCATGCCTGCATTCTCACTCGTGTGGGCTCCACCGCTAGTTCACACTGCGGCTTCAATGCCCACACGACGCTCCCCTACCACTCCAAACCCCTGAACCAGGAACGAATCCTTAGCTTGGGTAATGTTTGAAATCCACAACTTCGGCGGTGTACTTGAGCCCCGCTACATTGTCGGCGCGGAATCACTTGACCAGTGAGCTATTACGCACTCTTTTAAGGATGGCTGCTTCTAAGCCAACCTCCTGGTTGTCTAAGCAATCCCACATCCTTTCCCACTTAGCACACGCTTAGGGGCCTTAGTTGGTGGTCTGGGCTGTTTCCCTCTCGACTATGAAGCTTATCCCCCACAGTCTCACTGCTACGCTCTCACTTACCGGCATTCGGAGTTTGGCTGACGTCAGTAACCTTGTAGGGCCCATTAGCCATCCAGTAGCTCTACCTCCGGTAAGAAACACGCAACGCTGCACCTAAATGCATTTCGGGGAGAACCAGCTATCACGAAGTTTGATTGGCCTTTCACCCCTACCCACAGCTCATCCCCTCCATTTTCAACTGAAGTGGGTTCGGTCCTCCACGCGCTCTTACACGCGCTTCAACCTGGCCATGGGTAGATCACTTCGCTTCGGGTCTAGATCACGCCACTGCATCGCCCTATTCAGACTCGCTTTCGCTACGGCTTCCCCACACGGGTTAACCTCGCGACGTAACACTAACTCGCAGGCTCATTCTTCAAAAGGCACGCCATCACCACAACTAGGGTGGCTCTGACGGATTGTAAGCACACGGTTTCAGGTACTATTTCACTCCCCTCCCGGGGTACTTTTCACCTTTCCCTCACGGTACTTGTCCGCTATCGGTCATTAGGTAGTATTTAGGCTTATCAGGTGGTCCTGACAGATTCACACGGGATTTCTCGGGCCCCGTGCTACTTGGGATACTCACCAGGGAGTGCACTGCATTTCGGTTACGGGACTCTCACCCTCTACGGCAGGCCATTCAAAGCCCTTCACCTATACATGCACCATTCCCCTCAACGAACCGGCAGATTCGTAACGGTAAGTCCCACAACCCCGACCATGCAACGCCCGCCGGCTATCACACATGGCACGGTTTAGCCTGTTCCGCGTTCGCTCGCCTACTAACGGAATCACTATTGTTTTCTCTTCCTGTGGGTACTGAGATGTTTCACTTCCCACGTTCCCTCCACACACCCTATATATTCAGGTGTGGGTCATCACCTCGCCTTGCGACGGGTAACGGGGTTCCCCATTCGGACACCCTCGGATCAAAGTTCGGTTATCAACTCCCCGAGGCTTATCGCAGATTCCTACGTCCTTCTTCGGCTCCTAATGCCAAGGCATCCACCGTGTGCCCTTAAAAACTTGACTACACAAAATAGTCAAAACACACTAAAACTTATATCGAGAGAACCATGAAAATCAACACCACCAACACCCCAAAAGGGTGTCAACAGCATCAGATCCAGGTTCATATATCTCAAAGAAATTGCTTCCTTCTATAAGATGCTCGCGTTCACTATGTAGTTCTCAAACAACAACCCCAACACACACTCCCCAACCACGTCGAACCCGCACCAAAGTGCCTGTCCTTCCCGTGACGGTCGTGTGTGTGGAAACCAGAAACAAACAACTTTCGTTGTTGTTTCAGGACCCAACAGTGTGCCAAACGCTTAACAACCACACATCTTTCAACCCATCACGGTTCTTTCCGCACACCCACAAGGAAGTGTTGTACTGGAACCAGGCTGCCAGATGCCGATCATCGGCTGTTTTATTGATATTCCACCCTTGAGCAACCACCGAGAAACAAACGTTCTCGCAGCAGGTCTTTACTCCTCACACACCAACACGAAACCATGCGGTCTCCGTCGTGGTGTTTGG